>JAJDEG010000200.1 GCA_029259895.1 Planctomycetota bacterium
ACGTACTTTTTGTACGCCCGATCGCCGAAGGGCTTGGCCGACGGTCGGACGTTCGACTCGGCCGAGGCGGCCAGCCAGTTCATCATCACCGAGCATTCGATCGTCACGGTGCCGTGGGACGACGCGGGGGCGTATCTGCGATTCTCCGTGACCTACGAAGCGGCGGACGAAGCCGCCGAGGACGAGTTGATGGCGCTGGCGGAAGCGCGGCTCAAGAGCCTGGCTCCGGTGTTTTGAGCCGTAGATCGAGAGCACGTCGCGACCAACCGCCCCAGGCGAGCGGCTCGCCGCGACTGGTTTGGGCTCGTATATTTTTGAGGGGATCGACGACTCGCTGGGCGGCAATAGGGTTGGCCCGTTCGGACGATTAGGTTGAGTGGAACGTTTTCGGAACACAGAAGATACAGTTACAAAGGACGGAACATGCAGGGCGCTGGGTTAAATAGCCGTGTTTGCGTTTGGGTCTCGGTTCTTTTGGCTTCTGTTGCAATGTGCGGGTGCGGTGGGTGCGGCGGCGACGAAGGCGGCAAGTCATGGAGACAGCAAATCGACGATGCTCCGAAAGGCCCGCCCGACCGACGTTGTTTGGAATTGGCGAGGATCGCAGAAAACGCGCACGACAAGGGCGCACCGCAGTTCGCTGAAGAGGCGGCTAATGCGGCCGCCAAGGCCGCGGACCAGGTTACGGACGTGGTACAACGTGCCAAATGCCAGGCAGCCGTTGCCAAGGCACTCGCCTTGATCGGGCACAATTCCGACGCCAAGAAAGCCGCCAGCAAAGCCAAAGAAGCCGCCCTCAAGATCGAAGAGGTGGGGACGAAGGTCCGGCAGTTGCGGGCCGTGGGCGAAGCTTACGCGGCCGCGGGCGATAACGGCACGGCCGCCGACGTGCTCAAGCAGGCCGAGGAGGCGGCGGTGTCGGCGACGGAGACTTCCGTCAAGGTCGACCTATTGCGCGAAGTGGCGGCCGGATTTACGGCGATGAAGAAGGGCGATGAGGTGAAGCGCGTCGTCCAGGAAATGCAGGACATCGCCACGGCCGAGCCGGACCCGGCCGTGCGAGTGAAGGCGATGACCGACGTCGGATCGGCGCTGTGCAAGGCCGGCAACAAGTCGGAAGCGGCCAAGGTGCTCAACGCGGCAGTCGACGAGGCGGCCAAGATCGAGAAACACCACGTCGGCGTGTATCGGTTGTGCGATCTTGCCGAGGAACTGAACAAGTGCGGCCAAGGCGCGCGGGCGGCGCAAGTCGTCGACGCCGCCTACGATCGGGTTGGCAAGATTCCGGAGCCCGACCTGCAAACCGACGCCCGAACGAAGGTCGCGACGCTGCGGAAAGAACTGGCGAAGTAGCGCGGCGTTCGCGTCCTACGGCCTCGATCTGCGTCGTTGACTTTTCGCCCAGCCGCTCACTCGCGGCCGGCAGCGAGTTGCCGCACTTGCCAGTCGTCGGTCGTCGTCGCACCGTCTACCTTGCCCTTGCCGGTGACCCAAAATACGGGCGATTGAAGCGCCATCCAATTCCGCCGCGGCATCTGTTTGGTTTGCAGTTCAAAGTCGGTATCGACGTGCAGAACGATGAAGTCGCCATCGTCGACGCCGAAGTGCCGCAGGCCGTCTGTGCGTCGCTCGTGTTGAACGGCCTGCGAAAGATCGACGGGCACCCAACCGATGCCGCGGGCGAAGAATTCGGCTTTGACGTGGCCTCGGTTGGCGGGACCGTCGTCGGCGTTGTCGTCGCTCGCCGAACGCGCCCAACGTCCGACCAACGCGCGGGCCGGAATGCCGCTGGCCCTCATGACGGCCACGAACCAGTTCGACCAACCGCCGCAATCGGTCCGCCACGACTCGGCCACTTCCGTGGCTCGGCGAGGAATGTCGGCGCGGTAGACGTACGTCCCGCGCGACTTGCCCAGCGTGAACGCGCGACGCGCAAATGCGATCTCGCTCTCGTCCGCGCGGCGGCGAAGCTCGTGCTTGTCGAGCATCGCGGCGAACGCGGCATCGTCGTGGTTGGCTTCCTTCGTGGCGGCGAGGTTAACCGTTTGCTCGTCGCGCCCAAGTGCCGCCGGCGCGCCGAACCGGTCGTGCTTCGTCCGTTCGCGCAGACGTCGGCGAACCAGCGTCGCCTCGTAGCGAACTTCTACGCGTACGCGTTGCTTTTGGTCCGCGGCGTTGGCCGGCACGCCGATCGCCAGTACGTCGCGCCGCCTCGTCCGACCGTCGAGAATGCGGTCCGCCGCGGGATCGGACGTTGACTTCACGTCGCGCTGCGACGGCAACCGCGGCGCGGCCGCAGCGAATACAGTCCAATGCGTGGCGGCCATGTTCGGGCAGTGAACCTCATAGCGCAGCGTGGCCACCACGCGAACGGTATCCGACGATTCGATGACGTAGGTCGGCTCGGCGGCGAGGGCGAATCGCGAACCGATCGACGGCGAAATCGCAAACGCGAAACAACAAGATGCGAGAGCGATTGCACGGCACGACGAGCGGCGGACACGATGCATGCGGAAAGTTCCGATCGAGTTGGACGGGGAGTGGGGTTACGGTCGCTAGGTGCTTCGATGCCACGATGTTGCTTCTAAAGTGCCGACTGTACACCGTCGATACTACGATGCCGCCACGGCTCCACGCGCCGCCGGCGGCGGTGGCGTGCGGAGATTCCATAGCACGCGGACGGCTTCCACGAGCATCAGCGCCGCCAGCGCAACGAGGACGACGGCGACCCACGTCACTACGTCGTAATACCAATACCGATCGCCTTGCAGCTTCGCGCCAATTATCTGCACGAGTGCCCACGTGCTCATTACGTACATCACGACGGTCGGAATGCCGGTGACGAACCACACCCACATCGCCCGGCGGGTCCGCCATAGCCAGACGGTGACGCCTAACAGCGTCAACGCCGCCAGCAACTGGTTGCTCGCGCCGAACAGCGCCCAGAACATCTTCCAGATGGGTATTTCTTTGCCGCTTGCGTCGTAGGCGGTCTGCATAACGAAGAACAGCGGGACGCCGGCCGTCAGCAACGTGCCAACCCATTTCCCCATCGCGTTGTGCGTGCCGAGCAATTCTTGAATGATGTATCGCCCCAGTCGCGTGCAGACGTCGAGCGTGTCGTAAACGAACGTGGTGAACGCCATCAGGGCGAATGAGACGGCCAACGTTGCGGAGATGCCCGTCGGCGCGAGCATTCCGCCGATGCCCTGGGCGTAAATCAGGTTCGGCTTTTCGGACATCGCCAGCGGCGAGTCCGGCGCGAGTACCATGACGCAGCACAAGGACACAGTGGCGACCAATGCTTCGAGCAACATCGCGCCGTAGCCAATCGGCCGGGCGTCGGTCTCGGTGCGAAGCTGTTTTGACGTCGTGCCCGAGGCGATCAGCGAATGAAACCCCGAACACGCACCGCAGGCGATGGTGATGAACAGCATCGGAAACAGCGCGCCGCCGGCCGCCGAAGTCCAGCCGGTGAAGGCCGGGTACGCCACGGTTTCGCGACCAAAGAGCAATCCGACCGCGGCCGCGGCCAACGCCGCATAAAGAAAGTACCCGCCCAAGTGGCCGCGCGGTTGCAGGAGCATCCAAACGGGTACGACCGCCGCGACGAGGCAGTAGGCAAGCAGCGCGACGTCCCAAACCTTGTGCGCCTGCTTTTCCGAAATATCCAGCCACGCTGCGAGGTCGAGCGGATATGACTGCCCCAGCCAGATCGCCACGCCCACCAGCGGCACAAAGATGATCGTTGCCAAATTCAGCGACAGCTTCGTAAAGCGCAGCAGCAGCCCCATGACGATCGGCAGGGCGAGATACAATAGCGACGACGTGGCGATGCCGCCGCCGGTCACCTTTTCGCCGTTTTCGAGCGTTTGTTCGCCGATAAACGCCTGGGCCGTAATGTCGGTAAACGCCACGATGATGTACACCAGCGCCAACCACACGAATGTCAGGAACAAGATATACGACCGCGGCGTCATGTGGTCTCGAACGACTTCGGCAATCGAACGCGCCTTGTGGCGAATCGATGCGACGAGCGCCATCATGTCGTGGACGCCGCCGATGAAAATCGAGCCGACGACGATCCAAATCAACGCCGGTAGCCAGCCGAAATAAAGGCCGGCGAGAATCGGCCCTACGATCGGCCCGGCGGCCGCGATTGCCGAAAAGTGCTGGGGAAACAAGAATTTCGGCTCGATCGGCAGATAATCCAGATCGTCTCGCAGCTCCACCGCCGGAGTCGGTCGCTTGGCGTCGAGCCGCAGCAGCCGCGACAGCACGCGGCCGTAGGTGAAGTACGCGATCGTCAGCACGACGGCGACGGGGAGGACGATGACGAGAAGATTCATGAGGTACTCGCGGAGGAAACGAGTCACCGAGTCGACGGGTCTCGGTCCTACCTTCAATCATCGCCTGTTTTTCGTGCGCAGGCAATGCACGTCGCAACGGAAACCATTCGTGCATGGGCGTTGCGGCGATGAATCGCTCCGCGTAAAACGGAGACTCGTCCTGCCGGGTTCTGTCCGGCCATAGACTCGTCGGCGTCATTGCAAAGGATCCGCACGGACTCATGTCGAATTTTGAAATACATCCCCAGTCCGTCCGCGGTCGACAGCAGCGGCTGCTTGCTGAAATGCAGGCCCAGGGTGTCGATCTGGCGATCGTCAATCTGCCCGAACACGTGCAGTGGCTCACGGGGCCGTACGTGTGGCGGCTGGTGCAGACTTCCGCGGCGTTGTGGGCCGACGGGCATGTGGCGGTCGTCGGCCCGCCGAAGAAATTCACCGGCGTCGTGGCCGACGACGTGCATGAGTACCAGGCGCAGTTGCACTCCACGCTGCGAAACGATCAGCGGCAGGCCTGCTCGGCCGTGCTCGTCGAGGCGCTGCGGCAACGCGGCAAGCCAAAGCGGATCGGCGTCGAGTTTTCGACGTTCGACGTCCATACGGCACAGGCCCTCGCTGCGGCTTGGGGCGACATCGAGTGGATCGACCTCGATCCGTCGCTCTATCGCCTGCGGCGGCGAAAGGACGCCGACGAGATGGCACGGCTGCGGCACGCCATCGCCGCCAACGGCAAGATGTACGCGCGTGCCCGCGAGATTATTCGGCCCGGCGTCAACGAGCTGGAGGTGTTCAGCGAACTGCAAAGCGTGGCCGTGCGGCACTTGGGCGAAATGCTTACGTGGACGGGGAATGACTACGCCTGCGGCGCGCGAGGTGGTCCGCCCCGCGATCGCAACATCGAGGCCGGCGAACTCTACATCCTCGACCTCGGCCCGGCATTCCGCGGCTACAACGCCGACACGTGCCGTGCGATCGCCGTCGACGGCAAGCCGACGGAAGATCAACGCCGCGCGTGGCGGCACGTCGCCGAAGTGTTTCCGATCGTCGAGCGAACGGTCAAGCCGGGCGAAAGCTGCCGCGCGCTGTTCGACGAATGCAACCGCTGGCTCGGTGAATTCAGCGAAGCGAAGTTCGACCACCACCTCGGGCACGGCATCGGCCTGTTTCCACACGAAGCGCCGCACCTGAATCCGAACTGGGACGATAAGTTCGAGGTTGGTGACGTGTTCACGGCGGAGCCGGGACTATATGCGGAACACCTGCGGGCCGGATTGCGGTTGGAAAACGACTATCTGGTGACCGAAACGGGCGTCGAGTTGCTGAGCGATTTTCCGCTAGAGTTGTGATGTTTCGACAATAGCGTTGTCGTCAACGTCTTGCGGAATGCCTTGTGTGCTTAAAGCTCGCGTGTGGTGAGTGCCAACGGCGAACCAGGTCGAAGGACGCAAGTTGTGGTTCGGCAGCATCGGCGACGCTCGCAATGCCGTCCAGATTCATGAAATGGGCGTTGAAGCCGTCGTGCTCCTTTCCACCGACTTGACGGACCCGCCGGCTCGCGACACCGTGGTTTGCCGTGTGCCGCTGGTCGACGGCGAAGGAAACGCGTCGTGGCGATTGCAATTGGCCATTGACGCCGTCGCATCGCTCGTATCGGGAGACGTGCCGACGCTGGTTTGCTGCTCGAACGGCATGAGCCGTTCGCCTTCCGTCATCGCCGCGGCCCTAGTCAAAATCGACGGGATCGCGGCCGACGATCAACTCAAACGCTTGCTCGTCGGCCGCGCAGCGGATGTCTCGCCCGGTTTGTGGCGAGACATCCGAAGGACCGTCGATCAAATACGGTGAAGAGGGCCCAGCACGTCAATTCGTGTATGACGCGGGCGTTCGTCGTCATTTGTGCTTCTCCACCGACGTTTCCCAACCGTCATAGTTTCCGCTGAATTGCAGAGCCAATCGATAAAGCATCAGCGTCACGTCATTGATCGACTTCCAGTCGACGTGGTCAATCCGTTCGATCGTTACGCGGGAAGGGAATTCGTCGCCGCGTTCGCCTTCGTGTTCCGTGGGAACACGAAAGCCGAGACGTTTGACTTCGGCGATGAACTCCATGCGTTGATCCTGCGATCGAAAGTCGACCCAATGAAAAACCGGCCGCGCCACGGTGAGCGTGTCGCCGTTGCGCTCGAGACTCTCGACAACGTGACGATTGCGGATTAGCTGAAGTTCTTCCGGACCGGGATAAAGCACGTTTAAGTATTGCGACCATTCTGAGTCATCTTGATCGCCGTAATCGATGGAATATGCTGGGAATTTCGCTGGCACTGCGTTCATTGCAACGTCGAACCCGTGCGACGACGGCGCGTAGAAGTAGAATTCCCGTCGCCCCGAAGTCGTAATCCGTCCGACGAACGCTCCTTCCGTTTGATTTGCAACGGTCGCTTGTAAGAAGTCTTCGATTTCGAAGAGCGTGTTTGCCTCTTGCTCGGATGAGAGCCCGTTGTCGCGCGGTTGTAGAAATCTTATCCACGTCCACAATAGCCAAGGCTTCTGAGAATCCGGAATGCAGCCGCGGATGCCAAGATCCACAAAGATCGACGCAAGTGCGTCGTTGACGTTTGAAAAGTAGAAGTCCCATTTGTCGGACAAGGCATGACTCCGACGGTCACGAAGGATTTGGTGCTTCTACGGTTGAACTCTTGCGGTCTAACCGCGGGAATGAAACCATGGGCTTTTCACCGCCATTCTACGCGACCCTGCAAGCGTACGATTCAGGATATACCGCCCCGCCGTTGAAGAGAATGCCGCGACGGCAAGTTCACGCACGTGCGTGACTCACTCGCGGCCGCGCGGCGGATGTCTCGCCCGGTCTGTGGCGAGACATCCGATTGGCCATTGACTAGAAGTCCAACTGCGCCTGGATGTAGTAGAAATCGGCGTCGCCGCTGAACAGGTTGGGCGTTGGGTTCGTGGCGTAAAAGTCGCCGGCGAAGAAGTGCGAGTAGCCGAAGTCGACGGTCAACCGATCGGCGGCGGCCCACGACACGACCAAGTCGAGTTCCTGGCCGAGTTCCTGGTCTCCGCCGGGCGTCGTGGTGAACGGCGCCATCGTCACGCCGTAGGGCACGTCGTCGCCATCTTGCAGGTTGAACATGTGCCACCAGCCGATCAGCTTCACCTTGTCGCTGGGCTTGGCGGTCAACTGCACGTTGAAGTCCTCGATATTGCGGCGGCCGTACAGGTCCATCCAGCCCATGTACTTGTGCGACAGCGGAAACAGGTGGTGATAGCCGTTGCCGATCGTCTCGTCGCCACTCGCCCAGTCGTAGTAGACCCACAGCGTCGGCGTCCACACAACGCACGGGAAGTCGCGTCCGATGCCCGTCGTAAACGCTCCGGCGACGTGGTCCGCGCCGCCGAACTCGCCGAACTGGTACATGCCTTCGGTTTCGGCCATCCAGTCGCCGGACTTCCAATTCCACCGCGCACCGAACGTGTTGAAGTCGAACTCGGTGGCGGCGGACGTTTCCGAGTAACGCAGGAAGTAGAAATCGTAGGTCTGGTTTTTCGATCCCTTGTACGTGGCGTAGGCTCCGAGGAATTCCTGGCTCTGGTCGGGGTTGTTGAAATTGTGCGGATCGACCGGCACCGGCTGCGTCCAAAACACGTCGGTGTTCCAGTCCTGGCTCTTCCACATCAGTTTGAAGCCGTCGAACGTGCGGCGCGTGTTGGCCCAGTCCAGCGGCGACGTGGTTCGCTGCGCGCCGTACAGCAACTCCTGGCGTCCGACGCGGCCCCACAATTCGCCCCGGTTGCCGTCGTGTAGCTTCACGTCGACAAAGGCGTTGAGCAGGTCCGAGCGATCGACTTCGATCGGACGCGGGCCGAAGTCCTCGTAGTTGCTTTCGGCGTCAATGCCTTCGACGAAGGCGCGGAAGAAATTGCCGTACTCGGCATTGGCATAGAGCCGCGTGCGATGAAGCAGAAACTCGTCGTCGCGACCGGTGAGGCCGAGTCCGCGGTGGTTGTGTTCGTTTTGATAACGGATGCGGTACTGTCCGCCGAAGTCGACGGTCCAGCAATCGCCGAGGCACAATCTCTTGAAGTCTTCTCCCAAGTGCCAGCCGTCGTAACACGGGTCGCAAAGGTATTCAAAGTTGTTGTCGTAGAACGTGCCGGCGTAGGCGCCGCCGATGGCTTTTTTCAACGCGGCTTGCTTTTTGGGATCGCAGCAGTTCGGGGCGTCGTCGGCGGCTCCGGCGCTCGATTCGGCGGTCGCTTCAGTCGACCACTCGACGGCGTCGTGGCTGATGAAGTTGGCGAAGGGAGAATCCGAGTCGGTCGATGCTCCGTCGAATTTCTCACCGGGCAGCGGCGCGTCGGCGATGTTTCGGTCGACTTCCAGGCCGAGATTGACGACCGGTGCGACGGGGGCCGAGGATTGTTGCGCGTACGCCTTGCCGCCGAACAACGCGACGCTCGCGGCCATCGTTAACGAAAAGAAGCGAATGCGGCGCATCCTTGCCCCCTGGGACGGAATTCCAATGGTGTCGCCGAGTGAATCGAGAGTTCCCGGCGGAAACGCTACGCGATACGGGTGGCGGGCCGCGCGTTCGTCGCCAGCCTACCGAAGTCATGCCTTCCGTAAGATGTTTCGGACGATCGACCGGCGAGCCTCGACGCTGCACATCGCCGCACACCACGGGTATTCTTGCGCGAACGGTCGAACGGTCCGGTTAGGCAAACCGTAACGCCTTGGGCGAGCGAAGCGGGGGCGATCGTCTCGGCATATCGAGCGACGCCACCCCACCGAGCGTGTGGTTCGTCGCCGTTGTTCGCGTCGTTCGATCTGCTATCATGCCAGTTGAAACTTTGCCCGCCGGCGGTCGTAAGCATCGGGCCGTAGCAACACCGGCGTAGCGCCCCCTCTCACCGTCGATCTCCATCATCGAGGTAACTGCCCGCCATGAGTTCCGCCGAAGCGCCCACCCGTCCCGCACACGGTCCATCGCCGCACGCCGCAGCCGCCTCGCAAGAGGTTTCGCTCGTTCCCAGCGAGGGCTGGCATTGCACGCATCTGTATTATCGATTTGACCGTGCGGCATTGGCGCGCATGACCGATGCCGAGCGACAGGCGGGACGCAGCGCGCTCGTCGCCGCGCTCGATCCACAGGCCGCCGACCAGCCGGCTCGCGTGCAAACGTCGATCGTCAGCGGGCACAAGGCGGACTTCGGCCTGATGCTGCTCGACGGCGATCCGCTGGTGGTCGACGCGCTGCATCAGCGATTGTTGGCGGGGCCGCTCGGGGCCGCGCTCGTGCCGACGTATTCATTCGTGTCGATGACGGAAGTTTCGGAATACGTGCCTAGCGTCGAGCAATATGGCCAGCGGCTCGTCGCCGAGGGCGAAGTCGAGGGCAGCCCGGCTTATCAGGCGAAGCTCAAGGCCTACGCCAGCCGCGAGGTGATGATGCGGAAGCAGCGGCTCACGCCGGACCTGCCGCCGTGGCCCGCCACGTGTTTCTATCCGATGAACAAGAAGCGTAAGGTTGGCGAGAACTGGTTCTTGCTCGACTCGGAAGAACGCAACCGACAGATGGCCGAACATGGCCGCACGGGCATGTCTTTCGCAGGTCGCGTAACGCAGTTGATCACGGTGGGCCTCGGCTTCGAGGATTGGGAGTGGGGCGTCACGCTGTGGGCCCGCAATCCCGAGTTTCTCAAGGAAATCGTCTATCGAATGCGTTTCGACGAAGCCAGCGCCCGCTACGCCGAATTCGGTCCGTTTTATACCAGCTACGTTACGACGGCCGAGAAGATGGTGGAGCACTGTCGGGTGTGACGCGGCAATGCTCAGGGCAGCGCGAGATTCGAGAAAGTTTAGGAAACAAGAATCAAGTATCAAGGTTCAAGCAAGGTCTAAATTTCAAGGCTCAAGGCGAATGCGACGGCGGCCTGCGTCGATCTTGAACCTTGAACCTTATCTTAACTTTGATGCTTGAACCTTGAGACTTCAATGTTCGTCCCCTGCATCCCTTGGAACACCGACGCGCCGGTCGATCATCGTCCCTACGGCACGTTGGGGCTGATTGCACTCGACGTCTATCTGTTCCTGGCGCGGATTCTGCCGGAGTGGTTTGCCGCGCCGGGCATGGCGTTCGAGAAGTGGGCGCTGCCGCTGGGCGTGCTCAATCCGTTTTTCTGGCTGGCGGCGAACGTGGCCCACGGCGACTGGGTGCGGTTGTTGCTCGACGTGCTGTTTCTGTGGTCGTTTGGGCTGATCGTCGAGGGCAAGCTGGGCTGGTATCGTTTCTTGCCCCTATATTTCTTGCTGGCGATTGGCCATTCTCGGTTGGTCGAGCTAATTTCGGTCGGGTTGCAGCCTTACACGGACCTACCGTTGGCGATGGAGGGCGTGCTTGATTCGGCCGTGCTTGGATCGACGGCGATCGTATATGCCGTGGCGGCGATGGCCTTCGTTTGGGCGCCGAAGAACGACATCCGCTGCGTGGCCTGGATTTGGATCAAGGGCTACGGCTACAACCTGCCCGTGCCGGCGCTGCTGTGCGTTTTCGTGCTGGCCGACGCGGGCTTGGGCTGGCTCGCGGCAAGTCCGCCGGCGATGGCGGTCTCTCATGCCGTCGGCTTCGCGATGGGTCTGGTGGCGGCGGCGCTGTTGATGCTGCTGCGGCAGGTGAATTGCCAGGGTTGGGACTTATTCAGCGTGATGCGCGGCCGGACGGGCGACGTCGACCTGGAAGAAATGCGGCAGTACCACGAGCGGCCCGACGTGCAATCCGGCCTCGACGAGGATTACTACGCGCGACGTCACCATACCGGCATGGAGATCTTGCGAACGCACTTATCCAACCGCGACGCCACGGCCGCGCTGGAACTGCATCAGCGAATGTCGGCGAAGATCAAGGACTGGCAGTTACCCGAAGTCGAGCTTGCCGCGCTGGCCCAACTGCTCAACGAGCGCCGCAGCTTTCCGGCGTCGATCCCGCTGATGTTCGAGTATCTGCGGCGGTTCCCCGATCATTCGGGGCCGATGCGGCTGGAATTGGCGGCGATCTTGATGCACGAAGAAAATCGGCCCGGCAAAGCGGTCGGCGTGCTTGAGCGTATTCCGGAGGGCGCGCTGCCGGCGGAGTTGTTCTCGACGCGCGACGAACTGCTCCGCGAGGCGCACGAGAAAGCCGTGGATGGGGAGATTGAGTTGGAGGATGATGTTTAGTGCAGGACGATACCTACTCGCAAATCAGTGGCGCAAGCAACGTCCGCACCTCACGAACGAAATCGGCCAGGCCATTTTCCTTTCCACGTTCGTCAAACACCGCAAGCGGCGTCCCTAGCCAACATTTGCGCTCTCGCTCGCGATTTCCGCCGGTCAACGAAGTCAAAACTCGCTTGGCGCTTCTTTTATCGTGGTCGCCGGTTGCCGTCAGTTGTTGGGAAGCAATACGTGGGTCGAAGCCAAGGACTTGTCGTTCGCCGGCAAGTCGAGCGTATTCGTCGTCGCCTTCGGGATCAAATCCGCAGACAACCCAGCTTTCGCGCTTCGGGTTTGCCGCACCGATGGCAACAGTTATCGACTTCGCCGCCTCGCTTCGCGCCTGCTCTAAACCGCGAAGTCGCTCCGGCTGGTTATCGACATCTCGCACGAGAATGATGGCGTTCGCGTTCTCGACGGCGCGACGGACGAAACGAATCGCACGCCGCGCGGCTTGAGCGTCCGGCAAGCCCGGTTCGCCTGAAAAGTGCCCTCTCGCCGCGATTCCAAGCTCACGTGCGCGTGCCGGAATCGACTTCCACGTCAAATCGTTGCCGCATCCATCATCACACATCCAGCAACGTTGCGAATCGAGCAACGTCTCGTCGAGCCATTGGATTTCGGCAACCAACGCTCGATCGGCGATCTCCGACGCCGTCGCGAAGTCAGCGGCCGATTCGTAAATAACGACGAATCGCGCGGTCATTTGGCCGAGGCTCCCTCGGCCAGCCAACGTTCGCCGAACAAGCTCCACATTTCGCCCGGTGCCATTTCATCTTTCCACCGCTCGAACTGTGGATGATCCGAGAGGCGGCCGCAGATTGAGTGCCCATCGTCGTCGATGCACATGATCCGTACTTGCTCAGGCGGCAAGTGGTCGAGCAGGTAGGGCGAATGTGCAGTAGCCAGAATCTGGAGGTCGGGAAAACGGGACATCAAGGCATTGAGCGTATCGAGCAGCTTGTGTTGCGCCGATGGGTGAAGTCCTCGCTCGATGTCATCCAGCAGCAGAACGCGTGGACGCACGGGGCCAAGAAGTACTGCGAGGACTCCCAACAAAACCAGCGTGCCTTCGCTGACGGCATGCGCGGCGATGTCCGTTGCGCCATGAAAGTCGAATAACAGCTTGTCTCCTTGATATCGCCGCGTGCTCAGTTTCTCGATCTTAGTGTTCGGATCGATCTGGATTTCCTCGCTGACTTGCTGACGCACTTCGGCTTTGTCGAATCGAACACGGTCGAGTCGCGGAATCAGCCCTCGCATGTGCGACTGAAGGTCGTCGAATGCATCCGGTGCGTTCAGCGACATGTAGGCCAGCACGGAAGCAAGTCCCTGTCCGTCGCGACCAATTCGCGGCGGGCTTACTGCGGAATAATGCGGCTCCACCAAACGCGATTCGTCCAGCCGCAGGAACGTCATGGGCTGTGCCAATTGGCGGAACTCGTCCAAAGCCATATCGCCGGGATGATCCCTATTGATATGCCACTGTCCATTGCCGAGAACGCGTGAATTCGACGAAAAACCGTGTCGAGGATGACATTCGATACCGAAAGCTCCCGCGGTCGTGACGCAGCGGATGGACATATCGCCCTCGGCATCGCGCGCATAGAGCCAATCACAATGCCTTTCGTCGACAAACAATTCGACTGTCGGCCCGATGTGTGCCCACGTTGCCGCTGCCATGTCGACGGCCTGCAAGACCGTTGTCTTTCCGCTGCCATTTGCGCCGACGAAGACAGTGAACCGCTCCAGATCAATCTTTTGACTCCGGATCGCTTTGAAGTTCTGAATCGTGACTGACTTGATCATCGACGAAACCTATTGAATTGGAGCATTCCCTGCGTGCAACCCTGCTCGCTTATCATCGCAGCGCGTCGACGCGGCGGTCGATGCCAAGAGAACCATCGCCGCTCCGCAATTGGTCAACCATCCTGCCTCTGCCACCACTCGTACCACGTATCGCGAATCAGCGCCAGTTTTCGTTCCACACTTCGCAGGCTGATGCCGAGTTTGTCGGCGACTTCGGCGTTCTTCCAGCCTTCGATATGTAGCTGGGCGATTTGCCGCAGATCTTCGTGTTGCAGCAGATCCAGCAAGTGCGTGAATTGCTCGCCCATCGCCACGATGTCGTCGGCCGTGGGGGCTTCGTCGGCCAAGAGGTTCGCCAAACCGCCAGACGCCGATTCGCCGTCGTCGCCTCCGCTGGCGGGCAGTTCGTTGAACACCTTGCCCGCGCCACGTTTTTGCGCTCCTTCGCGGCGAAAATGGTCCGTCACCTTGTACTTCGTAATCGCCACAAGTATCGGCCACAGCGTTTCGCGGCTGTCGACGGTCGAATAGCTTTGGTTCCGCGGCAGACCCTGGCAGACGCTCCACAGCGCGTTCTGAACGATGTCTTCTTCGTCGACCGCTCCGCCTGGCTTGCGCGAGGAAAGCATCCGGCGGGCGATCTTCACGAGCGAGGAAAAATAATGGTCCCAGATTTTGTCGAACGCGTTCTGCTCGCCGGCTTTGAAGCGGGCGATGCAGCGCGTCACGGATCCTTCTGGCAACGACATGCGGAGGTCTCCCGAGGTCGAAAAGCTAACCGTCGCGACGCAAACGAACGGTGCGGGCGGCCGAACGGCAAGGTTTAGCCACCATTTTCGGTCGCAACGTACTTGGCTGCGACTTTCCGGTAACTATCGAGCAGCTCGGGCAATCGCCACGCGTCCGATTGTTCCTCGCCGACAGGCATTCCGCGAGCGCGGATCGTACACTGACGGACCATCCCTTCCGCGAGTTTACGCTTTGTTTCCGCGTCCGTCGATCCATCCGCCCGCTGAAGAAACCAATCGCCGACGAGCAGCAGCAATTGCAGTTCGTCTCGGGTTACCGCGACCGGATCGCGTTTATACTGTTCTATCAGGCGTTCCTGGCCTGCGGATTGCGTGCTTTCCTCTTCGGCAAAGCAATCGAGGCAGGCCTCGGCGATTTTTTGCGTCGCGCTGTAGCTGGGCGGTCGACCGGAACGGCCGGCGTGCGACGAATTCTGGGCGGCGTTTTTCTTTCCATGCTCGACCGCCTCGCTTTCCGTCGTTTGGAAGCGCTCTTTCGCCTCGGCCAGCTTGCCGACGAGCGCCTCGAAGACGGCCAGCTTGAACTTGAGCTTGATCAAGATCGGCCACCGCCCGTCGTCGCGAAAACGGTCACTTTCGGCGGCGCCAATTGCGTCGGTCAAATGCCCGACGGCGTCTGTCCGCATGGTGGGAACGATCCACTCGGCGTCGGCCAACCGTTCGAGAAGGTTTGGACGGCGGCGACGAAGCTCTCTAACTTGCCGATCGGTGAAGCTCTTCTTGTCGGTTGGCAATTGTTCGGGCAACAGGCTATTGAGCGCAGCGGCGCTGGCCGCGGCCTCGTCGAGGTAGAAATCGACCATCGCCTGGCCCTGACGGCTCCACCACACCCAATGCAGCGCTAGGTCGTTGCCGTCGCGGTCATTCTGCTCGCGGATCGCCAGAGCCTGGCGAAACTCTTGCTTCGCACGATCGACGCGCCACACGTCGAGGTGATACCAGCCGCTACGTTCGTGAAATACGGCGCGCAGCGGATGATGTTCCGGCAACGACGCGGCCAGCGGCATCGCCAATTGCAGGCTCTGGCGCGCGGGATCCCAATTGCCGTACTTTCGGT
Organism: Planctomycetota bacterium; assembly: GCA_029259895.1. GTDB lineage: Bacteria > Planctomycetota > Planctomycetia > Pirellulales > PLA5 > PLA5. The sequence continues at coordinate 15,292 of JAJDEG010000200.1, forward strand.
GTGCGTCGGCTTCGCCGCACAGCGTGTCCAACTCGAACAGCCGCAAGACATCGCGCGGGGTTTGCGATTGTTGAAAGAGTAACTCCCGCGCGCGACTGAACTTCTCTTGCGCCAGCACCGGCTTGCTATGCTGAAGCCGCATCTGCCCCCAATCGGACAGACACAACGCGGCCAGGCCATATGTGCCCTCGCTTTGATAGGCTCTCAGCGCCGATTCATAGGCCGCGGCGGCGTTTTCGAAGTCGTCGTTGTGATGACGAACCACCCCGAGCAAATGCCACTCGGACGCGTTCAATTCCGCATCCGATTGCTTTTTGGTTAGCTGGCTCGAAATCTGGGCGACCACATCGTTGACCGCTTCTTCGGACAGCTTCTCGGGATCGAATGCCTTGAGCAGACCGAACCGCGTCGCCGTTTCCTCCGGCCAGTCGCGAATAACCTCCGTGATCCGCTCTTTGATCGCCGCATAGAACGCCGGCACGTCGCCGGCTTCCGCCGCGACTCGCAATTCGTTCATATCGGTCGACCAAAAGCCGAACGACTGCGAAAGATGCCACCGCACGTCCGGCAGGAGCCACGGCGTTTCATTGAACCACCAATGGCCGTTGAGACCCGGAAGCGTGCCGAGAAAATCGGCCGCCGCCTCTCGACGCCGCGACCAGACGATGCCGCCGGCCGTCGCCGCGCCGACCGCGGCCAGACCGCCGACGACCAAGAACCGTCGGCGAGTTAATTGTCGTCGAATCACGCGCGTGGCCGAGCCGAATCGCGAACTGCCCATCGATTCGTCGTACGGCCGCGAAAGCGAAGCGCCGAGCGATCCGCCGCGCGCCGCCCGCCCGGCCTCCATCGCGGTATGGACGATCTTCCGCGTCTGATACGCAACCGTCGAATGGCTATCGGATTCCGTCGTGTCGCGAATCCTCTCCGGCGAGTGCCGTACCAAGACATCGAGCTGCACGTCGCGCGTGAGCGGACGCAACAACGCGACGACCTCTTCCAAATTCGCAAAGCGTTCGTCGCGGTCTTTGGCCGTCATACGCGCGAGAACGTCACTCAGCAACGGCTCGACGTCGTCGCGATGCAATTCCGGTAGCGCATCCTGCTGATGGGCGTTGAGCTTTTGGAAGATCGACTTGGCGTCGGCGAACGGAGGACCGCCGGTGAGCAGATAGTACAGCGTGCAGCCGAGCGCGTAGATGTCGGCCCGCGAATCGACGTGCTCCTCTTCGCGACACTGTTCGGGCGACATGTAGTCGAAGCTGCCGACGAGGCCGGGCATCGAGACCACCGACGCCTGGCGATCCGACTCGATCACGCGAGCCAGTCCCAGATCGAGCACGACGACCACACCGTGCTTCGAGATCATGACGTTGGACGGCTTGATGTCGCGATGGACCAAGCCTCTTTCGTGGGCATGCGCCAGGCCCGCCGCGGCGTCGTGAACGATCCTAGCCGCGACCGACGACGGTAATGCACCGCAGCGATCGACGACCTGCTTGAGGTCCAAACCCTCAATGTAGTCCATGACCAAGTAGGGCACGCCGTCGTCGCTCGTGCCAGTGTTGGTGACGTTGACCAGATTAGGATGATGTTCGAGCCGGCCGCAGGCTTCGACTTCGCGGCGAAACCGCTTTTCGAACTCGGCCCGGTCGCTGTGCCGCAGGCATTCGAGCTTGATCTCCTTGAGTGCGAAATCGCGGCCCAAGGCCACGTGGCGGGCAAGAAACACCTCGCCCATGCCGCCGCCGCCTAGTCGCCGCAGCTTGACATATTCGCCGCGGACAACCTCGTGCCACACGAGGTCCATCTCTTTGCGAAGATAATCGAGTTGATTGCCCTGGTAGGCACCCAGAAAATCGTCGACCGACGGCAAACTGCCCGACCGGCAGTCCTTCAGCGCCCGATCGAACTGGTCCAGAATCTCTTCGAGATGCTGACGTTCCTTCGCCGAAAGGGTCTGCGATTCCATGAATGTACCGCCGGACGGCCCGTCCAGAATGGGGGATTATTCCTCATTCTACTCGCCGCGGCGAAAGGCGACAACGCGCCAGATCGCTGCCGCAACACCGGCAGGAACGCTCGAACGCGGCGGTCGCACAGCCGTCGCTTGCGGACAACCTCCCTTGACACCTGCCGCGGCGTTCTGATACATCGCCGCTCCTTTCTCAGGAATCATGTTTGCGGCCAAGTATCACGTCGTTGCCGCACTGCGCCACCGAGCGCGGACCTTTAGCGCGGAAAAGAATCATGCGCCGAATGCTAGCGCCTGCGATGCTTGTCGTTGCTCTTTCCGTAACTTCGTCGGTTGCGGACGACTCCGGCGGCGGCTGGAAGGCGGCTAAGCGCCGCGAAACCAAGTCAGCGGCAAGTTCGTTGGCTTATCGGCCGTCGACGGACTACGAGCCGCCCGCCGCGCCGCCGAAAGTCGAACGCGTTGGCGGTGTGAAGCAGACTCAATTCGTTGCGCCCGTCGACGCCGCCGGCGCCGCGAATGCGCCAGCGGCTACGACGCGACGCGACGGCGGTTCGCTCAGCGTGCGGGGCACGATCGCGCGCGCTCGCAATGCCAAGGGGCAATCGGGCTACGTGCTCGTCGATGATGCCGGCGATCCGCAGTACATCCTCGCGCCGAACCAACGCCAGGACCTGTCGCCGCACGTCGGCAAGCAAGTTCGCCTGCGCGGCAATGCCGCCGCGCCGACGCAAGCCGGGCGATTGCCGCGACTCTCCATCCGTGCGATGGCCACATCGCCTTCGCCCGTAGCGGGCGATTCCGGCGAAACCATTCGTCCGGTGACTCTGTTGCAGGTTCCGCGGAACGCCGAAACGCTCGTCGGTGCCGGCGACGTCCCGACGCTGGCCGTTGCCGGTCAGGAGGAGATTCCCGCCGACGCCGCGCCGTTCGCGCCGCAACCGACCGAAGACGTTCCGCCTCCGCGGAGCGTCGAGCAGTTGCTGCCGCCGCGACAATCCGACGAGTCGATGCCCATGCCGGAGGAAATCTATCCCGGCGAGGGCGCGGAGGATGGCGAAGTTTACTACGCACCCGGCGAGTTCGGCGATGGGGAAATCATCGTCGACGGCCCAGTGGTCGGCCATCGCGGGCCGCGCGGCACGCACCTTCATCCCTATCCACCGGGACCGCTTCATCGCGTTTTGGGCCGAATCTCTGGCGCGTGGGTGCGTGCCGACTATCTGCTGTGGTCGACCGAAGGCATGGACCTTCCGCCGCTCGTGACGACCAGTCCGACGGGCACGCCGCGGTCGATGGCCGGCGTGCTGGGCGAGAACGGAACGCAAGTCTTGTTCGGCGATTCGACACTATTCGACGACTCTCGCAGCGGCGCTCGCATTCGCGCCGGTCTGTGGTGGGATCCGTGTCACGTGTGGGGCATCGAGGGCGAGTATCTCGCGCTCGAAGACTTGTCGACCAGCTACCGCGCCGCTTCGTCGGGCGATCCGATCATTGCCCGTCCGTTCTTCGATCCGCTCGCGGGACAAGAAACGTCGCAGCTCGTGGCTTTTCCCGGCGTCATCAATGGCGAGATCGAGATCGGCGCCATGACGCGGTTCCAGTCGGCCGGCGTTCGCCTGCGGCTGAATGCTTGCAATCAGACGTTCGCTTGCGGCGCGTGCGGGGTGCATGGAGTCAGCGGCGGCGGTTGGGACGAGGAGTGGCAAAACAGCGGATTGCCGGGCGCGCAGTTCGATTGCAACCAGTCGAGCTACCGGCTCGATATTCTTGGCGGCTATCGTTACTTGCTGCTCGACGACCAATTGCGTATCCGCGAAGACCTCACGTCGCTCGACACGTCGACGCCCGGCACGTTCGATATCACCGACAGCTTCGACACGGAGAACCGCTTTCACGGCGGTGAGATCGGGTTGATGTTCGAGATGCAGCGCCGCCGCTGGTCTTTGGAGTTGCTCACAAAAATCGCGCTGGGTACGACGCAGGAGATCGTCACCATCAACGGCGCGACGGTCAGCGACGAGGGCGGCGATGTAGTGACCGATCCGGGCGGCCTATTGGCGCAGCGGACCAACATCGGCACGCATAAGCAGAATCAATTTACGGCCGTGCCCGAGTTGGGCGTGACGCTGGGTTACCAACTCACGAGGCACACGCGGCTGTCGGTTGGCTATTCGATGATTTATTGGAGCCGCGTGGCGCGGGCCGGCGATCAGATCGACCTCGACGTCAATCCAAACCTGTTGCCGCCCGAGGTGACTCCGTTTGCCGGCCCCGAGCGACCGCGGTTCAATTTAGTCGAATCGGACTTTTGGGCCCACGGTCTAACAGCCGGCGTCGACGTTCGTTGGTAAGGCATGCCTCGTCCCAAGGGATCAACCGAAAGAGTTGCGATGACGAAGTCCTGGAAACTGCTCGATCTCTTGCGACGTACGCGCCGCGGCGAATCTTCGATACCGCGTCGCTCGCGCCGCCGCTCGTCGATGGCGTTTGAAACGCTCGAAAACCGTTTGCAATTGGCCGCCACCGACATGGCGTCGATCACTGGCCGGGTGTTCGTCGACGCGACCGGCGACGGCTACACCGGCGGCGAGGAAGTGCCGGCCGCCACCGTCAATCTGCTGCTCGACGACGGCGACAATTTGTACGAGCCGGGCGGCGACGACGCGCAGGTGCAGACAGACACGACCGACGCCGGCGGCGTGTATCGCTTTGACGGACTGACCGTCGGCAACTATTGGGTGCAGCAGCCAAGCCAGACTGTCGGTGCTGTGACGCTTGCCGCCGACGGGAGTTCTTTGATCGTCGTCGACTCGACCGACGTGATGGGCGTGGCCGGGACGACCGTCGACACGTTCGACACGACGGCCCACTCGGCGACAGCGATTTCCACCGGGCCGACGACCAATAGCTCGTTCGCCGGCACGGCCGTCGGCGAGACGCTAGGCGACGAACGCGATCTGTTCGCCAGCGTCACCAGCGGCGCGGGGATGGTGGAAATCGCCGCGGACGCCTTCAACCAGGACTTGCTCGAGTTCATGGCCAGCGCCACGGCCAACGGCGAACGGCGCATCACGTGGGACGGAATCGATAGCGACGGCGCGACGCTCGACCCGACCGGCCTCGGCGGCGTCGACCTTACCGATGCCGGAGCGAGCACGGCGTTTCAATTTGTCATCGGGGCCGACCAGGCCAGCGGCGTCGTGCGAGTTCGCTCGTACACCGACGCGGGCAACTGGTCCGAGGCGTCGGCTTCCATTCCGAACACGGGCGGTGCAGCCTCGCAGACCATTACGATGCTCTATTCGTCGTTTGCCGCCTCTGCCGGTGTGGGCGCGACGTTCAGCAACATTGGCGCGATCGAATTGCTGATCGAAGGCGTCAACGCCGTGGACGGGCAACTCGATCTGTTCGGCGCGATCGGTCCCACGCTGTTCACCGAGGACTTCGACAACTTCTCGCCGGCCGATCTTTCGTTGACCAAGATTGCCAGCACGGCGTCGCCTCAGTTGGGGCAGAACGTAACCTTCACCGTCACGGTCGCGAACGCCGGACCGAATCCGGCAACCAACGTCTCTGTCGCCGATGTCTTGCCGGCCGGATTGACCTTCGTCAGTAGCACGCCGAGCCAAGGTTCGTACAATGACGGCACGGGCCAGTGGACGGTTGGCACAATTAACAGCGCCGCCAACGCCTCGCTGCAAATCACGGCCACCGTGGCGACGATTGGCGCGAAGACGAACACGGCCCAGGTGTCTGCGGCCGATCAATTCGATCCCGACAGCACGCCGAACAACAGCAACGCCGGCGAGGACGATCAGGCGAGCGTCACGGTCACGCCCGACGCGATCGACCTGGCACTCGCGAAAACGGTCAACGACGCCTCGCCGCAAATCGGCGACAACGTCATCTTCACGATCACGCTGACCAACACCGGAGCGCTGGGGGCGACCAACGTGGCCGTCACCGATCCGCTTCCGTCCGGCTTGACGTTCGTTTCCAGCACGCCGACGCAAGGCTCCTATAGCAGCGGAACGGGAATTTGGACGGTCGGCTCCGTGGGGGCCAGCGGCATGGCCGTGTTGCAAATCGTCGCTCAGGTCGCGAACTCGGGCGCGAAGACGAACACCGCCCAGGTCAGCGCGGCCGACCAGACCGACGCCGACAGCACACCGGGCAATAGCAATGCCGGCGAGGACGATCAAGCCAGCGTCGTCGTCACGCCGCAAGCATCTGATTTGTCGCTGGCCAAGGTCGCCAGCACGACGACACCCACGATCGGACAGAACGTGACGTTCACGCTCACCGTCACCAACGACGGACCGACAACCGCCACGGGCGTCGGCGTCCGCGATCAATTGCCCGCCGGGTTGACGTTCGTCAGCAGCACGCCGAGCCAAGGCACGTACAACGATGGCACTGGCGTGTGGACCGTCGGCAGCGTCGCCGCGGCGGCCGCGCCGACGCTGCAGATTGTGGCCACGGTCGCCACCGTGGGCGACAAAACGAACACCGCCCAAGTCAGCGCGGCCGACCAGGTCGATCCCGACAGCACGCCGAACAACAGCAATCCCAGCGAGGACGATCAGGCCAGCGTCACCGTCTCGCCGCCGGTCGCCGACTTATCGCTCTCCAAGACCGTCGACAACGCCACGCCGATGGTCGGGCAGCTCATCTTGTTTACGCTTACGGTCTCGAACGCAGGTCCGGTTTCCGCGACCAACGTCTCGGCGACCGACGTGCTGGCGACCGGTTTGAACTTCACGTCGAGCATCGCCAGCCAAGGCACGTACAACAGCGGCACGGGCATCTGGACCGTTGGTACGATCAATAGTGGCGCAACGGCGACGCTGCAAATTGCCGCCATGCTGGTCACGCCGGGCCGCAAATCGAACACCGCGCAAATCGCTGCCAGCGACCAGTTCGATCCCGACAGCACGCCGGGCAATGATCTGCTGGGCGAGGACGATCTGGCTTCCGTGACGATCTCGCCGCCGCGGCGACTGACCAAACGCCGCTTTCTGGCGCGATAGGCGGCCGCGTGAGACGGATTAGATACGTCCCAATCTGCGGCGAGCGACTCTTGCGGCAATCGTCGTGCAACGCACCAAAAGAAAACGGCCGGCTCGTGGTGAGCCGGCCGCTGGATTGTTTAACTTTTGCGTATCGCAACTTTCGGCTTTCGGCCGTGGGCATTCACAATGCCCGCGACCGCTAGCCCCCAGCCCCGACACTAGCTGTCGAACAGTTGATCGACGATGCTGGCCACCTTATCGCGGGCCGCCGAGCGGCGGGCACGCAAGCTGGTGAGAGCCGAGTCGATCGCTTCGCCGGCGTGCGAACGGGCGTCGGACACGCGATCGCGAACGATCTGGCGAACGCGGGCTTGCAGCCGCGGGGCTTCTTCCCGGTTTTCCAGCCGCGTGCGAACGTCGCTTAGCCGAGCAACGGCCTGGTCGATCGCCCGAGCATCCGGAGTGCGGGTCACGATCGCCGAAGCCGTCGGGGACGGCGGCGGCGTGAAGTTGTTGCGCAACAGCACCGCGTCGGCCGAGTTAACCTTGCCGTCACCGTTGACGTCGCCCTGAGCGTTCGTGGCGCCGGCAGCGATGCCGTAGTTGTTCACCAGGATCGACAAGTCCGCCCGGTTGACGAGCGTGTCGCCGTTGAGGTCGAACGTCGGCGTAACGGTGCCAACGTTGATCGTCATCGTGGCCGAGTCCATGTCTCCATCCGGGTCGCTTATTGTGTACGGCACGGAAACCGGTCCCGTGAAATCGAAGACCGGGATGAAGGTGAACGCACCATCGCCGTTGGCATTACCGTTCCCATCGTCGACGACATTCAACCAGAACAAGTCGCCCTGTCCGGGGAAGGTGACCGAGATCGTTCCCGCGTTGGCCGTTTGGCCGGCGAAGTGAACCGTGGCCGGACCGTCGGGACTGAGGTCGTTGGCCAGCACGCCTTGCGCCGCAACGACTTCGAGGGCTACATTCACCGGCGTATTATACGTGTCGTCGTTCGCCGTGGGGATTAAGGGGACGTCCGTGACGGTAATCGTCACGGTACCCGGCAGCGAGGTCAGTCCGCCGGAGTCGACCGTATAAGTGAATGTGTCCGTTCCATCAAAGGCAGCATTCGGCGTGTAGGTAAACGTACCGTCCGCGTTGAGGACCACGTTGCCGTTGGCGGCCGGCGTAACCAACTGGGCGTTGGAAATTGCATCCCCTTCTGGATCGGTGTCGTTTGCGATCACGCTTGCGCCAGGATAGCCGACGATTCCCATGTCGAAGCCGACATCGGAGCTGGTCGTGTTCACCTGATGCACTTCCACGGCCACCGAATTATCTCCGGCGACGAGCAAGCCCGTCACGTCGACCCGACGCTGAACGTACACGCCTTCGTCGCCGTTGCCCGTGGCCAACGTGGTCGTCGTCACCGGCCCGGCAGCCATCAGGTAGCGATCGACTTCCGTACCGTTGATGTAGAGCACATAACCGTCGTCGACGAGCGATTCGGTCAACAAACTGTTGATACCGGTCGGGTCGGCGATGTTGAATGTCTTGCGGAACAGATAGGTCGTCACCGAGTTGCTACCCGCCGGCAACGCGGCATCGTCGATGCCGTCGAGGAACGTCACGCCCGGCGGCGTCAATCCATCGATCGGGCCGGCAAACAGTCCGTTGCCAGTCAGCCACGTGCCATTCGTGCTGCTGCCGGTGTCGAAGTTCGGATGGTTCCACGGCCGCGCGCTGCCGTCGACCGGATAGTCCTCCGGCGTCCCGTTCGGGTCCGTTTCGAGACCGTTCGTCAACTGGTCGAAGTACGACCATTCCGTTCCACGGCCCACGTGCACCGTTCTGGCCGCGGCGGTCACGGTGAGCGCCACGTTTTCGCGGGTGATGTAACGGTCGGCTACGGCCGTCGGGGCGTCGTCGACCGGCGTGACCGAGATCGTCACCGTGGCCACGTTACTTAGGGTGAAGCCGTCGTTGACCTGGTAGGTGAACGTGTCGGTGCCGTTGAAGTTCGCGCCGGGCGTGTACGTGAACGAACCGTCGTTCGCCGCATTGAACGCGACCGTACCGCCGCTGGTCGGCTGCGATACCACGATTAGCGTCACCGGGTCATTCTCGTCGCCCGCGGCGGTCGTATCGTTCGACAACACGCCAACGCCGATACCACCTGCCTGCGGAATGACACTGCCATCGAAGACCGTCTGCGTGTCTTCAAGCGCCGTGTACGCCGCGCCCGAATCGTCGACAGCCACCACAGGGCCGTTGTCGATCGACGTGAGCGAGATTGTCACGGTCGTGGGCGTGGAGAGATCCACACCGTCCGTTGCTCGATAGGTAAACGTGCCCGTGCCGGCGGC
>JAJDEG010000003.1 GCA_029259895.1 Planctomycetota bacterium
AAGTTCGGCGAAGCGGCGATTTACGTCGATCACCTTGCTCGGATCGGAATCTTTGAGCGACACGCAATATCGCGTGAAGCCGAAATCGTCGAGCACCGTGCAATGTTCCGCCGCGCTTTCGATCATCGGCGAGATCGAGTCTCCCGCGGCGTACTTGTCTTTCTTGGCCGGATCGACGGAACCGCAATTTACGCCTACGCGCATCGCGCAGTCGTGGTCGCGAGCGACTTCCGCGAGAAAGCGCACCTTTTCCTGCCAGGGCTTCGTCGGCTCGTGGTGATACAAGTGGCCGGGGTTGTAGCGAATCTTGTCGACGTGCGGCGCGACATCGAGGGCGAGGCGGTAGTTTTCCTGCAAATCGACGGAGAGATTGGCCGTCGTCTGGCGGCGGATTTCGGCCAGCGCGACGGCGTCCTTGCGGCTATCGACGGCGATGCGGACGACGTCGGCACCAGCAGCGACAAGGGCGTTTACCTGGGCGACCGTGGCGTCGATGCTCTGAGTGTGCGTGGCCGTCATGCTCTGCACGGCGATTGGCTGGCCAGCGCCAATGGTCGCCTTGCCGACGCGGACGGAACGGGTGGGGTTGCGGGGCATCTGCATAGTGGCGAGGACTCCTTGAAACTATCGTATGTTCGACGATTGATGGCGTCGAGGGCCGTCGTCCGACGGATGCCGATGCGTTCTGTGGCCGCGTTACCATGCGCACCCGCTTCCTAAAGACCCTGCCGATCGACGTGCCGCTATCTTGCCCGTCGGTGGCAGCGCTGGCCGTTGTGGGATGGTTCGTGCTCTACTTCGGCATCTAAACTGGACTGGGCAACCTTCGGGTCCGCGGACATCAGGAGTTCGCCGCCAACGGGGTCGCATAAATCGAGCCGGCGCGGCACATGGATACGTTGTACGACGACTACCGATACCATCCGATACCTTAACGTGCATACGGGACGCGAATCCGTTAGCAAGTGGGACGCGGTGGCGTTTTTCGGCCCCCGGTATGGTTACGGACGGGGAAGCCGGACGCTGGCACGTTGCGACGGGTGATTCCGCGTCGTTTGTTCCCGAACGGACGCAAATAGCACTGTCGGTTTGCCAAGATTGCTCCGCGGTGGACGAATTACCGCAAGACATTTTCCTACGCAGACACTACCGAACGTCTGTTCTTACAAGGATTCGCTATGACCGAAGAACCCTCTTCACAGCGGGCGACACTTGGGTGCGGAACGCTGATCCTGATCGCATTAATTGTGATGCTCTTCAGCCGACCGGGCGTCGACGAATTGGAAAAGGAAGTCAAAGGACTGCGAACCGACATCGTAAATCTTAACGCGAAGGTCGAGGGACAAACGCAAGCGATCGAATCGCTGGAGAAGGCGATTAAGCAACGTCCGGTGGCAAAGTAGGCCCGCCGAATCGCTGAACGGCGTCCGCGAATGATCTCGGCAAGTCGATGGCGATATGCGTCGCTGGCGCGGCGACTCGCTTTCAAACGACGCAACGGTCGCGCGCGCGTTTATTCGGCCGCCCCAAGCGCCGAGTTCCTCCAGATTCGCTTGCCTCGTCGTGCTAGCGGAAGGCGAATTCCATAATCGTTGCAATCGGCAAGATTTGCCTAAATTCTGGCCTTTACGTAGCCGATTCTTGTCGGCACAATACCGCCTCTGACGTGTGCCTGCCGTGCTCGTGCCGGCCGGTTCGCGCGGCGGCGCGTGCGGCCTCCAACTGAGGAGTGCGTGTGTCATGGAAGACCTGCCGTAAGCAAGGAGTGCTTAAAAGTGAAGATTTCTCTCGCGTCGGCCACCGCTGTGGCCTGTCTTTCGGCCATTTGTATGTTGGCCGCCCCCGCGCTTGCCCAGAACGGCGCGAAGCCGGCCGATCCGGGCGTCCGCGTCATCGACATCGAACAGGCGTTCAAGAAGCACCAGCGCTACAACCTCCAAATCGAGGAACTCAAGGAGCTGGCCAAGTCGATGGAGTTGGAAACGAACAAGGAAAAGCAATCGATCATCGACATGGAGAAGGACTTGCCAAACCTGGCCGCGGGTTCGAGTGAGCGGAAGGCTTTGGAAGAGCAGATCCTTCGTCGCAAGAGCGACCTGGCCGCACGAACGCGGATCAAGCAAAACGAACTGCTCGAGAAGGAAGCCAAGGTCTACTACTTCACGTACAAGGAAATTCAAGACGAAGTAGCCGAGTACTGCCGGCAGACGGGCGTGAGCCTGGTGCTGCAATTCTCGAGCGACAAGGTCGATCCGAACAATCGCATGTCGATCATGAAGGCGATGGGCAATCCGGTCGTCCATCACTCGGGCATCGACATCACGGACAAGATCTTGTTCTACCTGAACAAGGGCGCGGTTCCGGCCGGAACCCCAGGCGTAACGCAGCGACCGACGGGCGTGCCGCGGCAGTAAGACGCAGTCGGCGTTCGTGAAGTTTTTGTAGGGTGGGGGGGAAGAAGTGTGGGCCCCCCCCGCCGGGGGCGGAAAACGGGGGGGGGGGGGCACGAG
>JAJDEG010000021.1 GCA_029259895.1 Planctomycetota bacterium
CCGGGGCATAGCCGGCACGCCGAAGACGGAAGTCCGTGCCGAGGTCGCCAAAGAAAAGCGCCGCGCGGCCAAGAAGAAGCCGCGCAAGAAAAAGCCCTAGGGTTCTCGATCTAACCTAGGGCCGATGCGTCAGGTATGTAATTGCCAAAGGATTCGCCTCCTACAGATTTTGCAGCGCCGGGGAACTGCCGATACGGAACTGCCGCCGCTGAACTACCGCCGTAAAACGGCACCGAGTCTGTATTGTCGCCGACGTGCGCAGAGGGGACAAGGACACGCCGAGGCTGGCAGGTGGTTCGCGATGTCGCCGGGCGATTAGGCGGCGTTCTTTCGCGACCAATCTTGCGAGTCACCGGAGTCGGACTCTGCGTTTGCGGCCGCGGCGGCTTCCTGGCGGTGATAGACGGTGCGGTGTGGGAATGGTATCTCGATGCCGAGTTCGTCGAAGCGGTTCTTCACGCGGCGGAGGAATTCGCGCTTGACGGTCCATTGTTGCAGCGGTTCGGTCTTGATGAACAGCTTGATGACGACGGCCGAATCGCCGAAGCTGTCGACGCCGAGCATGGTGAGGTCTTCGAGAATGAGCTTGGCGAATTGGGCGTCGCGGCGGATCTCGCGGCCGAGGTCGACGATCGTGGCGATCACATGGTCGACGTTTTCTTTATAGGCGACGCCGATTTCCATCACCGTGCGCGACCAGCCGTGGGTGAGGTTCGTGACGCTGCTCATTTCACCGTGCGGAATAAAGTGGACGCGGCCTTCGAGATCGCGAAGCACGGTCATGCGGAGCGAAATCCGTTCGACCTGGCCGGAGATGCTGCCGACGCGAATGACGTCGTTGATGAGGTACTGCTGTTCGAGCAGCAAGATGAAGCCGGTGAAGTAGTCTTTGATGAGGCTCTGAGCGCCGAAGGCAACGGCCAGGCCGATGACGGCCGCACCGCCGACCAACGGGCCGATGGGGATGCCGATTTCTTCGAGGACCATGATCGCACCGCCGCCGATGATGACGAGATTGGCGGCGTTATGAAAAACGCCCATCAGGGTCTTGGCGCGATTCTCGCGCTCGTCGCGGTTTCCGCGCGGGCCACGGCCGGCCATTAGCCGCACGAGTCGCGACTGCATCATGCGCGAGATCCAGACCAGCGCGCCCATCGCCACGAAAATCGACAGCAGGCGCGGGCCGTGATCGAGCGACCACTGCATCACGTTGCGGGCGGTGAAGGGGTTATTGAGATGTTCGACTTTTTCTTGCGCCTCGTCGGCGATGGTGCGCTTCTTTTCGGCTTCCGCAAAAGCGGCGAGTTGTTCGGCTTGAAGTGAGCCTAGTTCGGATTGCAGCTTGTCGAGTTGCGTCGTGACGCGGCGCGCTTCGCCTCGGTAGTCGCGGAGACGGTTGTTTTCGTCGCTGATCTTCAGGCGAAGTTGTTCGGTGTCTTCGCCGGCGCTCATTTTTTTGGCCAACTCCGTATCGAGACTCTTGAGCGTCTCTTCGGCGATGTCGACCTTTTTGCGCACGGCGTCGCGCAGCTCGCGCTCCATGTTGATGCTCTTTTGCAGAATCGCAATCCGCTCGGTGATGGAGCGGACTTCTTTTTCCGCGGCGTCGGCTTCCGCGGCGCTCTGCTCGGCGACTTGTTTGGCTTCGACGAGTTCCTTGCTCGGCGCTTTCTGCGCTTTTTGGTCTTCCGGCGTGGCGGCCGTTGGCGTTGCGGCGTCGGGCGATGCGGCGGGGACGGGCATAAGCGGCGAGACTGCGACCGGCGGGTTGGCCGTGGCGGCGGGTGGCTGAGCGGCTGATGGCGGCGTGCCGTGCGGATTCGGCGCTACCGGCGGTGTGGTGGATGGTGTGGCGGACGGTGTGGTGGGCTGTGCAACGGATGGTGCGGCGTTGGGACTTGCAGGCGTAAGCGGCGATCCGTTTGACGCGGCTGGCGCTGCGATGGCTGGCGGATTCGTCGTTTGTCCCACGCCCTTGAGCTTGTCGCTGGCATCGCGATCGCTTTGCAGCTTCTGCTCGATGATGGTGATGTTTTCTTTGAGTACGCGGCGTTCTTGCAGTTCGACTTCGAACCGCTGCTTCGCCCTCGTCCACTCGGGTTCTCGCTCTTGTACGATTTGCTTGGCGGTGGCGATTTCCTCTTTTAGGGCGGCCGCGGCTTCGGGCGTAGTCGCGGTGCCGCTTTCGGATGCGGCTGCGGCTTCGGCGGCGGCCTCGGTCGCTTCGCGGAGCGTCTGGCGGGCGTCCTCCATCTCACCGTCGAGTTTCTTAAACTCGGCTTCGGCCGTGGCGTATTCGCCTTGCGGGTCGGAGAGATTGGCCTTGAGTTGCGTGAGCCGTTTTTCACCGTCTTCGATCGCCCGTTCGAGCCGGCTGATGCGCTGGGCGTCGGACGTCGGCGCGGCGGCTTCGTCGGGCTTTGACGTGGCGGCGTCGCTCGTGCCGGTGCCGCTCGCGCCGGTGGCGGACTTGGAGGCCGGTTCGGTCGCCGACGCGAGGTCGACTTCGGAGGGGATCGGCGAAACGTCGGCGGGGGCCTGGAATTGCGCCGGCTCCACACCGCTTTCCGCGCCAATTTCTACGTCGCTTTCTAGTTGCGGCGGCTGGCAAGATGGAGAGACTGCGTCCGACGTGGGTTCGTTGCCAGGCGGATTCGACTGACCGTGGACGACGTTCCAATCGCCGCCGAAGGTAAGCGAGGCAGCAAGAA
>JAJDEG010000201.1 GCA_029259895.1 Planctomycetota bacterium
GCGCAAGCTCCACCGCCACGATCTCCGTGTCGCTCCGTGCGTAACACCTCTTGCCGGCATACGCCGGATGCGCCCACGTCTTGCCGATGATGTTGGCCCGCGCGGTCTCCTCGTATCCGCCCGCACCGAGGCGGGCAAGAATCAAATCGCCTTCGCTATTAAGGATGATGGCACGGCGGGCTTGTGAATCGTCGTTGCCTTTTTTTTGATTCTCGCTCTTGGGCGCCGCGTCGCTCGCATCGAGCCAAACCAGCGATGCCTGCGGATTGCGGCCGCGGGGTGTCATGCGATGGCCATCGTCCCAAAGCTTCTTCCCGCTGCTCAGCTCGAAACACGTCAGGCCTTTCGCCTTGTCGAGCAAGTACGCGCGGCCGCGGTCGTAGATCGGCTGGCTCATCAGCCCACGCAGATCCCGCGAATCCTCCCAGGCCAACTCCGCGTCGCGCGGATCGTCTCCCAATCGAATCGCCTTCGATCCGTCCCAATACCCGGCCACAAACACAAGGCCTTCGTGGAAGATCGGCGTGGCGATCGATACTCCCAAGTTGACCTTGTACGGAACCTTCCAAAGCACCGCGCCGTCGGCCGGATCGTGTCCGACGATATGCTCCGGCGTCCAGCAAATGAGTTGCCGCTTTCCGGCGTGCTCGATGAAGATCGGCGTGCAATACCCGGCCGGATCGTCGCCGCCGCGCCACACGACGCGGCCGTTGCCGCGATCGAGCGCCAGCAAACACCCGCCCCGCTTCGCACCGACGTGAACGATGACGCGGTCGCCATCGATCACCGGAGAAGCCGCAAGTCCCCACGTCGGGATAACCGCCTTGTGTTCTTTCACCGCGTCGACGCTCCACAGCAGGCGTCCGGTGTCGAACTCGACGCAGCACACGTGCCCCAGCGCACCGAGCGTGTACACGCGGCCGTCGAAAATCGTCGGCGCGGCTCGCGGCCCATTGCCGTAATCCAACTTGCCGTACTCGACGGCATAGGCATGCGCCCACAGCTCGCGTCCGGTATCGGCGTCGAGGCAGACGATTCGCTCCACCTCGTTCGGCTCGGTCTGACGGTCCATCGTCACGACGCGATTTCCCACGACCGAAACGCCGGCATACCCACCGCCGATCGGCTGCCGCCAAAGCTGCTTCGGCCCACCGTCCGGCGACCCGTCAGGCCACGTCTCGGCCAGCGGTGGTGCCTGCCACGTGCCATCGCCCCGCGGCCCACGCCAACGCGGCCAGTCTTCGGCCGAGGCCGTGGCGACAAGTAAGCATGCTGCCGGCAAAAGCGTCGCCAAGCAGGCCCGCTTAGCGAACCGCGGCATCAACAGGTTCATCGTGCGTTCCCCCCTCATCGCGCGTCCCCCCTGAAATCCTATTCCGACCCTGCCGGCTGCCGCCCCTCTTCCGATAAGACAGCCTTTTTCGAGCAATTCTAGCCCATTCTAGCCGGCGAATCTCGCTCGGGTCAGCCGTCGCTAGTCCGTCCGGCCGCTGATTTTCCGCCTAGAGCCCACTTTCTCAAGATTCCCTGTAACAAACGCCGCCGCCCTACGCCTGACCATAGTGCCGGACAAATCACCAACCTCAATGCAGGAGAGAAAATCATGAAACGTGCCTGGAAAATCATCGTCGCCGCCGCCCTGACGGCCGTACTCGCCGTGCCGGTCGAATCCGCCTTCGCTGGCGACAAGGGTGGCAAGAGCGGCTCGTCGGGCCGCTCAGGCTCGTCCTTCAAGTCGTCAGGCCGGTCGTCCACGCCTTCGCGAGGAAATTCGTCCAACAGCGGCCGCTCGTCGTTCCAGAGCAATACGAAGTCGAGCAACGGCGGCAGCTTCTCGTCGCGGGCAAAAAGCGGCCTCAGCGGCGTGTCCGGCAACAAGTCGGGCAACGTCGTCCGCTCGCCAATCAACCGCGGTTCGTTCGACAAGATCACCAAATCGCCGGTCGGAAACGCCGTCAAACGGTCGCCCATCACCGGTGCCGTCAAGCGGCCGCCGGTCTTCGATAACGTCAAGAAGCCGCCGTTTGGCAATGTTGGCAAGAAACCTCCGTTCACGGGAATCAAGCGTCCGCCGGTGATCGACGTGGTCAAAAAGCCGCCGTTCACAGGCATCAAGCGTCCGCCGATCGGCGGCGTCATCAAACACCCGCTCCCCTTCCCCGGCCCAATCGTCAGGCCGCTGCCGGGGCCGATCTGCAAGCCGATTTGCCCGCCGCCGCATTGTCCTCCGCCGTACTGCCCGCCGCACAACGGTCACGGACATCACCACGGCCACCACAACCACCACAACCACGGCTTCTGCTTCACGCTGCCGCTGTACCCGTGCTACCCGACCGTGACGGAAGAAATCGTCGTGGTCGAGCAAGTGATCGTTCCGGTTCCCGCTCCACAAGACCCTGCCCCGCAAGATGTGGTCGCCCCGCTAGACGCCGCAGCCGAAGCGGCCCAGCAAGCGGCCGCCGATGAAGCCGCCAAGGCCCTCGACAACGCCCAAGCCGCCGACAAGCTGCCGGTGGTTCCCGCCGGAGCAACGTTGACGCTCGAAGGCCAGAACCTCGGCGAGCGGCAAGGCCAGGTCGCCCTGCAAGTCGGTCAACTGTCGATCCCGGCCACGATGGTCAAGTGGGACGGCAAGAGTACAACCGTCACGCTGCCTAACGTCGGCCTAACGGAAGCCACGCCGGCTCAGATTCACGTCTTCACGGCCGAAGCCAAGCTGGTCAGCAGCCTGGCCGTCCAACTCGTTCCCGCGGCATCGACCGAAGCGTCCACCGCCGATGCTCCGAAGGACGCCGACATCGATGCCAACCCCCAGGCCGGCGAGCCGACCGCCGGCCAATCCCAAGTGGCGAACAACTAGCACCAACGGTTTCTCACCCACGACCGTCGTTCGCCCACCGGTTGGTACGACACTGCGACGCCCATCGCAGTTCGTGCCAGCCGGTTTTTTCGTTGCGCGGCTGCCGACACGAATGCGGCGTTCCTAACAGCCGTCTCGCACTCTTGAACCCCGAATGCCGCCCGCTAATTGAACGCCATTATGATCATCCCCAACACGCCCAGCACCACGATCACCCCCAGCGCAATCGCCCAATTCATCCAGTTCTTTCCCTTGCGGCGATGAATTCGCTCGAATTCCGCCGCACGCTGGCGACGAAACTCGACGCTGTCCCGCTCGCGAAGTTTGAACTGGGCGTTGCAATGAGGGCACAACACCTCTTGGCCCAGCATATCCTCAGGCGTCTCCAATTCGTGTCCGTTTGGACAAGGGATATGCAGCATCCGCGGCTGATTCGACGTCGCCGCCGCTCCGAAACCAGCCATGCCCGCCGGCGACGACTCCTCCGGCAACGCCGATTCCGGCAGCACCGCCTCTTGCACGGCCGCCGGCGCCGGCGTCGGAATAATGAACACCATCCCGCATTGCGGACAGCGACACTGCTGACCCGCTTGCGATTCGTCCCCCTCGAGCAAATGCCCCCGAGGGCACATGAATTGAAACGCCATATCCGTTCCTCTATCCCTTCGGCCCAACCGAACGCGCACCGCACGCGATCCGAATTCCGCGGAATCGAACCTCCGCGGTGAACGAACTTTAATTGTGTACCGAAGGCACCGAATCGTCCAACCGCAATACCTGCTTCCGCCGACTTCGCCAAGCCCCTTGGACGTCCGCCATTGCGGCCAAGTAACGTAGGCTTTAGCGGCGGCCGCACAACACCATGTGCCGTCTAATTCGCCGCAGATGGCCGTAGATTCGATTGCTCTAGCGAGCGGCATGACCGCGCGGTCTAATCGATTTTGGCATCCATTGAGCCTGTTGCGCGTGCGCCCCGCAATTCAGAGTCTACCGACAACATCGCACGCTCGCCCCTGGTGAACTATCGCCATACCCGTCCCCAGTCCTCTGACCCCCGATTCCCATGAACGGCCTCGCGATCCTCGTCGTCGCCGCCACGCTCGGCGTCGACTATAGCTGGCAGTACGCCGACGACGGCAAGCTCGAATATCTCATCCAACTCGAACCCTCGCTCGTTCGCAGCATGGAGAACGGGCTGACGGTCACCAGCGAAATCGAGCCGCAATTGCGCGGAGTCCGACGCTTCCGCATCAGCGTCGGCACAGGCTCGCTCCCCCGCGATGCCATTCGACACGTTTCAGCGGAAGAACCGCTGTCGCCCGGCGATCGCATCGGCCGTCTCGATCAGCCGCAACTTCACGGCAACGATCCGCCGCCCGGCGCAAAAGGCGAGCCAAACCACGTCCATCCCAACGGCGGCACGCCCATCGAACAAGCAGCCGCCAAGCCGGCCGACTCGTCGGCCGAGTCGCCGTCGGATAACCCGCCTGACAAGTCAACCAAAGACGATTCCGCAGCCCTGGACGACACAGACGCCACGACCAACTCCCCCTGGTTCGTCGGCGCGATCATCGCCCTCTGCGCGTCGCTGGGCGTGAATTTCTACCAAGGCTGGAATCTAAAGTCCGCTCGTCGACGATATTTCCAACTCGTCGACCGCCTGGGCCTCCGTTCATCGCCAAGCAGCGAGGGCGTCTCCATCGAAGGATGAAAGTCCGGGCGCTCGACACGGCTAACGCGTCAAATCGTCGGATATCGAGAAGTTCCTCGGAGCAGCCAAAGGCGACGCCGCGACCGCCGAGGCGACCTCCAAGAAACCGCTGCACTAATAATCCAGTAATCCGGAACTTCTCGCTCGCTCGCGCAAATCCGGGCTGGTTGGTTTGTCAACGCAGAGCACGCAAAGGTCGCGCTAGGGTCGCACAGAGAACGCATCTTCAAACGCATCGTCGCGGCGCTTGCCAATGCACCGTATTGCCTCGACTCACGTTCTTCTCTGCGTCCTCTGCGAAACCTCCGCCACCTCTGCGCTAAAAAAGTACCAGCTCTTTTTTGGTCGCGGCCAACGACCGCGCCAAGCGCTTATCTCGAAACCGAAGCCGATCGCACCGCCGCTTGCTTCACATGCGGATTCTCGATCACTTCCGGCGCGCTCGTCATCTTGACGCTCGCCGACTTCGTCGCGGCCGCCCTCTGCGCGTCCTGCTCCACGTACGGATTATCGAAGACGGCCGGCTCCACGGGAGCCTGAATCTCCGGCGTCATCACATACGACGGATACGCCCACGGCGTGTACCCGTAAGTCCGCGGCACCGGATAGCTGTAATAAACCGGCGGATGAAGCGCGAAATACGGCGGCGTCGGAATCCGGCTGCTGGCATACGGCCGTTCCCAACTCCCCATGCCGTAGTCCGACATATAGTGCCGAACTTGAACGTCCTGAGCCGAGGCAGTCTCGGCCACCAGCGCGGCCCCAGCGGCAACGGCCGCCACCAGCGCAATACGAGCGACAAACTTCATGGTGACTTCTCCCAAAGGTGCGAAAACAGATGGTGCGGTGCCTCGTGCGTCTACAATTCCAGCCTAATTAGCCGCCATCGCACTCGCAACCAAAGATTTCACCATTCCGCAGCCCCGTATCCACGTAAAACGTTCTGCGAGCACCTGCAAAACCCCCCGTCCCAAAATCGCGGGCCGCTGTAACGCTCTGTACGAGGCGAATCCGTACGCCGAAGAACCGGCGAACCCATGCCATCGGCGACAACGAACGTCCACACCAGCCGTCGAAACGATCCACCAACGCCCGGAAACCTACAGTCCAAGAAAAACTCTTGGCGCGACCGCTCCGACACCCGACAACCTCGACGCCCCAACCACCCCCAGTCGCCCGCTCGCCGCACCGAATTATTGAACGAATCGCTGGAGGGCCCCAGGACCTGCGTTCAATATTTCCCCCAAGGCGACCCCGAGGCGACCCAGTCGCCAACCAACAAAAATTTCCCAGCGAAGTCGGCCATTCACCAGAAAAAAATTGCCAAACAGCAAAAGGTCCGCCCCCCACGCCGCGAGCGCCGCGCAAAAAGCAAGACCAAGCGGCATCACCGCCGCACCAACTCTTCTAGCAAATCCACTGGCCTGATTTCAAGCGATAAAATCGATCGCCGCGCCATTGTCTTCAAGATACGCCGCGAGTTTGCCTAGGCGTCCGCCCAAGGTGGATCGTCGCAGTTTGCCGCCGCATCGCGTCGCTTGCAACAAACCGCGAACGACGCCCCTTTCGTGCCGCAATCCGGTTACCAGAATTTCCACCACGGCTTCTTGTCGGCTGAGCGGCTCTGCTCAAGTAGTTCGTTCAGCGCCGCCAAGGCTCCGTCCATCGTTTCATCGCTAACGCCTCGCTCGGGCACGACGCACGGATACAGTCTTAGCCCGCTAAAGTCGAAATCCTCGCCGGCGCCATCCATCGCTTGCAATATCCCGTTCGATTCCGCGCTGTAGCAGCACAGCGACTGAAAAACATCCTTGGGCATCTTTCCGTAAAGAGAACTGGCAAGGGCGCGGGCGCGAGTGTAGGCCGGAAGCGTCATGAGCGGTACGTCCATCTCGATGCGGCCGTCTCGTCGCGCTCGGATCACGCTCGGAGAATACTGAACGCCCCGATGCTCGAAGAGGACTCGGCCGAAGGCGATCGTGGAAATCGACTCCACTTCATGTACGAGGTCGGCGTCAAATCCTTGCTCTACCATTTGGCCCAATAACTCGTCCACGGACTCATACCCGGCAAAGTTCATCGAAAAGAACTCTATCGTGCGTTCCAATTCCGCGCGCCGTGCGATCTCGGTCGAATCGCGTGGAAACGCAAACACGGCGAATCGCACCAAATATCCAACATCCGGCCCATGAATGCCTGCTGGCCAGCTAGCATCTTTGTACGCCACTTCGTGACCATCCACCTCCAGATCGCGGCACCAACCGTCCTTCCCACGCGATGCGATCGTAGCCTTTGCCAAATGCACGCTGCGAGGCGACGCAGCCGCCGCCGCATACCGAAACCACGGCTTTCTGCCATCGAGCGCGGCCTGGACTTGTTCGTCGTCAATTCCGCGACCGATTGAGGCCCCCACGAAGGCGGTGACGCCCAAAAAGCCGAAGTCAAAACCGTTGGCGTCAGCCGGGCAAGCCGAACAAACCGGCTTGTTGTCGAGGAATGACTTGATCGGACCCGCCACGCCCGTAATCCAGATTACCGCCGCCTCGCCAAGCGAAGACTCGCGATCTTCACCGAGACCAACTACGCACGCATCCAATTCCTCATCGTACTCGCACAGCCTCGCCAAGACGTGGGCGTGAACTCTACCGTCCCTTTCATTTTCTCCATCGTCCTCTAGAACGACGCGCAGCGTAACACGTCCATCAAAGAGTTGCAGCGTATCTTCGACCCGACGCGTCCAACCGCCGAGATCGCCGCCATGTTCGACGATGCCGTTCTCGATCAACTCGAGCAGGCGTTCGGAATCCGACATCAGCTCTGTCGTCCATCGTTCAAAGGAGATTCAACTCAAAAACGACTTCAAGCCAATTTTACCGTCCGGCTCTCGCCGATGATGGTCGTCGCACGAAGTGTATTCATCGCTATTCGCGCGCTCTTCTAAACGACTTTGCCGCCCACGGCCCCTCGCCCATCCTCTACCGACGACATCGCCGCCGCCGGCACCGGAAACTGCCCACAAACCTCCAAAACCTCGCCCCGAATCTTCGCATGCAGCGCGGCATCCTCCGCCGCCCCCAGCCCCGCCAGCATCCAACCGCCGATCCGCTGCATCTCGCCCACGCCCATGCCCCGCGTCGTCAGCGCCGGCGTGCCGATGCGAACGCCCGACGGGTCCATCGGCTTCCGCTCGTCGTAAGGAATCATGTTCTTGTTGACCGTAATGCCGCAGCGATCCAGCACCGCCTCGGCCGTCTTGCCGCCCATCCCCAGCGGCGTCACGTCCACGAGCATCAAATGGTTGTCGGTCCCACCGCTCACCAACCGCAGCCCGCCCCCCAGCAGCGTCTCGGCCAGCGTCTTGGCGTTCTCGATCACCCGGCGGCCGTATTCCTTGAACTCCGGCTTCAGCGCCTCGCCAAAACACACGGCCTTGCCGGCCACGACGTGCATCAGCGGCCCGCCCTGCAATCCGGGAAACACGCTGCGGTCGATGCCCTTGGCGTACTCGGCCCGGCACATCGTGATGCCGGCCCGCGGCCCTCGCAGCGTCTTATGCGTCGTCGTCGTCACAAAATCCGCCACCGGCACCGGGTTGTCGTGCAATCCCGCCGCGACCAGCCCGGCGTAGTGCGCCATGTCGACGAACAGCTTCGCCCCAACCTCGCGGGCGATCTCCGCAAACCGCCCATGCGGAATCTCCCGCGGATAAGCGCTCGCCCCGGCCACGATCATCTTCGGCTTATGCTCGCGGGCGAGCTTGGCAACCTGATCGAAGTCGATCCGATGCGTATCCCGCGTCACGCCATAGTTGATGAAGTTGTAGAG
>JAJDEG010000202.1 GCA_029259895.1 Planctomycetota bacterium
CGATACCCTAGTATTTGCCCCATATCAAGTTCCCCGACTCTTGCCACACTGCGAGTTGGGTGGTTCTAACGAAGTGACGCCCACCACGCGGCGACGCAAAATTCGGTGGGCCACACTTCGTTCGACCCACCCTACGAAATCGCCGAACGCGAAATCAGGAAGTGTTTCCTGCTAATCCTTAGGCAAGCAGTCGCGAAGCACTCAACGGCCTAAGAACTCCAGCAGCGCGTCATTGACCGCCCCGGGGTTTTCCATCGTCGTCATGTGACCGACGTCTGGAATGACGACCAGTTGGGCACTGGGCATTTGGGCCGCCATTTCGCGCATTTCGTCGGGTGGGGAGATGGCGTCGTGCTCGCCGACGAGGCACAGCGTGGGGACGCGGATGTCGCTGAGCATGCCCGTCGAGTCGGCCCGCTCGGCCATTCCGCGTAGTGCCGCGGCGACACCGGCGGCTTCGGCCTTTTCAATCATTTGGCGGATTCGTCGGACGGTTTTGGGCTGATCGCTCAGCGTCGCCGGGGCGAGCAGCTTAGGCAGCATTTGATCCGCCAGGTCTTCCGTGCCCGTCGCGAGGATGCGGTCAGCTTGCAAGCGACGGTTACGGGTGGCGTCGGGTGTGTCTGCGGCGCTGCGCGTGTCGCACAGCACCATCGAACCGACGCGAACGCTGTGCCGCCGCCAGAACTCGAAGGCAATGTACCCGCCCATCGAAAGACCGCAGAACGCGACCGGCTCGTCGACGCGAAGCTGATCGAGAATGAGCCGCAGATCGTCGGCGAAGCGGGCCATCGTCGTCGTGCCGGCCGCTCCGTAGCTGTCGCCGAAGCCACGCAAGTCGGGCGCGATTACACGATGCCGCGTCGAAAGCACATCGATCTGCTCGGCCCACATCCGATGGTCGAGTGGAAACCCATGCACTAGCAACACCGGCGAGCCGAGGCCCCGGTCGATGACGTTGATCCACACATCGCCGACGTAGATGCTGGGCATGCCTGACTCCTTCCACGCCACAAAGCAGCGACAACTGATCGACTGCTTCGGCTCAGCATATCAGAGCATCGCCTCGCCGTCACGCGAGCAAAATAGACAGCCGGCAACCGAAGATGCGAAGCATTGCACGCGCCGACGCCCATAGCGGCGCGTGCTGCTTCGCCTCTGCTCGTTCCTGGCGTTAGGCCGCCAGCCAATCGAGCGTGTCGTTTAGTGCCTCGTCGGCCGGCAATGCCCGCCGTGCAGGCTGTCCCGCGCTAAGCGAGGTCGCGGTCGTCGTGCCGGCGTCGGAAAGCGCCACGTCGACGGCAAGCGAATCGAGTTCTTGATAAGCGACCGCCGACAAGCTCGTGCCCACCGTCAAAGCCGATTCGCCGGGCAGTCCACCACCCGTCGGAGCGAAGGCGATAATCGAGGCCGGCGCGCCGGAGTCGTCGTTTTCGATCGTGCCAAACGCGACGAGCGTCGACGTTTCGCCTTCAAACGCCAGCGCCACGCCTTCGAGTCCCTCGGCATCGAGGTCGCCCAGCGTCAGCAAGAACAACTCGTCGCCTTCCACATTGAGATCGCCGTTGACGACAATCGTGACCTGTTGCGACGTAACCAGCGGATCCTCGACGTTCGGCGGCAGCAGGAACGAAATCGTGCCGCTTTGGGCGACATAGTCGGTGCCGGCCTCCGCCGTTCCGTCGGACGTCGTAAACGTCATCGTCACGTTTGCCTCGACTCCCGCGGTCAACGTCACGGTGAATGTGAACAACGTTTCGCCGCTATTGCCTTCGGCCATCGTCACGTCGGTGATCGTCACGTCGGCGAAGTCGTCGTCGAGGATCGTGCCCATGCCTTCGCCATCGAAAATCGTCACGTCTCGGCCCGATGCCTGAACGTTGCTGAGCGTTACGAAGTAGTCGAAGTCGAACTGGACGTCGTTGTTGTCGACGACGGCAGCGTCCGCCGTGGCCGAAGTCTGGCCGGCGAGAATCGTGATCGACTGGATACTGAGTGCGTCGTCGAAGTCGAGCGTCACGTCGACGTCCACTGGCGCGGAAAGCGTGATCGTGAACGTTTGATCGCCATCCGCTTCTAGTTGCGATACGTCGTTGACCGACAGCGTGGCGCTGTCGTCGTTCGTGATCGTGCCCGTGGCGGTCGCCGTGCCGAGGATCAGCGACGCCGAAGCCGCGCCGCCGAGCAGCGGATCGGTGAGCGTCACCGTGAATGTCTCATCCAATTCGACCTTGTCGTCGTGGCCGATCATGCTCGTCACGGTGACCGTCGTTTGCCCGGCGGGGATGGTGACCGTTTCGCTGATGATGGTGTAATCGCCATCTGCGACGGTGGCGGTGCCGGGTGCCGACGTGGCGGTGACGGTTACGTCTTCGGTCTGAATCGCGCTGAGCGTGATCGTAAAGGTTAGGTCCGTCGAGCCGGCACCGGTGCCTTCGACGACCGTCGCGTCGCCGATCGATATCGTCGCGGCCGCTGCCTCATCGTCGTCGGTGATCGTACCAATGGCGGTTGCCGTTCCGATCGTGGCGTTCGAGGCATTGGAAAGCGTAACCGTAAACGCCTCGTCGGCTTCGTCCGTCGTATCGCCGATAACCGGCACGCTGATCGTCAGCGACGTCGTCCCTTGGGCGAACGTGAGCGTGCCGCTCGTCGTCGTGTAGTCCGCGCCGGCCGTGGCGGTGTCATCGTTGGTGGAGAAGTCGACCGTGACATCACCGCTGGCTGGCGGATTCGCCAGCGTGACGGTGAACACCATATCCGACATTCCGCTGTCCCCTTCGACCAGCGAAACGTCGGCGATCGACAGCGACGGAGCCGGCGGAGCATCGTCGTCGGTAATCGTGCCAATGGCGGTTGCCGTGCCGATCGTGGCGTTCGTGGCGTTGGACAGTGTGATACCGAACGCCTCGTCGGACTCGTCAATCGTATCGCCGATAACCGGCACGCTGATCGTCAGCGACGTCGTCCCCTGGGCGAACGTAAGCGTGCCGCTGGTCGTCGTGTAGTCCGCACCCGCCGTAGCGGTGTCATCGCTCGTGGCGAAGTCGACCGTCACGTCGCCACTGGCTGGCGGATTCGCCAGCGTGACGGTGAACACCATATCCGTCATTCCGCTGTCTCCCTCGACCAGCGAAACGTCGGCAATCGACAGCAACGGAGCCGGCGGAGCATCGTCGTCGGTGATCGTGCCCGTGGCTGTCGCCGTCGAAAGCGTCACATTGCGTCCGCTTGCCGACACATTCGACAGCAGTACCTCGAAGATCTCGTCGTTTTCGTCGTCGGTATCGCCGTTGACGTCGACCGTGATGGTCTGCGTCAGCGAGCCGCCGGCCGTAAATGTGATGGTTTGTACGGACAGCGCGATGTAATCCGTTCCCGCCGTCGCCGTGTCGTCGGCGGTGTTGACCGTAACCGTAACGTCGGTATCGACCGCGTCGGAGAGCGTGACGGTGAACGTCGCGCTGGCCGTTCCGCTGTCTCCCTCGATCACGGCCGCGGCGTCGGCGATCGAAATTGTGGCGCTGTCGTCGTTGGTGATCGTACCGCTGGCCGTCGCCGTGCCGATCGAGGCGTTCGTGGCGTTGGACAGCGTGACGGTGAAGGTTTCGTCGCTCTCGACCGTCGCATCGCCGATAACCGGCACGCTAATCGTCAGCGACGTCGTCCCCTGGGCGAACGTGAGCGTGCCGCTCGTCGCCGTGTAGTCCGCACCCGCCGTGGCCGTGACGTTGCTCGTTGCGAAGGCAACGGTGACGTCGCCACTGGCCGGCGGATTCGCCAGCGTTACGGTGAACACCATATTCGCCGCGCCATTGTCGCCTTCGACCAACGTTCGATCCGTGATCGACAGTGACGCCGTGGTCGTGTCGTCGTTGGTGATCGTGCCCGTCGCGATGCCGTCGTCGATGGTGACGTTGCGTCCACTGGCCGAGACGTTCGACAACGTAAGCGTGAGCGTCTCGATTGGCTCGACGACCGTATCGCCCGTCACCACGACAGTCACTGTCGCGGTCGTTGCACCGGCGTTAAACGTAATGGGCTGGTTGACCAGCGCCGTGTAGTCGGTCCCGGCCGTGGCCGTTCCGTTCGACGTATTGGCCTGAACCGTCACGGCGGTGTCGACCGGGTTCGTCATCGTCACGTTGAAGACGAGGTCGGTCGTGCCGCTGTTGCCTTCCATGACGGAGGCGCTGGCGATCGAAATCTCCGCCACGTCGTTGTTGGTGATCGTGCCCTGGCCGGTGCCGTCACTGATCGTGACGTTGCGGCCGTTGGCTTGGAGGTTCGACAAGTTCACGTTGAAGGTTTCGTTGGCTTCGACCTTCGTGTCGCCGATCACTGGGACCGTTACGGTTTGCGTCAATGCGCCGCCTGGCGTGAATGTGAGCGTCTGATTCGTGACAGCCGTGTAGTCGTTGTCGGCCGTCGTGGCCGTGCCGTTGGCCGTGTTGACCGTGACCGACACGTTGACGTCGACGGCTGCGGAAAGAGTGACGGTGAACGTGGCGTTCGTGCTGCTGGTGTTGCCTTCGGTGATCGTCGCATCGCCGATCGACACCGTGGCCGCGTCGTCGTTGTTGATCGTGCCGGTGGCAGAGCCGTCGGCGATCGTGATGTTGCGGCCGTTGGCTTGGATGTTCGACAGGTTGACCGTAAACGTTTCATTGGCCTCGACGCGCGTGTCGCCGTTGATCGTGACCGTGACGGTCTTGGTCAGTGGGTCGCCGGGGTTGAACGTGAGCGTCTGGTTCGTAATCGCCACGTAGTCGTTGTCCGCCGTCGTGGCGGGATTGGTGACGCCGTTAGCCGTGTTGACCGTCACCGAAACCGGCGCGTCCGAAGCGCTGGACAGTGTGACGTTGAACGTCATCGTCGTGGTGCCGGTGTTCGTCTCGCTGATGCTGGCGTCGGCGATCGAAATCGTGCCGCTAACGACCGAACTCGCGCCGCTGCGGATCGACTGCGCCAGCGCCGTGTTGCCGGCCAGTTCCGCCGCCCGGGCGTTCATCTCGCGGAGCATGATCGAGGCTTCCGGCGTCGAGGCCAGGAAGTTGCGGATCGAGACGAAGCCGGGCGCGAGGCCCCGCTCGCCGAAGTTGTAGTTCGTTCCCGTCGTGCCGCCCGCCACGACCATGCCGGTGATACTGTCGTTCGCGGCCGTGCCACCCGTCGAGCCAGCTGAGTCGGTCCCGTCAACAAACGCCGTGGGGTGCGACTCGATGATCGAATACGTGCCCGGTGTGACGTTGGCGAACGAGTACGATCCGTCATTGCCGGTGAGAATGACCTTGTCCGGCGTACCGGTCGCGTCTGTGCGGCGTAGTGTGATCTGCACACCGGGAATGCCGACTTCGCCCGCGTCGCGGACGCCGTTGTTGTTGCCGTCGACGTAGACGAAGCCAGACATGGACGACTGGCCATCGTCGTCGTTGATCGTGCCGGTCGCCGTGGCGTTAGCCCCAAGCGTCACGCGGGCCGTGTCGGCCACGCCGCCGAAGAGCGGATTCGAGAGCGTCGCCGTGAAGGTTTCGTTCGGCTCGATCGTGCTATCGGCCGTGACGTTTACGGTCACTTGCCCCGTTGTCTGGCCCGCCGGGATCGTCACCGTTTGGTTCGTCAAGGCCGTGTAGTCGGTGCCCGCCGTGGCGGTGCCGTTGGCCGTGTTGATCGTCACCGTGACCGGCCGGTCGACCGGGTTGGTCATCGTGACCGTGAACACGAACGCCGTCGGCGTCGCGCCCGTTCCTTCGGCGAGCGCCACGTTGGCGATCGACAGCGTCGCCACGTCGTCGTTCGTGATCGTGCCCGTCGCGATGTTGTCGACGTTGTCCGTGTTGTCGGTGTCGAGCGCCACGCGGGCGAGATCTGTCGATCCATCGAACAGCGGGTTCGACAGCGTGAGCGTGAACGTCTCGTTCGCCTCGACTGTCAGATCGCCGGTAATCGACACGGTCACCGTGGCGGACGTGCTGCCGGCGGGAATCGTCACCGTCTGATTGACCAGGGCCGTGTAGTCGGTGCCGGCGGTCGCCGTGCCGTTGGTCGAGTTGACGGTCACGGTGACCGGATCTTCGACGGCCTGCGTCAGCGAAACGGTAAACGTCAGGTTCGCCGTGCCGCTATTGCCTTCCGCAATCGAGACGTCGCCAATCGACAGGAACGCCGTCGCCGGACCGTCGTCGTTGGTGATCGTGCCGACGGCCGACGCCGTGCCGAGCGAGACGTTGCGTCCGCCGGCCTGCACGTTCGACATGGCGAGCGTGAAGTTTTCGGTCGGTTCGTTCGTCGTGTCGCCGTTGATGGTGACGTCGAACGTCTTGGTGAGCGGATCGCCGGGATTGAACGTCAACGTCTGGTTCGTCACCGCGACGTAGTCGTTGTTCGCGACCGTGGCCGTGCCGTTGGTGGTGTTGAAAGTGACCGTTACCGGTGCGTCGACGGCGGCGGAAAGCGTCACGTTGAACGTCATGCTCGACGTGCCGGCATTGCCCTCGACGAGCGACGCGTTGGCGATCGAAATCGTGGCCGCATCGTTGTTGGTAATCGTGCCGGACGCTTCCGCGTCGGCCAGAGTAACATCGCGGCCGCCGGCTTGCAGATTCGAGAGAAGGAGCGCGAGCGTTTCGTTGCCTTCGACGGTCGTGTCGCCGCCGACGCTAACCGTAACGGTTTGCGTGAGCGAGCCGGCGGAGATCGTGATTGCCTGCCCGCTGATGGCGGTGTAGTCCGTGCCGGCGGTGGCGGAGTCGTCGGCTGTGTCGGCGGTCAGCGTCACGTCGGTATCGACCTGGCCCGACAACGTAACGGTGAACGTCATGTCGGTCGTGCCGCTGTCGCCTTCCGTGATCGTGACATCTCCGATCGAGACGGTCACGGCATCGTCGTTGGTGATCGTGCCTGTGGCCGTGGCGTTGCCGAGCATCACGCCGACCGCGGCGGTTTGTAGATTGGAGATTGTGGCCAAGATCGTTTCGTCGAGTTCGGCGAGCGTATCGCCGCCAACGTCGATCGTCACCGTTTGCGTCAGCGAACCGCCGGGCGTGAACGTGACGGGGTGATCGGTGAGGCCCTGATAGTCCGATCCGGCCGTGGAGGTGCCGTCGGCCGTGTTGAAGGTGACCGTCACCGTCTCGTCGACCGCCGCGGAGAGCGTGACGGTGAAGACGAGGCTCGTCGTGCCGCTGTCGCCTTCGATAACCGACACGTCGGCGATCGAGACCGTGGCCGAGGCGTCGTCGTCCTGGATCGTGCCCGTTGCGGTTGCAGTGTCGATCGTAACGTCGCGACCGTCGGCCTGAACGTTCGATAGTGTGAGCGTCAACGTCTCATCGCCCTCGACGTCCGTATCGCCGTTGACCACGACGATAAACTGCTGCGTGAGCGATTCGCCAGGGTTGAACGTGATCGTCTGCCCGCTCACCGCATCGTAGTCGCCGTCGGCGGTCGTGGCGCTGCCGTCGGCCGAGTCGAGCGTGACCGTGACCGGCACGTCGACCGGCGCGGAAAGGGTGACGTCGAACACGAGATTGACGGTTCCGCTGTTGCCTTCTACGACCTGCGCATTGGAGATTGAGACGGTCGCGGCATCGTCGTTGAGGATGGTGCCAAAGGCTTCCGCGTCCGAAATCGCGACGAGTGACGAATTCGACACTCCGCCGACGAGCGGATTCGAAAGCGCGACCGTGAACATTTCGTCCAATCCGACCCTCGCGTCTCGGCCGATTTCGACCGTGAAAGTCGCTGAAGTCATGCCCGCGAGAATTGTCACGACGTGGTCGACCAGCGGCGTGTAATCGCTGTTGGCGACCGTTGCCGTGCCGTCCGTCGTATTGACGGTGACCGTAACATCTTCGCTCTGCACGGCCGTCATCGTGATCGTAAACGTGAGCAACGTCGTCCCGGCGCCGGTCCCTTCGGCGATCGATTCGTCGGCGATCGACAACATCGACTCGGCATCGTCGTTGCTGATCGTGCCCGTTGCCGCGTCTGCGCCCGCAGCGATGGTGACGCGAGGATCAGCCGCTCCGCCCAGTAGGGCGTCGCTGATGACGACCGTAAACGTCTCGTCGGCCTCGATGTCCATATCGGCGGCGACTTCGACCGTAACGTTTACCGTTGTCTGGCCGGCCGGAATCGTGACCGTCTGGTCGATCAGCGCCGTGTAGTCGCCGCCGGCCGCCGTGGCCGTGCCGTCGGCGGTGTTCACCGTGATGGTAATGTCCTCGCTCGCCGGGGCCGAAAGCGTGATCGGGAATTGGAACGCCGTTGGCGTCCCCGCGGTCCCTTCGAGCAGCGAAACGTCGCCGATCGAAATGATGAGCGAGTCGTCGTCCGTAATCGAGCCGTTGGCGATGTCGTCGGCAAATGTCACATTGCGTCCGCCGGCCGAGATGTTCGACAACACGACCGACAGCACTTCGTCCGGCTCGACGGTCGCGTCGCCGTTGACGAGGACCGTAATGTCTTGGGATAGCGGGCCGCCGACCGTAAACGTGATCGTTTGACCCGTGATCGCCACAAAATCGACGTCGCTGGTCGCCGAGACGCCGGACGTGTCGATCGTTACGGTGACGTTCGTGTCGACTTCGTTCGAAAGCGTGACCGTGAACGTCATGGCGACCGTGCCGCTGTCGCCTTCGACGATCGCAACTGCGTCGGCGATACTGATCGTCGCGCTGTCGTCGTCTGTGATCGTGCCCGTGCCTTCGCCGTCGCCGATCGTGGCACCGGCGGCCGTGAACAGTTCGACGGTAAACGTTTCGTCGAGTTCGACGAGGGTGTCTCCTGCGATCGGCACGCTGATCGTTCGCTCCGTCGTTCCTTGCGGGAAAGTGAGCGTGCCGAACGTATCGACGTAGTCGAGATCGAGCGAACTGGCCGTGCCGTCGACGGTTTGGAAGTTGACTTGCACGGTTTCGGCGGGCGGATTGATGAGCGTGACCGTGAACACCATGTTCGCCGTCCCACTGTCCCCCTCGACGACCACCGTGCCGTCGCTAATCGACAGCGTCGGCACAGGCGTATCGTCGTCGGTGATCGTGCCGACGGCCGAATCGTCCATCAAGAATACAGCGATGTTCTCTAGGCCTTCGGCCGAGAGGTTTGAAAGCGTGATCGTGAAGGTTTCGTCCGGTTCGATGTTCGTGTCGCCGAGAATCTCGATGCTGATCGTCTGCGACGTGACGAACGGATCGGTGAGCAGCAGCGGCCGCGGGAACGAGAGCGTTCCGCTTGCCGCGATGTAGTCGCTGCCGGCCGATGCCGTGCCGTCGCTCGTGGACCAGTCGATGAACACATCGGCGTCGATTTCGTGCGACGACGTCACGGTGAACACGAGGAACGTGCTGCCGTTGTCGCCCTCGACGATCGACACGTCGCTAATCGTGAAGTCGGCGAAGTCGTCGTCGAGAATCGTGCCTAAGCCCGTTGCCTTGACCACCGTCACGGGCAAACCATCCGCGTCGACGTCGGTGATATCGATGTCGAAATCGCCGTCGAACTCGACGATATCGTTGTCCTCGAACAAGACGGTGAACGTTTGCGTGAGCGAAAGTGCCGGAATTGTGATAATGTCCGAGCCTTCCGGCGCGGTGATCGTCACGAACACGTCGATGGCGACCGGATTCGACAGCGTGAGCGTAAAGACGAAGTCGCCGACAGCCTCCTCCTGTTCCACGTCGTTGATCGACAGCGTGGCGGTGTCGTTATCGAGAACGATTGCTTCGCCGAGGCCGTCTAAAATCGTGACGTCGCGGCCTTGCGCCTGCACGGCGGTGAGCAGGATCTCGGCGACGCGCTCGCCTTCGACGATGTTATTATCGTCGGCGTTGGCGACGGCGACGGTGAACACGTGCGTCGTCGCGCCGGCGGGAACGATGACATCGAAAAGGTTTGTGGTGATGGTGAGCGGCACGTCGACGGGCTGGGAGAGCGTGATCGTGAAGTCGAAGTCGGTGTTGCCTTCTTCCTGCGACACATCGTTGATGCTGATCGTGGCCGCGTCGTCGTTGCCGATCGTCACGGTGGCCGTGGCGTCGGAAATGACCGCACGGGCCGGATCGCTGACGCCGCCCACCAGCACGTTGGAGAGCGCCACCGTGAACGCCTCGCCGAGTTCGACCTTGTTGTCGCCGTTGATCGTGACCGGCACCATGACGGAAGTCTGACCGGCAGGGATGGTCGCCGTGTGGTTGACCAAAGCGACGAAATCGCCGTCCGCCAGAGTGGCCGAGTCGCTGGCCGTGTTGATGGTCACGGTCACATCTTCGTCGACCGTTTGCGACAGCGTCAGCGTCAGCATGGCCTCGCTCGTCCCGCTGTCTCCTTCGGTAATCGTCACATCCGCGATCGACAGTTGCGCCGTCGTCGGGCTGCTGTCGTCGTTCGTGATCGTCACATTGGCCGAGCCGTTGCCGATCGCCGCCCTCGTGGCATCGGCGGATCCGCCGAACAACGGGCTGCTGATCGTCACCGTAAACGTCTCGTCGAGTTCTACCGTGGTGTCGCCATTGATCGTGATCGGCACCATGACTTGCGTCTGGTTTACCGGAATAGTCACTTGTTGGGTTAACGCGACGTAATCGCCGTCGGCGGTCGTGGCCGAGCCGTCGCTCGTGGTCAGAGTTACCGAAACCGGCAGCACTGCCGGGTTCGACATGGAAACGACGACCATCACCTGGCTCGTTCCGGCGTTGCCTTCCACGATCATCACGTTCGCGATGGAGACGACTGACGTGTCGTCGTTGGTGATCGTGCCTACGCCTTCGCCGTCTGCGATGATCGCATTGGTCGGCGAAGCGAGAACTACCTGGAAGGTCTCGTCGAGTTCGACCTTGCCGTCGCCGTTGATCTGGATATTGATTGCTTGCTGCGTCGCGCCGAGCGTGCCGGGCGTGAACGTGAGCGTGCCGTTGGTCGGGAAGTAGTCGTCGTCGCCGGGCGACGCCGTTATGGGAACGAGCGAATAGTTGACGGTCGCAGGCGTGGCGGGCGGATTGAAGAGCGTGACCGTGAAGGTCATGTTCGTCGCGCCGCTATCGCCCTCGACGATCTGAGCGTCGCTAATTTCAAACGCGGCCGGGCCCGAAGGATCGTCGTTGGCGATCGTGCCGACGCCTTCGCCGTCTCCGATGGCGGCATTCGCCGACGGATTCGACAACGCTACGGTAAATGTCTCGTCGCCCTCGAACAGCGTATCGCCGTTGACCGTTACGCTAACCGTGCGCGTCGATGCGCCGGGCAAGCCGGGCGTGAAATTCAGCGTGCCGCTATTCGCCACGTAATCGTTATCCACGGTCGTGGCGAAGCCGTCGTTCGTGGCGTACGACACACTTACGGGATTCGCGCCCAAGTTCGCCACACTGACGGTGAAGGTGAATTGCTTGGTGCCGCTGTCGCCTTCGTCCATCGTGACGTCGTCGATCGAGAACGTCGGCGTGGCCGAGGCGACGGAGATTGTTTGCGGGTCGATGTTGGCTGTGTCGAGCGGGTCGCCGTTGGCGAACAGCACACCGCCGCCGCCTAGCGCATCGCCCAGGGCCACGTTGAACGCGGATGCCGTGACGGGCGCGTCGGCGCGGAACCGCAGCAGGGCGAACCGCTGGGCGAGGCCGTTGCCAATTGGGAAACCTTCGCTGGCCGACGGATTCGATTCGCCGGTCAGTTCGTCGATGCTGTCTTGACCTGCCGTGAGCGTTCCCCCTCGCGCATTGGGGAAATTCGCCGTGACGATGCCGTTGAACGGCACGGGGTTGAACGGCACGTTGAGCAGTTCGAGCGCAGCGCCGTCCCAGGCGACGTCAAGCGATAGGCCGGTCACGCCGTTGCTGGCTCCACCGACGTCGAGGGCGGTGATTTCGACGTAGAACGTATCGCCGACGTTGACGGTGTCGCCCGACAGCGCCGTCCCTGGAGTGCCGCTTACGTCGGCCAGCAGGTTCACGCCGAGGTTCAACACGGCGAGCATGCGGCGATCTTCGAGCGGCTCGATGGCGAAGTGGCCGCCGCCGACGCGGTTTAATTTTCGCGACTTCGCGGGTTGCACCTGTGGGCGAGATTTTTGCTTGCGGCCCAAGGAACCGATGCGGTCGAAACAATTCAATCCCAGGAAACTCACGGTGGCAGCCTCTTAGATGCAAAGAAACGTGGTGGTGACGACAGGCGTTGAAACGACCCAAGCGAGAGGACGGTGGGGTGCAAAGAGATGCCGATCGGCGAAGATCGGCCGGACGCCCTTTCTCTAATGCAAACCACCCTGGCGGCCCAATCCGGCAGGGTCCACGAAGGGGACTCCTTAAGCCGGCGCCAGACCTTCATGGTAAACAGAACCTAACCGTCAACGCCATGAAAAATCACCCTAGCTTGCCAAGAATGCGGCCCGCGGGACCGCACAATCGTCATAGCCGATAGCCCGTTGGAGTGGCGGCCGATGTGGGTGGTCCGGAGGGCGGGCGTCGACGCCCGTTTCGGGGGCGGAGAGGCTTCGGGTCGGAGACGCTTCGGGATGGCGAGGCGAACGGCCGCGTAAGGCGAATCCGCTCGATCAAAGCGACGAAAAAAGACCACGCGACCGGGCGGCGGGTTTCGCCGGAAGGTCGCGTGGTCGTCGAATCCAGGTCAATTATCGTTCTTTTGACGCACCGGAGGGCATTGGCCGCGGTGCGACGCGACGAGCACGGAGCTATTCGCCGCTTCCCTGACCGAGCAGGGCGTCGAGGCCGCCAGACGTAGCTTGTT
>JAJDEG010000203.1 GCA_029259895.1 Planctomycetota bacterium
GCACCCGACCCATCGATAATGGGCCGGCCGATGGCCAAGTTCTGAGCGGTTGCGCTCGAGGCCAAATAAGAAAAAGATAAGCCAGCGACGACAAATCCAAGAATGAATCGCAAGCGAACGAAAGTCATTGGCGCACCTCAAATAAGTAGCGTCGCTACGGCATTAGCGTCAAGCAGATTGGGAATCGACTCCGAAAATCCGGAGTTCAGTACATTACCGTAATCCCTCACGCCTGGGCAATCAAGGGTCTTTACGAAGAATTCGCAGTTTTTTTGCTTTCTCGCGTTTTCGTACACCATTCAATCGCGGTGCGTGACGAGTCGCGACGAACCCGTCGGCTCGTCGTGAGTACGCACGTCGTCGTTTTCAACAACCGTCCATTCCGTCGAAAAGTTGCTGGCGGAATCGCTCTCGTCGCGCCCAGGTGTGCGATGGTTTGTCGGTCATCGTGCTCCAAGCTACGATCAGTATTGAGGAAGCGATTTCATTTCTCGCCCACACGTCACAACCACTGGCTATTTGTCCAGACCTACAGATGAGAACACGTATGACGTTGCGACGCAGCCTGAGCGCCTCCGCTGCCCTTACGATTGCCGTTCTGCTGATCGGTCAAGCGCCAATCTGGCAAGTTCGACAATCGCACGCCCAGGTCGACGCAACGCCCGCAACGGCCGAAGAGATCGCCCGGCTCCGCGAAAAACTCGACAACACACTCTGGTCGACGGAAGTCGCCGCCCAGCGTCACGAGGGGCCGTTCATCTCGCTGTGGGACAAGCTTCGCGAGAGCAAAGATCAGTTTCAAGTGCTTGCCAACTTTCCGTTCGAGTCCCTCGTCGTCGGCGAAGCGCAATCGCCCCGCAAGCACGATCTCGGCATTGAGGTCACCACCTTCGGCGACGCCGTAAAGCGCTATACCCCAGCAGACGTGCAGCGCTTTGTGGCCGACTTGTCTCGCCAAGGGTATCGGCTCGTCGAAAGCGAATGGCACCACGCCACGTTCGAGCAGGCCGACAAAGACGCCGTGGCCCGCTCGACGGTCAGCATGACTTTGCACGTCGAGCGCAAGCAGCCGCCGGACCGCATCGCGATCAAAGGCAAGTTGCACGTCGAGTGGTCGGGCAAGGCCGACGCCCAAGGCAATCCGATCCCCAAGACCATCACGACGGCCGACATCGAACTCTGGCGGCGCCAGGCACCGCTGGCATTCGAGGAAATACTCACCGCCGCGTCCGACGAGAAGCATCCTCGCATCATGCCGCTGCTGGTCTACGACCTCAACGGCGACGGGCTGTCCGAAATCGTCCTCGGCGGTCTCAACCGCGTCTATTGGAACGAGGGCAATGCGCGATTTCGCGACGCGCCGCTGCTGGAAAACGCGATCGACATGTTCGACGCCGCGATCCTCGCCGACTTCACCGGCGACGGCCACGTCGATCTCGTTTGTGTCGGGCCGGATCGCTACCCACGAATCTTCGAGGGCACCGCCGGCGGCAAGTTTCCGGGCTATTCTCGCCGCTGTGCGAAGTCGTACGTCGAACTTCCCAAGAGCTTCACGGCCGGCGACGTCGACGGCGACGGCGATCTCGATCTGTGGATCGGGCAGTACAAGTTTCCTTACGTCGAAGGCTCGATGCCCACCCCGTTCTACGACGCCAACGACGGCTATCCCGCCACGCTGCTCATCAACGACGGCAAAGGAAACTTTCTCGACAACTCCGACGCCGCCGGCCTGTCGAAGAAACGCAACCGCCGCACGTTCAGCAGTTCGCTCGTCGATCTCGACGACGACGGCGACCTCGACTTGATCACCGTCAACGACTTCTGCGGCATCGACGTATACGCCAACGACGGCACCGGGCACTTCACCGATAAGACCGACGCCATGCTCGACCAGCGGCACCTCTTCGGCATGGGCCACTGCTTCGCTGACTTCAACGGCGACGGCCGGCTCGATTTCTACGCCATCGGCATGAGCTCGACCACGGCCCGGCGGCTCGACCGGATGAAACTCGGCCCCGCCGATCGCACCGACATCAACGCCAAGCGTTCGGAAATGGGCTACGGCAATCGGCTGATGCTCGCCGCGGAAGAAAACGGGCAGCGCGTGTATCGTCAGGCAAAGTTCAACGACCGCGTCGCGCGCACCGGCTGGTCGTGGGGCGCGACGGCCGCCGATTTCGACAACGACGGCGACAAGGACATCTTCGTTACAAACGGTCACAGCAGCGGACGCTCCGCCCGCGACTATTGCACGCGCTATTGGTGTCACGACGTGTACACCGGCTCGTCTCAAGCGAACCAAGAGCTTTTCAAGCTGTTCGGCAACTCGCTCGGCGAGCTGCACAGCGGCGAGATTTCCTGGAACGGGTTTGAACACGACGTGCTATGGATCAACGACGGCGGCCGCGACTTTCACAACGTCGCCTTTCCGCTTGGCGTCGCCTTCGAGTTCGACGGCCGAGCCGCGGCCAGCGACGATCTCGACGCCGACGGCCGGCCCGACTTGCTCGTCGTCGAGTATCACGCCAAGAATCGTCGCGAGGTCCGATACAAGCTGCACGTCCTTCGCAACACGTTGGAGACCGACCGCCATTGGATCGGCGTCCGCCTCACCGATGCGCCGGGCCGCTCGCCCATCGGTGCCCGCGTTACGGTCAGTTACGCCGGAGGAAAGCAGATCGGCCGCGTCGTTACGGGCGATTCGTTTTCCTCGCAACACGCGCCAACCCTCCACTTCGGCTTGGGCGATACGGATCGCGTCGACGCGATCGAAGTCCAATGGCTCGACGGCAACGTCGGGCGTATCGATCGGCCGGGAACAGGGCGATATCATCGGGTCGAACCGTAAATCGCTTCGCTTCTCGCCGGCACCGCGAAACATCTCCGCCAATCGCAGCCGCGGTAATGCCCCCCACCAATTCGTGCCGCCACGATTTACCACCGCTATTCGCCCATCGATCCCAAACTCGCCAAGAACTCGCTCATCTCGCCAGCCGCATGCGTATCGCCCGCCGCGCGCGCACGATCGATCCCTTCGCGCAGCGCAGTCCGCGCTTCCTCGATCCGCCCCAGCCGAGCAAGTTGCTGTCCCGCAAAAAAAAACGCTGGCACATACGGCGAATCGTCACGCCCCAATCCTTCCAACGTCGTCAAGCTTGCGGCGTGGTCGCCTTCCTTGTCCAACTCGACCGCCAACCCATACCGCAAGAACTGGTCGTCCGGCTCGTCGGCCAGCATCGCCTCAATTCTCTCACGTCGTGAAGTTTCGCTCATTTTCGACCCCCTCGATTCTCGGCACGAACTCGCGCATCGCTCCAACGATCCGCCGGCTGGCGACGAGCTGCAATGCAACGTCACCCCGACCGGCAACCTACTCGCATTCGTGGGTCGTTTTCAAGTCCATCGCCGTCAAATCCACCGCCTAGAGAGGCGCCTGCTGCATCCTCGGGCCTATCGCCAGATCGGGCGAGTAGAAGCCCGCTCGAGCGAGTAGAAGATCGTCGCGCAAATCCAGCGACGCGCCTTGCTCAATGAAATCGCCAAGGCAATCGGCTGCCGAATCGGCGTTCGACCGACGCCCGGCGCCACGAGCAGAAAGCCCACCCGCCAGAATCTGCCGCACTCAATCGCCGCGAGAATAAGGCCGCAAGAATAAGATCGTGACGAAAGCCACAACGAACTTGACGAGCTCACCCCGTCAGTCCATCTTGCGCAGCCGCCGATTGCGCATGCCATCGGTCCTGCGGCCGAGCTGGCGGCTAATCGCTTTGCTGCGGTACGTGTCCTTGCACGCAGCGCGAGCGCGAGCCTCGCTCCCCACCGGCATCTTGCCACGATCGCGGCGGCGAACGATGTCGTCGCGCTCCGCAATCTCAGCTTCCAAATCCTCGAAACCGTCCCAACGAATCGATACCATCGTGAACCCCTTCACATGGTCGGTCGGCCGCTCGTCGATTCGCACTAGAACCAGTCGTCGCATCTCCGCAGTTGCAACGGTCGAGCGAAGATCAACTGAGTCGGCCTATACGTCACTTTCACCAAATCGTATCGCGCTTCATTCGACGTCTTTGCGCCTTTCCACGAAGCGCGACCGATACGTGTCTAGCGGAATTGTACGGACCACACCCTCGCAAAGTTCGTCTCAAATTCGGGAAATCGCACACCATTCCCCCCGCGGGGATTGAAGGTATTGCGTATAACCGCCCATCCGCACCGGAATTCCCGTTCGGCAGAGGGGGCCGGCTCGATCGATCGATCCGCCGATGTCGATGCGTGGTATCGCCACGCGACCAGAAATACCCACAGACGGTGGTGAGTCCACTTGTCACATGAGAAAAACCTCCCACAGGCAAAAGTGTCTCGCTCCGCTCCAAAGATTGACACACTATCGAGGGATGGTATTCTCGCAAGTGCCGCAATGGACGTAGCCAATTGGGTGTGAGGTGAAAATGGCAACGGCCGGAGCGCACAGCGTTTCGTCGCGTTGATCTCAATACGCCAATCACGACTGAGGCGACGCCGCCGTGTCCACCAAGCAAAATCTCGATGCGAAGCGCCGAAGCAGTGGCAGCTCGATACGGGCCGCGTGCTTGGCGTCCGCATTTTTCGCTTCCGTCGCCGCAAGTACCGCACGCGCTGAGGTCTACACCTTCGCATTCACCGGACAGGTGACCCAAGTCACCGACGGTCTGGGCGCATTCGGCCCCCAAGCTGATGCGTTGTCGTCGTTCTCGGGAACGTACACCTTCGACACGTCGACGCCAACGACCGTTCCCCTGCCTCCGGGTGCGAACGAAGCGATCTACCAGCACCGATCGCCACCCGCCGGCATGTCGTTGCAGCTCGGCGATTTCGCGTTTCGTTCGTCCGACGAAGCCGTGGATTTTCGTGTTTGGGTCCGCAACGAGTTCGGATTTTCCGGTTCCGACGACTACGGATTCGCCAGCCTCCGCAATGAGGCGCAGGGGTTGTTCGGCAGTCCGGCATTGGAAATTCTCGACATCGACTGGTCGGCGTCGACGTATCTTGCCGACCCATTCGACGGCCTTTCGTTGCCGATCGTTCCGCCCGATCTCGCCGTCTTGGGAGCGGGCCAACTTCGCATTCGCGGAGAATGTTTTGCGTGCAGCGTTCCGAATCCGACCTTTGAAGTTCTCGGCGTCTTCACCACCCTCACGTTGGCCTCGGGACCGAAGGCCGGCGATCTCAACGGCGACGGTCGCGTCAACGCCGCCGATGTAGCCGTGTTGGTACCGGAACTGGGCCGAACGGACGTCAGCGAATCGGCCGATCGCCCGCCGTCCGATCTCAACGGCGACGGCCGGGTTGGGCTCGCCGATTTGATGATCTTGCAAGCAAACTTGTCGCCGCTCGACCTGCCGGCCGATTTCGACCGTCGCAACGTCGCCGCCGATCGTCTCGCCTCTCCCGCCGAGAACGTTCCGGAGCCAACCGCTCCAGTCGCGCTCATCGCAACGGCGGCGTGGCTGGCCGCCAGACGTGCGGTGACGATCCAACGCCGCCGCTTTCGATAACCTCAGTTATCGCCCGCGCAATGCAATTCGCGTCAATGACGTCGAAATCAAGATCGCCGAAAAGGCCGCGAGTGGCCACCAACGAAGCGAGTCGCCGGGCCATGCCGCGTACCATGCCTCGCATCCTGCGGTTGTCCAAACCCGTTGCACGAGCACACCGACGCTAACGGCTATCGCAAAGTGCATCGGCCACGAACCGCCACCCGCCACTTCGGCTTTCTTAATTCGCGCTAAAATCCCCACGCCGACCAACCTCGTCGCCGCCGCAACCGCGCCGGCCAACAGCACCAATTGCCAACCCAAGAACAAGCCGCTAACTGCGCCTAAGGCAAACGCAAACTTCCGCGCCCGCGAAGGCGAACCGAACGGGCCGGCGGCCGTGTCCCCCACCAGCCACGCGCCCAGTCCGGCCGCAAGAGCACCGGCAACGCCACCGATTGCGCCGATCCAAACCGAATCCACGCTCGCCACCCCGTTTGAAGCGACGAGCGTCGCCAACATCGGCATCGCAAAAAGTTCGGGCCAAAGAAACGCGACACCAAGCCCGACCGCCAGCGGCGTAGCAAACAGCTTCCACGGCGGCGTATGCCCATCGCCAGCGATGGCCGCCGCCGACCACAGACTCGCCAGCAACACCGCCAGGTGTGCCACTCCGCCCCAAGCCGCGATCGCCCCAGCGTCATCGAGCATCGCTGCCAGGCTACCGTACCGGCCCAACGGCCCCGTCGCCGCAAGAGCCAGCAACATCGCTCCGCTGGCGACCTCCACCCAAGCATAGCGCGACGAAAACCTCGCCCCACAATCGCGACACCGCCCCCTCAGCACCAACCAACTCACGATCGGAATATTGTCGTAAAAACGAATCGCGTGCTTACACGCAGGGCAATGCGACGGCGGATGGGCGATGCTCAATCCCGCCGGCAGGCGATAGATCACCACGTTCAAAAAGCTGCCGACCGATGCCCCAACCGTAAACACCCACACGGCGACCACCCATTGCCACGGCTGCCAGTGCCACGTTTCGGCAACGGCGCTCGCCCCCGCGATGATCGTAAGATCGAACATGAGACCGCAAAGCCTTGCGGAAAGAGCCGCCACATCGCGCACCCGGCCAGGACACCGAACCAACTCGCCACGAAAACCAGCACGTCGCCCCCGCCCGCACAATCGCCCCAACCGGTCGACCGCGTCCAAACGGCGCGAATCGAAACCGCCGCCCGGCCATCGATGCTAAGGAAATCCGCAAACGAAGCGAAATTGCTTGCCCGTGCGATCTATTCTTTTAATGTAGATCGGCTCCGTTGCATACGTTGCCGCCGTTGGTCGACAGAGTCTCTCTCACAGGAACTCCACCGTGCTCTCGTTCTCCAGCAAATCGCGTCGCCAGAAGGAAGCCCAGGGCTACCTCGCGAAAATCGTCAACAACCACTGCCCCACGCTCGAAGCCTACGCCCGCGGCGAACGCGACGACCAACGATTGAATCTGACGATTGCGGCGTTCGTCGTACCCGTCCGCGGATCGATCGTCGACGTCGCCGCCGTCAGTGCGACCGTCACGAAAGAATTCTCGACGACCGGCATGTCCATTATTCTCGACAACGCGCTTGACGCCCAAGAAGCAATTGTCGTCATCCAGTGGGACGGTACGACAACGCACTTCCGCGGCGAGATCAAACACCAAAGCCCAATCGGTGCGGGCCTCTGGCAATGCGGTCTTCACGTCGACGAAATCGTCGCGCCCGGTGAGTACCCAGAACTCGCAACGCTCGAATTCTGAAAAGCCACGCACCGACGCAATCGCATCGGTATCCCGCGGAAATCGAGACGCGAGACGTCCGTCAAAGCCCAATATCCGCGGCGTCTGGAATCTCGTCGACGTTGTTCTTCGGCACTGGCTTTCGACCGGCCCGCCGACGCATCCCGGACGATCCAGAAGTGGGCCGCGAAGATCTCGCGTCGAACGCAGCCCGATCCGCCTCTTGCCGTTGATTCGACGCGCTCGT
The DNA here is from genome assembly GCA_029259895.1 of Planctomycetota bacterium. Lineage (GTDB taxonomy): Bacteria > Planctomycetota > Planctomycetia > Pirellulales > PLA5 > PLA5. The sequence goes on from JAJDEG010000203.1 coordinate 7,538, forward strand.
GCCGCTCTCCCGTCCGCCCGTGTCCGTCACAACGTTGCTCGAACGGGCGCCGTCCGCATCAATGTCCGAATCGGCGTCCGCCGTCGCCGCCGACCGCTTAGCCTTCAGCGATTCCGGAGCGTCGTCCAGCAGCCGCTCAACCCGTGCGCTTTCGGCGTCGTCCTCCTCCAAAGCATGCCCACCCGACAACCGCGCGCATCCCGCCGTAAGCAACGACGCCACCAGCAACAGCGCCGCGAAAACCGCCACGCCGAATCGCGCATGCCGCAACCGCCGCACGAGCATTTCGCCAGCGTTCGCCGTCGAGCGAAGCATCCCGGCCTCCGCACATATATTCGTATTCGCGAACATGTTTCGCCAACTCACCGCAACCGTTCTCGCTTTCCAGAACATCCGCGCGCGACGTGCCCCGCCCCGTTACGGACGTTCGCCGGAAATAAAGTCCGGCACGGTTCTCGGCCGTTTCGGCGCCGGCTCCTCCGTCTTCCACCACGACGTCAGGATATTGCCCGACGATTCCTTCTTCGCGCCGCGCGAAAGGCTCTTCTCGCTTCCGCTCGCGCCGTAGCCGGTCGGCCGCGTCGACGTCTTCTTCTTATCGCCGCCAAACGTCACCGCGTCCTTCGCATTCGAGAAAAACTTCTTCGTCGAGTTGTTCATCTTCGTCAGCGTCGACGGCTCGCTCGATTTCCGTGTCGTCGGCCGCTTCGCGGACTTCGAGCTGTCCGTGCCGAATCCCGGCAGCTTGAACCACGACGAATCCTTGGCGGCAGGTTTGCGGGCCGTCGACCGCGTCGGCGTCGCGCTGCCCGCAATGTTCAACGGATCCCACCAAGCCGGCCCGTCAGCCAACGCAGTCACCGGCGCACAAAGCATCGTCGCCGAAAGCACCGTCGCGGAAAACAAGATGGCAGCCACCGACGAATGCGCGATTGGGCGTGTAATTCTCACGGAAAGCGCTCCTGCAAACAAAAGAATGAGCCGAAAAAAAGCACGCGATCGACGCCCCGGCACACCCGCCAGCACCAAGCATCTCGACGGGGGCGGAAGTGTGCCAAAAACCTCCCACCAAGTCCAGACCGCTTGAAATCCGACCCAACTGCCTGCTAGCAGGACTGACATCCCAGCGCGGCAAGTGCGGACGCCCAACCACATCGCACGCCAGCCCCATCGCACGCCACCCACATCAACGCCGAAATCGCCTAGTCGTCGCTCGGCTCGCCAAAGACCTTCCGTCGATACGCTTCGATCCGTTCGTCCGATACTCCATAATGATAGAGAATGATCGTGTTGTGCTCGAACTCCATTTCGGCGTCGACCATCTCCCCATCGTCGGCGCTGTCGATGCCACTGGACTCCTCGCGGAGCCATTCTTCGTACGGTTCAACGATCAACTCCGAGAATTCCGCGTCATCGACGTCGAACGCGTCCGCTCCGTACTCGCCCGCAGAACTCAGCCCAACCGGCAAAGCGCGAAGCCGTGATCGCTCGCCGTGCATAAGGATAATTCCCGGCAGCGTCAGCGTGGGCGTCGCCCCGAGATTCAACTTTACCTTCCAAGGTAGCGATGCCGCGCTCATCAACCCGGCGTCGTCGAGCGCCGCGCCATCCAAGTCGATTTGCTCGAGCGACGGCAATCGATCCAGAAATCGCAGTCCGCGCCCGGTGACTTGGGTATTTCGCAAGTCGAGTTGGAGCAACTCGTCGAGGCGAGCGAGATGTCTCAGTGCATCGTCCGTTATTGGGCATCCTTGCAAGCTGAGTCTTAGCAAGCGTGGCAGCGCCGCGATGTGGACCAAGCCGTCGCCACGAACGTGACTGACATCGAGCCAGAGATAGTCGAGCTTTTTCAGCTCGCGGAGAGGTCGCAAGCCGTCGTCCGTTATTTCGGTTTGCGAGAGGGCAAGGGATACTAGGTCTTCAAACTTGCTCGCGACATTCGCGATTTTGTTATCGACGTTGCAGAAGTTCATGTGCAACGTCCCCAGATCAACTTCTCCGACCAGCCTCTCTAGACCATCCGATGTAAAGCGAACATTGAACAACTTCAGGGAATAGAGATCCTTGATCGCCGCGATATGCGAGAACGCTTCATCATTCAAGATGCCAGGGGCTGGGGACAACGCATCCTCTGACGCTGAAAAGGAGATGCTCAAGTAAAGAACGCACTGTGCGGTGGAAAGCTCGCGCAATATGCGATTCTCGGAGTCGGGATTCGTCACTTCGACATGCAAGTCGTCGTCGCGCAAATCGGCTAATGAAGCCAATCCGTCGATGGCCACGTTCTTGCCGTCGATGCGTATTGACGTGACGTCGGGAGCGTATGCCTTATGCCAGCGGCTCCAAAACGGAGCTTCCCGCGTGATGCCGAATTGCTCCAACCGTTGTTCCAGCTTCGCGCCGTAGAAATGGTCCCACGTGACGACTTCGACGCCCGCCGCGGCCAGCGATTCGCATGCCCTGTGGTGACGCACGAAGGGCGTGAGAACCCAGGAGGCGATGCCAATAACCATGCCGATACTTGCGACAGAAAGAAGGCCAACTCGACGCCAAGAGAGCTGTGGTGCGTCGCGGACGAGCGCGAGCAAGAGTCCCCAAAGCGCACTCGCGCTTGCGAGTCCGGCGACACCGACAAAGGCGACCGCCGCGATGCTTGGCCCCCGCTCGGTAAGCTCCCATCTGCTTGCAAGGCACAGCCATGGCACGCCCAGGAACAGCGTTACCGCGCTCGAAATCGCCAACCCAGCCAGCGCGCCGGACCTGGCGACGGGGCGGGCGATTCGGTCGGCATGCTTGCGTTCGGCCTTTCGCATTGCGCGAACGCAAACGACGAAGACGACAATTGCCACGACGGCGCCAACCGCGCCGAAATACACGAACGGCTCGATGTCCCTCGCGGAGTTCTTGCCATAGCCGTAAAAGCCGAACTGCCATCGGCTGTATCGCAACATGCCATACCCAGCAGCGCATCCCGCCAAAAAACAAGTTACCGGCCGACGAATGCGAACGCCTACCAACCCGGCAAACAGCGGCCAGAATGACAATTGGCCAACGGCGATTGCTATCCAAATGTCTTCATCGCGGCGAATCGCCGGCAACCACCACGGCCAAACGTGCGTCAGCA
>JAJDEG010000204.1 GCA_029259895.1 Planctomycetota bacterium
CTCGATCATCAGCGCAAGGCCGAAGCCCTTATAAGATTGATCGCCGCCCATCGGACGAATCGTGCCAGGCGGATCGCCGTAGAGCGAGCTTGGATCGTTCGTCGGCCGGCCTTCACTGTCGAGGAGCCAGCCGTCGGGGCAGAGTTGGCCGGCGATGCGCTTGACGCGGACCTTGCCTTCGGCCGTGGCGCTGGTGCCGAAGTCGAGAACGAGCGGCCCAGCGGCGCCCGGCGCGCCGAGAGCCAGCGGATTCGTGCCCAATCGCGGTGCTTTGCCTCCGGGCGGCGCAACGCGCTTTGCCGCGCCGTGCGTATTAACCATGATGAGCGAACAAAGTCCAGCCGCCGCGGCAAGCTCGCAGTACTCGCCGAGCCGACCAACGTGGCATGCGTGGACGAGCGTTCCCAGCCCGACGCCGGCGCTGAGCGCCTTGTCGATGAGCCGCTTTGTGAGCTGCTGGGCCTGCGTTTGGCCGAACCCCCAATTCCCGTCGGCGGAAAGCAGCGAAGGTGTCTCATTAAGCACGGTGAACTCGGCGCCCGGGCGACACTCGGCGGCCGCGACCTGTTTGAGATAATACGGTACGCGCATCACGCCGTGTGAATCGTGCCCGCGAAGATTCGCCCCCACGAGGCTCTCAGCGACCAGTCGCGACTCATCCGCGCCGACGCCGCCAGCATGCAGAATCGCCGTCGCAAATTCCGTTAACTCACCTGCCGAAAACCGTTGCACGGCTAAAGCTCCAAATCAATTCAAGTGTCTCGTATCCCCGAATCCTGAATTCCGAATCCCGAATCCCGACCCACGCCCTGTCTCACCGCTTCATACATTGCCACGGCCGCGGCATTCGAGAGATTCAGGCTGCGCACGGCATCGCGCGTGGGAATACGAAGCGTGCGGTCGGCGTGTTCCTCGATCATCGATTCGGGCAGTCCTTGGGTCTCGCAGCCAAAGACGAGTACATCGCCGCGTGCATACGCGACGTCGGTATACGCCTGCGTGGCCTTCTTGGTAAATAACCACGCTCGGCCAGCGTTCCATTGGCATTCTAGTCGCGCGCAAAGCGTTGCCCAGTCGTCGACGACCTCCCACTCCAGAAGTTCCCAGTAGTCCAGGCCGGCGCGACGAAGGTAATAATCGTCGACGCGGAAGCCGAGCGGGCGTACCAGCCATAGCTTGGCTCCGATTGCCACGCACGTGCGACCGACGCTTCCCGTGTTGTGAGGAATCTCGGGCTGATAGAGCACGACATGCAGGCAGGGATCGTAGTTCACGCAATCAGCCGGCTGTGGACGAGAGGCAATCGGAGCCAAAGGCGACGAAACGAGCGATGCGCTCCAACGAGGTGAGTTCCGTCCAATGGAACCGGCCCTAACAGCCTGTTGAAAAAGGGGTCTGACCCTCTCAGGCACGGCGCATTCTCCGGCGAAAACGAGGTTTCCCCAAGGGTCTGACCCTTTTTTCAACAGGCTGCTAGCCCTAACCATAGTCGAACTGCGATCGATGTCGCAAGCGACGTGGCCAGCGCCAGCGGCACGAAATGCGCACTTCGATCGTCTCTGGGCGGCTGCCGCGTCCTGCCGTCAATCGAGCGGTTGAGTCATCAACGTTTCCCAAGCGAAATTCATGCGGCGCGACGCATTTCGCGTTTCAACTTCTTGCGTTCCGCCTTGCTGAGTTGATTTGAATCGGGCTGGGCATCGTGCGCGGCGCGGCCGCCGAAGGTCAGCTTTGCCGCCAGGTTCGATTGATTGTTAGAGGCGGCGGGCCTTGCCGTTGAAGACGTCGACGCGGATGCCGTCGACGCGGTCGACTCGCGTGCTTCTCGACGCTTGGCCGTCGCCGTGTTGGCCGCCGCGGAAGGCTCGGCGTCGAGCGATGCGGAACGCCGCGACGGGGAACGCCGCGATTGCAGTTTGCGACGGGTCTTCTTCTTGCGTCGCGAGCGCAACGCACCCGAGGCGTCGAGCACTACGTGCCGCGCGTGCCAGTTCATCGAAACGAGCAAGCACCATTGGCCGAGAATCGAGAGGCCAGCGGCTGCGAGATCGGAAGTCAGCGCGTCTGCAAATACGAACCCGATCGCACCGAGAGCTTCGCCGATCGTCCACGCCAGCGCGGCGACGCACAACCACCAGGTCGACACGCGACACTCGCGCATGTCGAGTACGAGTCGAGTGCCAAGGGTTAGGGCGACGATCGCGCACGGGCCTGCCCACCAAACGAAGCCGTTTCCTGGTCCCGACCAACCGGTTTCCGCTACGCAAACTCCGCGCACGGCTTCGCGGAGGCCGGCAACGGCGTCGGCGCTCATCATCAGCATTCCCGCGGCCGCCCACAACCAGACGCGGTATCCGCCTCGATAGTCGTCGGCGCGGTGCCGGCGGACGACGTAAACGAGAATCGCCATCGCCGCGGTTGCCGCGAGGATGCATGCTCTCGTCCAGGCGGCAAGTGAATCGTTGGCTCGAACGTCGAGCGAGCGAACCAGTTCCTCAGGCAACGTTGCGGCAGCGCGATGCGTCGCCCAATGTCCGGCCAGCAAGCCGGCTACCACCAAGACGCCGCAAATGGCGATGGCGTTCTGCCAAAGGCGGCGCAGCGGAACGAGGTCCATCAGACGGGGCTGTCGGTCCGGTCGGCCGTTGTCGGCGTAGCGCCGGCCAGACTTCTCGCGCGCACCGGCATCGTCCGAACGCGCCTGAGGGCGGATCGGTAGCGTGGCCGCAGCGGAATCGTCGGCGCGGACGCGCCGACGACGTTCGTTGCTCTGTCCGGGCGCGCGGAAGTCCATAGTGAGAAGTTCGGCGCGCCGGGCAGCCGTACTCCACGCGCGGCGGGCGAAGCGTATCGCGTCGCGACCGCGAACGAGAATCTGCGTGGACGAGGCGACTCAGGCAAGAAGGCCGAGGCTCGCGCGAGCGGGAAACCGACGTCGCGGGCGATCGCGGCGGGACGATTCGTGTTTCAAGTCTAGGGGGCCGCGAATCCCGAACGCCCCAATAAGCAAAGGCCCTACCGATGCACGGAAGGGCCTTCACTTGTTTTACACAATCAGGTCGAGCAAACAGTTTGGGCAAACAGTTTGGGCAAACTTGGTCGGGCGGCATCTCCGGCCGAACGTTAGTCGGTGAGGTGGCCTGCCGTGTTGAGCGTGATCTGCCCAGTCGCCGCGTGGTACAGCCAACCGCCGTTTGCGGTCGCGGCGGCCGGCGGCCAGGCGACGGCCGCTTCGACGTAGTTCTTACCGTCGTAGGGATTCTCGGGAATGGCGATCATGTACGGCCCCAGCGGGAAGCTAGCGCCCGTCCCGACCGCACCAGCCGCATTCGTGTTGCTGTACAGCGCGGGCAGAGACGGTTGTCCGCCGGCGTCGTTGGCGATCGCCGGATAAATTCCGCCATGTTCCGTGCGATAAAGCTGAATCTGACTGCGCAGCGTGTGCAGATTGTACGACGAGGCCGCGTCTTGCGCGTCCTTACTGGACGACGTGAACTGCGGGATGATGGTCGCGGCCAGCACGGCCATGATCACCACCACGATGAGTACTTCGATCAGCGTAAATCCGAGCTTCCGACGATTGGTCTTCATCGATGACACCTTTTTTGATTCGACGCGAACTTTCGCGACGCGAACGACCCACTGCTTGCTCAAAGGACACGCGGCACTGGCCCTGTCTGCCCATGGGCGCAACACCCGACGGCGCGCGGTGCGCACTGCCTTACAAGTTTCTTAGGCCGCGATCTGGCGCGGGTCAAATGAAAGCGATCGCCGCGATAGGCCAATGCACGCAATGCGGATAGGCGGTTTCGCGCGGGACGTCGCAACGGCCTCACGTCGGGCAAGTCGGCGGACCGGATGACCGGCCCGCTCGCGCAATCCGCGTCGACCGCATTCTCCGGAATTACCGCCCGCCATTGGTTTTACGGCGAAGTCTTTCCAGTCTTTGCAAATATTCCATCTACGCCATCTCAAGCTGCTTCCCTAGATTGTCGATATTTGAGGACGTTCGGACACTACTTCCGTTATATTGCGCCGGCCACGTTGCGTAAGCACAACGCGCTGGATACGCATTTTGCGGAACGGGGCTAACGAACGCAGTCTGTGACGGCCGAACAATCTCTAAGGCGTGCTCGGCTATTTTGACCAACCCCCCCACCTTCAGAGTCCACGTAAAGGAGGCAGGAGCATGAAAGCCTTGCTGGGTGTGCCGCTTATCGCGATCGCAATGATCGCAGCGGCGGCGGACACGGTGAGCGCCGGTTATCTCGGCGCCGCCAGATTCGGACGTAGCGGATGCTGCTGTGAAGAGCACTGCTACACCGTGATGAAGACCTGTAAAAAGGTCGTGTACGAGAAGCAGGATGTCACTTGCTACAAGACGGTGAACGAAACCGTCTACGAAGACAAAGTGATCGACTGCGTCAAGTACGTCAACGAAACGCACTACAAGGACTGCGAGTACACGGTCTGCAAGCCGGTGTACGAGACGCATGAACGAGAGTGCACCTACACCGTGTGCAAGCCGGTGTGGGAAACGAAGACTCGGGAAGTTTGCTACACGGTTTGCAAGCCGGTGTGGGAAACGAAGACTCGGGAAGTTTGCTACACGGTCTGCAAGCCCGTGTGGGAAACGAAGACTCGGGAAATCTGCTACACGGTCTGCAAGCCCGTGTACGAAACGAAGACCCGCGACATCTGCTACACGGTCTGCAAGCCGGTGTGGGAGACGAAGACCCGCGAAATCTGCTACACCGTTTGCAAGCCGGTGTGGGAGACGAAAACTCGGGAGATTTGCTACACGGTCTGCAAGCCCGTGTACGAAACGAAGGTTCGCACGGAATGTTACACGGTCTGCAAGCCGGTTCACTATACGAAGGAAGTTGACGTCTGCTGCGGTCGCTGGGAAACGCAGGTCACGGAAATCCCGGGCAAGACGTACACCAAGTGCGTCCGCGAGCCGGGCACGTGGGTCTACGATCCTTGCACTTGCTGCTGCAAATACGTCCCCGGTTGCTGCAAGACCATTACTTGCCAGTGCCCGCCGACGAAGTGCTGCAAGAAAGTCTGGGTCGCCGAGACCAAGAAGAAGACGATCAACTGCGTGAAGTACGTGCACGAAACGAAGACTCGCGAAGTGCCGTACACGTGCTGCAAGATGGTTCCCGAGACCGTGAAGAAGACCTGCGAATACAAGGTCTGCCACATGGTTCGCGAGAACAAGACCCGCGTCGAGACGTACAAAGTGTGCCGGATGGTTCCGGAAACCGTGAAGAAGACCTGCACGTACAAGGTCTGCCACATGGTGCCGGAGAAGAAGGTCCGCGTCGAGACGTATAAGGTTTGCAAGATGGTTCCCGAAACCGTGCGAAAGACCGTCGAGTACAAGGTCTGCCACATGGTTCGCGAGAACAAGGTCCGCGTCGAGACCTACAAGTGCTGCAAGATGGTTCCCGAAACGATCAAGAAGACCTGCGAGTATAAGGTCTGCAAGATGGTTCAGGAAACGCACACGAAGAAGGTTCCGTACACGGTGTGCAAGATGGTTGCCGAGAAGCACGTCAAGAAGGTGGCGTACACGGTCTGCAAGCCCGTGCATTACACCAAGACCGTCAAGGTGGCCAAGTGCTGCCCGAAGAAGGTCGCCTACACCGTTACCCGCTGCTGCCCCAAGGTGGTCTGCGTGCAGGTTCCGGTGAAAGTGTGCTGCAAAGTGCCGGTTTGCTGCTGCCCCTGCTGCCCGAGCGAGAAATCGTGCGGCTGCGGCGGTTAACGAAGGAAACGGCCTCGAAGGTAAGTAGGTAGGTCAAAAAGCAACGCGTCGCGAGTTGGAAACAGCTCGCGACGCGTTGTCGTTTTAGTAGGTATCTATTCGAGCGAGTTTACTCGCTCTATTCTGCCCGACGTCGCCAATTAGGCGGCGCGGCGTCGGCGACGGGCTTGCCATGCCAGGCAGGCGACGCCGATCAAACCGAGGGCAACCGTGCTAGGCTCCGGGACTTGTTCGAGCTCGAAGCCGTTGATGCCCCAAATCTGCCGGTGTACGGCGGTGTTCGCGTACGGAGCGAAGCGGAACACGACATCGTTCACGCCATCGGCCACGAACGAAGTCGTATACGTCGAGGGCAACGAGCTGGCATCGGGGCCGACGAAGGTGCCCAAATATCCAGCGTCCGTCGACGCCGGATTTCCCAAGTCGGTGCTGTCGGTCATATACCCGTCGGAGAGTTGCGCAAAGTTCGCGCCGCCGTCGAGCGAAAGTTCGACGCTAAAGAAGCCATGCACATTCTCCGTATCGTGATGATACGACGTCCAGTTGTAGGGGGCGTTGCTCAGTCCGCCGAGCGTTAGCGTCATATACGTCGGCGTGCCAGTCGTGCCGTCCCAATCGCCGTTGCCGCCGCCGCCGGTTCGCGCGTCGATGCCCAGGAAGTCCGTCACCAGGTTGATGTCGCCCGCCGCATTATTCCAGTTGGCGTCGTTGCTGCCGATGACGTCTTGGAACGGCGCGTTGCCGTCTTGATCGTTGCGGTCGATCGACTGCTGCACGCGCACGTCCGTCGTATTTGGCCATGCCGGCGTGACGGTGATCGAGCCGTAGGTGGCCGTGCTGAATTCCGCCGCAACTTCATGATTCGCATGATAGGACGACCAGCCCGCCTGATTGTGGTTCGCCACCGAATCTTGCGGATCGAACCCAGAGGAATCGCCGCCTTGGTCCTGGTTCGAGTTGAAATCGACGCGCAGCGTCTGGGCAGAC
>JAJDEG010000205.1 GCA_029259895.1 Planctomycetota bacterium
CCCATGCGGAATCTCCCGCGGATAAGCGCTCGCCCCGGCCACGATCATCTTCGGCTTATGCTCGCGGGCGAGCTTGGCAACCTGATCGAAGTCGATCCGATGCGTATCCCGCGTCACGCCATAGTTGATGAAGTTGTAGAGGATGCCGGAAATGTTGAGCTTCATCCCATGCGTCAAATGCCCGCCGTGCGCCAGATCCAGCCCCAACACCGTATCGCCGGGCTGCAGCGCGGTCAGATAAACCGCCATGTTCGCCTGACTGCCCGAATGCGGCTGCACGTTCACATGCTCCGCGCCAAAAAGCTGCTTCGCCCGATCGCGCGCAAGATTTTCCGTCACGTCGACGTGCTCGCAGCCGCCGTAATACCGCCGGCCCGGATAGCCCTCGGCGTACTTGTTCGTCAGCACGCTTCCCACCGCCTGCATCACCGCCGGGCTGGTGTAATTCTCGCTGGCAATCATCTCCAAACCATCCACCTGCCGCTCAATCTCAGCAGCAATCGTGGCCCAGACTTCAGGATCGTTTTTTTCGACGAAATTCATGGTAAATAATCCGCGGGGCAGCGGGTGAAGAGGAGAGAAATGCCGCTGCTTTGCGGCACGGGTGGCTTGCCCACCGGTGAACCCGCACGAGAGCGAACGGGCAATTCTCAGCCGATGACTCAACAGTGTCAATTGGCCCGCGGTAACTGCGTTGATACAATCGAGTTGCATCAACCCTAGGAGCGCCCAATGACCACCCACCAATTCACCCGTCGCACCATGCTCCGCGGTCTCGGCGTCTCGATGGCCCTCCCGTGGTTCGAATCGCTCCGCGTCTGGGGCGACGAACCGGCCAAGGGCGCGGCGGCGATCACGTCGAACGCCGGAAGCCAGGCCCCCGTCCGTCTCGCTGCCCTCTTCGCCGGCAATGGCTTTCACAGCAAAGAATGGTGGGCTAAAGGCACCGGCCGCGATATGCAGCTCGGCAAAGTCCTAGAACCGTTGGCCGCCTTTCGCGAAAAAATGCTGTTCGTCCGCGGCCTCTACAACGCCGAGGCCCTCAAGGGCAACATCCACAGCTCGCAGACGGGCAATCTCCTCTCCGGCGCGCCGCTGGCCTCTGGCGGCGACATCCGCTCCGGCACCAGCTTCGATCAACTCCTCGCCCAGCATCACGGCAACTCGACCAAAGTCCCCAGCCTCGTACTCGCCTGCGAGAAGTCGAACCCGTCGGTCCACAAGAACTACTCGATGCTCTACAGCTCCCACATCTCGTGGAGCTCGCCCACCACGCCCACGCCGCTAGAACTCTATCCCGCGCTGGCCTTCGATCGCCTTTTCAAAGACGAAGCGAGCCGCGCCGACAAAAGCGTTCTCGACGCCATACTCGGCGACGCTACCGACCTCCGCCGCCGCATTAGCACGGCCGACCAACGCAAGCTCGACGAATATCTCGACTCCGTCCGCGACGTCGAACAGCGCATCGACCGCGCCGGCCAGCGCGGCCAACTCCAAGGCTGGCGACCGACGCTAGAAAAACCCAACATCCCCCGCCCCGCCAACGGACTCCCGCAAGACATCGCCGAACACATGCGGCTGATGTGCGATATCCTCGTCCTCGGCTTCCAAACCGACGCCACGCGCATCTGCACGCTCAAGCTCAACAACGACCACTCATCGCTGCGGTTCCCCAACCTCGGCGTCGACTACATGATCCACCACCTGCTGTCGCATTCCGACACGGCCGACTGGCTCAAGGTCAACCAGTTCTTCCTCACGCAGCTCGCCTACATCGCCACCAAGCTAGACGCCATTCAAGAAGGCGACCGCACCGCGCTCGACAACTCGATGATCCTGTTCTGCTCCAGCATGCTCACGGGCAATCACGACGCCAGCAACCTCCCGGTCCTCGTCCTCGGCGGCGGCGGCGGACGCATCAAGACCGGCCAGTGCCTCGACTACGCGGGCAAGCCCAACCGCCAAATGTGCCGGCTCTACCTCTCGCTCATGGACAAAGCCGGCCTCCGCCCAAAAGCCTTCGGCGACGCCACGCAGCCGCTCGACGAAGTCTAAGTGCCGATCCAAGAACTGTAAGATGCGGATCCCTTCGCCGCAAGCACGACCTACGTCTTTGCAAACGCCTTCGAGAACGTCACCACGATCGCGATCGCGCCGATGATCGCCAATATCGATTTGGCCTGCTCGAATCGCGTCGCGCCAAGAACGTTCTCCACGTTCTGCCCACCGCTGTCCGCGCCATCGCTCGCCACCGGCGGATTCACCGCCGTGGTCGTGCTTGCCGGCGGCGGATAAGAAGGGCGAGCATCGGCCGTCGGCAGCAGTGCCGCGGCGTCAGCCGAAGGCGACGAAGAAAACGGCGCATGGGGCTGCGATGCAGCATTCGGCCACGACCAACCGCCGGCCGCATGGTTCGTCGCCGCGCTCGGCGCCAGCGCCGCGCTCGGCGTCAGGTTGCTCGGCGCAATCCGGCTCGCCATCGGATCGCTGGGCACCACCTGTCCGGCGACCGATCCCGGATCCATCGGCGCAAACGCCGGCGGCGACCCGTCGGCGGCGTGCCAACCATCGCCCGCAGACGCACCGCTCGAACGATCCGCGGTCAACCGCGCAAGTTGCGTGCTCTGCACGCCGCGAATCGGCGCCAAAAACAACGCCACGCGGCCCGCATCGCTGCCGGCAGTCTTGCCGTCCCCCTCGCCGAACAACACGCCGGCCAATTCGCCCCGCTCATTGAGAATCGGCCCGCCCGAATCGCCTTGCCGCGCAGCGGCCGCCAATTCAACCATCTCAAACGGATGCCGCGCGCTGGGCGCCACGTACTGCGTACACCGCCCCGCGGCCATGCGGTAGCTACCGCCGCCATATCCGGCGATCGCCAGCATGTCGCCCCGTTTGGCTCGCTCGGTCGCAAGCGAGACCGGAGCAACGTTCGGCTTCCAGATCGACAGCGCCGCCAAATCCCACGTCTCGTCTTTCTTCAGCACCGTCGCCTGCGAACGAAACCCGTCGGGAAACGCCACCGTGATCGGTCCGGATTGAGTCTCGACGACGTGCCAGTTCGTAATCACGAGCCCTTGCGACTCCGTAATGTCGACCAGCGTGCCGCTGCCGAACGACGTGCCGTCGCGCTCCGGCACGATGATGCGGGCAACGGCAGGATGCGGTTGCTGCGAAACGCCAGAACTCGCATTGGACCATGCCGCCACCGACTCGATCGTCCGCGTCGCTGCCGGCGGCGTCGACAATGCCGTCGCGATCGGCGTCAACGAAAAGTCAGCCACCGCGTCTCGCGCCGTATGAACGACGACCAACGCCGCGACGAGCATCGCGATCACCCGTGCGGCGATCGATCGTTGGGCCGGCCTGCGATTCATGTTCCGCGCATCGTCCTCTTTGTGGTCTGCTTCGCCGCTTCGCGCTCGGCGATCAGACGCACGAGAC
>JAJDEG010000206.1 GCA_029259895.1 Planctomycetota bacterium
TTGAGGAACGCCCGCGCAATCGGCCGGAAACGACACGCCGTCCTGTGAATACCACGCGCCCCACTGACTGTTGGCGAACACACCGGGCACGCGACCGGGGCCGATTTTCTTGCCCTGCGCGAGCGTCATGAAGAACGTCGGATCGACCGTGGGAAACCAGGCTTCCGGCTGCGCGGACCGGCCGGGCTGCTTATCCCACTGGCGGAAAGCGGCCATCTTGCCGATGCGGTCGCTCATCCAGCGGGCCGTCGTCGGACTATTCGTGTTAAGGAACCCGACGCTATGAAATTCACTGGCGAGCGCCTCCCAAGCCTTCTCGCCAAAAACTTCGATCATGCCTTCCACGGATTGCGTGGCGGCGCAGACTCCGATTCCGTAATCGCGTCCGTTGGAAAGAACTTGAAAGATGTCGAGCTTCCCGGCGCGAGCGCATTCATCGATCGCAATAAGGGTCCGCGACGCGGTCGCCGGATCCTTGGTGGATTGGCCGGTCGGCTGATCCAAAAGCAGTTGGGACGCCCGCTTGAGGAGCGCCGAATTGATCCGGCTCTGTGCGGCGTCGGCCGACGCTTTTTGGCCGATCAGCAGCACGTGGTTCCCGTTGACCCATCGCGTGAGGCTGGTCGTGCGATGCGGTGCGGTCCGTTGGGTGTGACTCCAGCGTGCCGCGATCGGAAAGAAATCGGCCGAATTGCTGTCCAATGTCGCGTAAACGTCGAGAAACACGCGCTGATTGCCCGCGTAAATCTGCAAGATTTCTCGGGAGACGCGGTGCAGGCCGAGAATCGCCTTCATCCGCTCGGCCGAACGCGTAGCAAAGTAAACGTCGCTGAACCACCATTTACCGGGTGCTTGCCGGTGGAAGGCGAGCATGACCCCCAGCCAATATTGGCGGGCCGCATTGTCGAAGAACGGCTGGCTCTGATTCTTATTGGCCGGGAGTAGCAGGTGGCTGGCTTCGTGGATGTGTTCGTCGCACGTGACATCCTCGGCGATCATCCAGGCGCAACCGCGCGCGTCGCCCGGGTTGATGGCGACCACCTTGTACGCCGGCACGAGCGAAAGAACGTACGAGTAATATTCCCATTTGGGATCGACGATTAGCGCGCGCCAATTTCGATACCGAGTGACCAATGGAAGTAGGTCCGCCAACCACTGACGGGCAATCAAGGTCTTCCCGGAACCGACCGATCCAAGCAACAGCGCATTCCTTGGAACGGCATCGGGGGCGAGCGGAACGCCGCCCCAAGAAACCGTGTGTTCGTGATTTGCTGAAGAGCGCTTGACGACCTCGCGAAGGGCTGCCGCGGGCTTGAGGCGCTGTCCAGCGGCGCCGTCGCTGATATAGGGCTGGCCGTGACGCTGGAAGTAGGCGACGTTGAACGCCAATCCCACGACCCAATAGATCGCCGCCATTGCGGCGGCGACGGGCAGCAACCGAGGATGATGCGTGCCGAGCATGAGCCACAGCGCCAGCGGCGGAATTATGGCGAAGAACGTCTGCTGCGCGGCGAAGGCCACATACTCGTCGCTCGGAGGATCGAGCATCATGTCCGTCACATGCGGTAATAGCAGCACGCGGCGGTACGCCGTCACGGAAAAATAGGACACAGCCCAGAAAAAAAAGGCTACGATCGCGAGCGGCCAGAAGAGAGAAGTACCGGCGCGGTAAATGACCGTGCCCAGCGCGGCCGCCGCGATCGCCGGCAGCAGATACGTCGTCCACCCGAAGACCGCCATGTCAAGGGCGGCTTTGAGCGGAGATTGTCTTCGTTGGCAAGTTGGGTCCATCGTTTCATCGCTCCTGGACTAAGGGGTGGTTGAGCAGCGGATCGGCAGCGGGATCGATCTGCTGCGCCGGGTCCGCTAGTTCGCGGGACAGCAGCCGCGGAAAATGCATCGCCGCGGCCAGTCGGTCGCAATGAATATCCACGTGCTTGGCGGTGAGACTCTCGACCAACTCGGCCGCCGGGCTGGTCGTATCGGCCAACACCATCACATGTTCGAGCCGCAGCTTGGGCGCTTGCTCGTAGGTCGCCGCGTAACCCAAGTCGAGATGCGGAAACTCACGCAGCGGCACGAACACGACTTGCGATTCCACCATCTGGTTGCGATCGAGAGCGAGCGCAACGGTCCGCGTCGTCGTGTCGAGATGGGCGATCTCGCCGAGATCGCCGGCGCGAATGCCAAGTTCGGCGTCGTCGCGAAGCACTTGGATGCGATCGTCGACGTGCAGTAGCGTCCGTTCGTGGGCGATGCCGCGCGAGCGGACGAAATCCGGCTGGTTGAGCCGGTTCTCTTGGGCCAGGCGGTTGAGATGTTCGACGGTCTGCCGATCCGGCGCGAGCATCGCCCGCTCGAACATCCACGGTGCCTGGCAGCGGGCGAAATCGGCCACGATATTTTCCCGCGCTGTCTGCGGCGTGGCCGCCACCCACAGATACCGGGCCTGACAGGCTGGGGTCGTTTCCTTGTGCAGGACGGCGTGCGTCAGCGTTTTTTTGACTTCCAGCCGCGACGCTAGGTGGGCGTTGCGCTGGGTGAGCGCCTCGTTGGTCGCACGTAGCCGGGCCAGGTCGTGCCGCTTCAGCGCCGCGTCGACGAGTTCGCTCAGCCCGCTCTTGCGCACGAGGTGCAACTCGCTGCCCTCGACGCGAACCATTTCGCCCAGCCGCGGCGGCACGGCGTGCTTCCATACGAAAGCGTCAATTCGGTGGTCGGCATGTTTGGCGACCAACGTGACCGCTTGTTCCATCGACTCATGGATTCCGTTGACGAGGGCGTGTTGATGGCGTCGTTCGCCGTTGGGGATGGTGACGGTTACGAACATGGATCGT
>JAJDEG010000207.1 GCA_029259895.1 Planctomycetota bacterium
GCGGAACTTGTGGCCGACGACCGGCTTGAAGTTGTTGGGCATCAGCCATTCGGCGATCGCTTCCGGCGTGGTAATCGCCAGCCACACGTCGTCTGGCGGGAACGGAAAGAAAACTTCTTTGCGGAGTTGGTTGGCCATGAGTTTCTGCTCCGGCGGTCAGTCCTTGGATGGCGGGCTAGTTCGACGCGACTTGTCGGCCTTGGACTGGCTGAGTTTCTTGCTCAAGTGCGACGCGAGTGCATCAAGCTTCTTGTCCCAGAACCGAGAAAAGGCGGTCGCCCAATCGGCGATCGGCTTGATCTTTGCGGCGTTGAGCGAATAGAGCCGTTGCCGCCCACTGCGGCGCGCTTCCACCAGGCCAGCATCGCGGAGCAGACGGAGCTGCTCGGAGACCGACGGCTGGCGAATCCTCAGATGCGCGACGAGGTCGGTCACCGGCCGTTCGCCTTCGGCCAGCAATTCGATGATCTTCCGCCTCGTCGGACAGGCGACGAGGGCAAATACGTCGGCGTTTTCTGCGGCGCGAACCATGCATTTATAATATAGGCAATTGCCTATGTGTCAACAGGCCAGTCGGGTTTTTTTGTCGCGTCGCCGCGGGCACGGCCTACCTTGAGACGGCCGAGTTGCCGCCGCGGGGTGGCGTCGCGTAAATTAGGAGGGTGTGACCAGTCGCCTACGGCCGCCGTGGCACGCGGGCAAACACGCCGCTCAATCCGTCGGCGTCAACTAACGATTCATCGGAGCGCGATCGTGATTATCTGGAGTTCTGGCGGCGATGTCGTGCAACTCGGGGCGGTCGGCGAACAGCCGTGCGAAAACTGTGACCAAGAGCGCCCCTTTAGCGTCGTGCTCAACTACCGCTACTTCGGCTTCTATTTCGTTTTCAACTGCGTCACCGAACGCAATTATCTGGTCGCATGCGATGTGTGCGGCAGCGGATTGAAAATCAATCCCAAGAATTTTCAGGGCGAACTGCCGCCGGCGCGGATTCCCTTCATGCGGCGATACGGGCTGCTCGTGCTCGGCCTTCTCGTCGCGGCGCTCGTTGTATTTGCAAGACTCAGGGGCGATTAGTCTTACGATTTGTCTTACGATGTACTTCCAACCTCCGTTGCCGCGATGACCAATCAACACGTCAAGAATCAACTGCCGACCAACCGCCGCCAGTTCCTCGCGCAAGCCGGCGGCGGCCTCGGCATGTTTGCCCTCGCTTCGCTTCTCGACGGCGAACAGCGAACTGCCCGCGCTGCCGCAGCCGCCAACTCCGGCAATCCGCTCGCCCCGCAGAAGCCCCACTTCGCCGCCCGCGCCAAGCGCGTCATCTGGCTCTTCATGCACGGCGGTCCCAGCCACGTCGACTTGTTCGACCCCAAGGCGGACCTCGTCAAGTATTCCGGCCATCCGCTGCCCGAAAGCTTCGGCGCGGTGATGACTCGCCGCGACGTGGCCAACAATCCGCTGCTCGCCCCGATCAAGCCGTTCCGCCCTCGCGGCCAATCGGGCATCGAGATCAGCGACTTCCTGCCGCACATCGCCGAGTGTGCCGACGAGCTGTGCGTCATCCGCTCGTTGCACGGCGACAGCGTCAACCATCCGCAGTCGGTCTATCAGATGAACACCGGCAGCATCCTGATGGGCAAGCCGAGCGTCGGCTCGTGGGTTACTTATGGCTTGGGGACGGAAAACAACGACCTGCCCGCGTTCGTCGTCATGCTCGACGGCGGCCCCGGCATCAAAGGCGGTCCGCCCGCCTGGGGCAGCGGTTTTTTGCCGGCCATGTTCCAAGGCACGCCGATGCGCGCCGCCGGCTCGCCGATCTTACATCTCGCCCCACAACCGCAGATCGGAGCCACGCAGCAACGCCGCGCTCTCGATCTGCTCCGTCGCATGAACCAAAAGCATCTTGCCGACCGGCCCGGCGATGATGAGCTGGCCGCCCGCATCGCGTCCTACGAACTCGCCTATCGCATGCAGAGCGCCGCGCCCGACCTCGTCGATATCAAGGACGAATCGGCCGAAACGCTCGCCCTGTACGGCGTCGATGCCAAGGAAACCCGCGACTTCGGCACGCGCTGCCTGCTTGCCCGGCGGATGGTCGAACGCGGCGTGCGCTTCGTGCAGCTTTACTCCGGCGACACCAATGGTTGGGACGCACACAACGACGTTGCCAAGAACCACGGCCAATACTGCGGGCAAACCGACAAGCCGATCGCCGGTCTGCTCAAAGATTTGCGCCGCCGCGGACTACTCGACGACACGCTCGTCATCTGGGCAGGCGAATTCGGCCGCATGCCGATGAGCGAACAAGGCAAAGGCCGCGACCACAACCCCTGGGGCTACTCAGCCTGGCTAGCCGGCGGCGGCGTCAAGCCAGGCATCACCTACGGAGCCACCGACCCCATCGGCCTGCGAGCCGCAGAAAACAAAGTCCACATCCGCGACTTCCACGCCACGCTGCTACATCTGATGGGCATCGACCACACGCGACTGACCGTGCTGCGGCACGGGCTGGAGGAGAAGCTAACGACGGCGGAAGAGGCGCATGTGGTGAAGGGCGTTCTTGCGTA
>JAJDEG010000208.1 GCA_029259895.1 Planctomycetota bacterium
TTGGCGATTTCGTGGGCTTCGCCGCGGTCCATTTGGCCGGAGACGTAGAGCGACTTGCTGCGGAGGTGGATGCAGGCCGGTTGGTCGACCACGGGTAGTTCGTCGTAGCTTTTTTGGAATGCCATCTTTAGAAACCTCCCACTTCGTGACCGGCGGCCAGCAGAATCGCGCGTTTGACGGCGGTCTTGGCCAGTTGCACCTTGTACGCGTTGCCGGAGAGCGGCGTGGCCCGCGCGACGGCGGCCATACCGGCGGCTTCGGCCGTCGACTCGCTTACGGGTCGCCCGACGATCGCGGCGGCGGCTTCGGGCGAGAGCCAGGGGACCGGGGCGACCTGACCGAGCGCGATCCGCGCGGTGCGAACGAGTCCGCCGACGATATCGAGCGCGGCGGCGGCGGCGGCGAGGGGCATGTCCGGGCCGGCACTTTGGCGAACTTCGTAAGTGGCGTTCGTCGGGGCGCCGGACGCTGCGTTCGAGAAGGCGTCCGACTCCGGCAAGATGACGTGCGACACCAGTTCGCCCGGCCGGAGGATGTTCTCGCGGTCGCTGTCGGAGCGTGGCGTGCGGAAGAAATCGCCGGCGGGGACGAATTTTTCGTCGTCGACTCTCGGGCCGATAATCCGCAGCGACGCACCGAGCGCGACCAGGGCCGGCGCGATCCGCGACGCATGGACGAACTTTGCCGCGCCGCCGTTGCCGAAGATGGCGTGAAAGCGATTGTCTCCTTCGGCGACCATGCGGCCGCGGTCGGCCAGGAGACCGTGTCCGCTACGATAGTACCAGCACATGGGGCGGCGGCAGATTTCGCCGCCGAGGGTGCCTTGCGATTGAAGCTGCGGGCTGTTGATGCCTTCGATGGCTTGTCGCAGGGCGGGGAAACCGGCGAGCTTTTCGCTCTTGAGCAGGTCGTCGAGTGTGGCGCCTGCACCGACTACGATCTCGCGGCGTTCGTCGTCGCGTTCGATGATCCGCAGCGTGGCGATTCCACCGATGCTGACCACGCGCTGGGGCGCGACGACCATTTTCTCCATGAGCGGAACCAGATCGGTCCCGCCGGCGAGGACTTCGGCCCTGCCGCGCTCGGGCGCGAGCAATGCGACGGCCTCGGCTTCGGTTTGCGGCGCGGCGAATTCAAAATCGTGCATCGCAAGGGTCTCCACAAACGCGGTGGGAATAGGCGCGGTGCGAATAGGACGCGGCCGACGCTAGCATGCGAGCACCGGAGTAACGCGGCGGCTCGACGCCCTGAGTGGCCGGTCGACGACACCGATGACATTAAAGCATCGCCGGTGAAAAGTCTATCACCGGTGGGCGAAAAATCGCCGGGTTTTGGCCGCTGGAATAGGAGGATTGGCGGCGTACGGGCGGCGAAGGGCGATGGGCGCGGCGGGTTGCGTAGCTGCCGGATGGCGGCGGTGCTGTTGGCGGTGCTGTTGGCGGTGCTGTTGGCAGTGCTGTCGGCATTGCTGGCGGCGGTGCTAGCGCAACGACGCAAGGTCTTATGGCGTCGCGGTTTTCGTCATTTCGCCGGCGTCGAACGTGCCTTGACGCTGGGGGCGAAGCGTCCTTATAATCCCGCCCGCTTTTCCCGCACTTGCGTCGCCTTGTGCGCCAACGAGTGGCGTAGCTCCGTCTTTCGCGTTAAGCGCGGAACGACGGGTGGCGCAGTTCTCCTCAACAGGCAAGGACGCCGACCAGTCTTGCACGCAGCGACCCACGTGGTGGCGAGAATCACTCGCGCGCGCCGGAGCGATCGCGTGGCTGGGATTGCGCGCGGGCGGAATTCGAGTGGAATGCCGGTTCGAGGCAATTCATTCGGCGAAGGGATTCGCCTCCTACAGGATCAGACGTGCGCGGGCGTTGTCGTCGGTTACATGTGGCGATTGTTCGGTGTCGTTGGCATCGTTGCCGGCATCGTTGCTGGCGTTGGTTTGTCGACGCCGCGGTTTGCCGCGGCCGCGCCGACGACGGCGGCCGATTCCGCCGGGCACGAAATCGTCGTCGCCGCGGACCAGGCGCAGCGGTGGCGCGAAGGCGAGACCGATGTCTGGTTTCTTTCGGGTAGCGTTCACGTCGGTCAAGGATCGTCGTTCGTCCGCGGCCGCCAGGCGGTGGTTTGGGTCGAACCGCCGGGTCGTGGCCGATCGCGCGACTATCGAGTGACGGTGTACGTTGAAGGCGATGCCGCCGAGGACGGAAAGCGCGTTTCGCCGCGCGACGCGGTCGCACTCGCTGGACTTTCGGAATCGACGAGTTCTAACGCCGTGGCCACCGCACACGGGGAAAGCAAACTGCTCGCGCGCTACGCCGCCGCTGCAGCGCCGCAAGTCCGCATCGCACGGATGGCGGGCGAGCCGGCGGAAACGCCAGCGATCTACCGCCGCGCGACGGCCGAGCGTTATCCCGACGACGGCCCGACGATCCGCCGCACGCAGTTTAACTCGTTCGACACGGTCAATCAGCCGGTGCCGACGGCGACGGTTTCGCCGGGCACGCGGCGACTGCGCATGTTCCCGCGCAGCAGTATGCCCGTGAGGGCGCGATGGTCGCCCAGTGGACCGACGGAATCGGTGGCCGTGATAAACTCGGGCGTGAATATCATCATCGACGGGCTGACCGACGTCGGCAGCATCGACGTGGCCGCCGATCGGATCGTGATCTGGACGAGCGGCATGGAAGATTCGAACCTAACCGGCGAATCGCTGCAGAACGACGACATGCCGCTGGAACTGTATATGGAAGGGAACATTGTGTTCCGCCAGGGCCAGCGGATCATGTACGCCGAACGGATGTACTACAACGTCAAGACGCGCAGCGGCACGGTGCTCGACGCACAACTCGTTACGCCTGTGCCGGAGTATGCGGGGCTGATTCGGCTGCGGGCCGACGTGGTGCGACAGCTCGACCGGGATCATTTCGAGGCCACGAACGCGGCCCTGACGACGAGCCGGTTGGGGATTCCGAGTTACTGGTTCCAATCGAAGCGGCTGACGTTTACCGACATCCAGCGGCCGATGGTCAATTCGTTCACGGGCGGGCCGGTCATCGACCCGGAAACGGGCGAGCAACTCGTCGATCATCAGTACATGGCCGGCGGATACAACAACACGGTGTACGTCGAAGGACTGCCCGTGCTGTGGTGGCCGACGGTTGAGACGGACTTGCAGCGGCCGACGTTTTATCTCAACGAGCTTCGCGTCAAGAGCGACAACGTGTTTGGCAATCAGGTCTACACGAATTGGAACGGATACCAGGTGTTCGGCATCCGCAACCCGCCGAGCGGAACGGAGTGGGACTTCGACCTTGACTATCTCGGCGACCGCGGTCCGGCCCTTGGCACGCGGATCGGTTACGATCGCGTTGGGCTTCTCGGCCTGCCGGGACCGTACACGGGCTTCATCGACGCTTGGGGCATCAACGACAACGGTCTGGACAACCTGGGCCGCGATCGCCGTTCGCTTACGCCGGAGGAAGAGTTCCGCGGCCGCATCATTAACCGGCATCGGCATCGGATCAACAATTCACTCACGCTGACGGCCGAGCTGGGATGGATCAGCGACCGCAACTTCCTCGAACAGTACTTCGAGCGCGAGTGGGATGAGGAAAAGGACTTCGACAGCAGCGTGGAGCTGAAATGGCTGCACGAGAACACGTCGCTGAGTTTGTCGGGCAACGCGCGCTACAACGATTTTTTCACCCAGACCGAGGAACTGCCGCGGCTCGAACATTTTTGGCTCGGTCAGTCGTTGATGTTCGATCGGCTAACGTGGTACGAACATTCGCACGTCGGGTATTCGAAGCTCGAAACGGCGACCAGGCCGCTCGATCCGGTCGACGCGGCGAAGTTCGATCCGCTGGCGTGGGAGGTCGAGAGCGAGGGCCTTCGAGCGGCGACGCGGCAAGAGCTCGATCTGCCGTTTTCGCTGGGGCCGTTTCGCATCGTGCCGTATGCGCTCGGCGAAGCAGCGTACTGGGGGCAGGATATCACCGGTGAAGATACCGACCGCGTGTACGGCCAAGTGGGGATCCGGTCGAGCATTCCGCTGTGGTCGGTCAATCCGATGGTCGATAGCGAGCTGCTGAATATTCACGGACTGGCGCACAAGGTGACGCTCGACAGCGATATCTTTTTCGCCGAGGCGAATCGCGATTTGAGTCGTTTTCCGCTGTACGACGAACTCGACGACGACGCGGTCGAGCATTTTCGCCGGCGGTTCTTCTTCGACACGTTCGGCGGCATGCCGGGCGGCAACGTGCCGCTGGCCTTCGACGAACGGTATTACGCGATGCGGAGCGGGTTGGGCGGTTGGGTGACCTCGCCGAGTACGGAAGTCGTCGACGATTTGATGGCTGTGAAATTTGGCATTCGCCAGCGCTGGCAGACGAAACGCGGCGCGCCGGGCAACGAGCGGATCGTCGATCTGGTGACGCTCGACACGCGGGCGATGTACTTTCCGAAGGCGGACCGAGATAATTTTGGCCAAGAATTCGGTTTGGCCGAGTACGACTTCCGTTGGCACGTGGGCGACCGCGTGACGCTGGTTAGCGAAGGCGTGTTCGATTTCTTCGAGAGCGGACAGAGGATCTTCAGCGCGGGCGGATTCTTGAATCGTCCGCCCAACGGCAGCGTGTACCTCGGCGTGCGATCGATCGAGGGCCCGCTGAGCGCGACCGTGCTTAACGGTTCGTTCACTCACAAGATCAGCCCCAAGTGGATCGCAGCCGCCGGCGCGTCGGTCGATCTGGGCGACGACGGGAATATCGGCCAGAACTTCGCGCTCACGCGGATCGGCGAATCGCTGTTGGTCCGCGTCGGTGCGAACGTCGACGCCAGCCGCGGCAGCGTGGGTGCGTCGCTGGTCGTCGAACCGCGGTTCTGGCCAAAGGGAAAACTCCACGGCAGCGACGGGGCGCAAGTGTTGCCGATCGCGCCGTACGACGTGGAGTAGGTGCAGGGCTGAGGCTTGAGGCGTCAGGCTTGATGGCTAATTATTGAACTAGCAGCTTGCGTAGCACGGTCTGCAGAATTCCGCCGTTGCGGTAGTAGTCGATCTCGACCGGCGTGTCGATGCGGACGGTTGCTTTGAATTCGCTCGTGCTGCCGTCCGGTCGGGTCGCCTTGACCGCGATCGTGCTGCGGGGCTTAAGGTTATCGTCGAGTCCGACGATCTCTAGCGTTTCCTCGCCGGTCAGGCCGAGCGACTTGTGCGTTTGGCCTGCGAGGAATTCGAGCGGCAGGACGCCCATGCCGACGAGGTTGCTGCGGTGGATGCGTTCGTAGCTCGACGCGATGACCGCGCGAACGCCGAGCAGGTAGGTTCCCTTGGCGGCCCAATCGCGGCTGCTGCCGGTGCCGTATTCCGCGCCGGCCAACACGACCAGCGGCACACCTTCGGCCTGATACTTCATGGCGGCGTCGTAGATCGGCATGACTTCGCCGCCGGGAAGGTGGCGCGTGACGCCGCCTTCAGTGCCGGGGGCGAGTTGGTTGCGGATGCGGATGTTGGCGAAGGTGCCGCGGGTCATGACGCGGTCGTTGCCGCGGCGGGCACCGTAGCTGTTAAAGTCGTGGGCTTGGACGCCGTGCTCGATGAGGTATTTGCCCGCCGGACCCGTCTTGGCGATCGAGCCGGCCGGCGAGATGTGATCGGTCGTCACGCTGTCGCCGAGTACGGCCAACACACGCGCGCCGCGGATGGGCTGAATCGGCGACGGTTCGCGAGCGAGGTCGACCAAGAACGGCGGCTCTTGGATGTAGGTGCTCTCGTCGTTCCATTGATACAGGTCGCCTTCGCTGGTGGCGATGGCGTTCCACATTTCGTTCGACGCAAAGCAGTTGCCGTATTGATTCTCGAACATCTTGGCCTGCACGGCCGTGGCGATCGTCTGCTGGACTTCCTCGCGCGTGGGCCAGATGTCCTTGAGAAACACGTCCGTGCCGTCGCTCGATTTGCCGAGCGGCTCGGTGGTGAGGTCGATGTCGGTCGTGCCAGCCAGTGCGTAAGCCACAACCAGCGGTGGGCTGGCGAGGTAGTTTGCTTTGACGAGCGGATTGACGCGGCCCTCGAAGTTGCGGTTGCCGCTGAGCACGGCCGAGGCGACCAAGTCGCCCTCGGTCACCGCCTTGGCGACCGAATCGGGGAGCGGACCGCTGTTGCCGATGCAGGTCGTGCAGCCGTAGCCGACCGTGTAGAAGCCGACCGCTTCGAGCGCCTCTTCGAGTCCGGCGGCGCGGAGATAGTCGGTCACCACGCGCGAACCGGGAGCGAGACTGGTCTTCACGTACGACTTCGCTTTGAGTCCCTTGGCCGCGGCCTTCTTGGCGAGCAGGCCGGCCGCAACCATGACGGACGGGTTGCTGGTGTTCGTGCAACTCGTGATGGCGGCGATCACCACTGCGCCGTGGGTAATGTCCGACGAATGGCCGTTGTCGTGGACCGTGGCATGCGTGGCCGTCGCGGCGGCGTCGAGGGCGAAGCCGCGTTCGGCGATTGGTGCGTGTAGCGACTTGCGAAACGACTGCTTCATGTCGGAGAGCGGCACGCGATCTTGCGGTCGCTTCGGCCCGGCGAGCGAGGGCACGACCGTGGCGAGGTCGAGCGACAGCGTCTTCGTGTACGTCGGCGTGGGCGCATCGACGGTGCGGAAGAGTTGCTGCTCCTTGGCGTACCGCTCGACGAGTCGCACCTCGGCTTCGGTGCGGCCGGTGCGTCGCAGGTATTCAAGCGACTCGGCATCGATGGGGAAGAAGCCCATCGTGGCGCCGTACTCCGGGGCCATGTTGGCGATCGTCGCCCGATCGGCCCGCGCCATCGTCGACACGCCGGAACCGAAGAATTCGACGAACTTGCCGACGACGCCCGAACTACGCAGGATCTCGGTACAGACGAGCACCATATCGGTCGCGGTCGCGCCGGGCGGAAGCTGGCCCTTGAGTTCGAAGCCGACGACTTCGGGCAGCAGCATGTACAACGGTTGGCCGAGCATTACGGCTTCGGCCTCGATGCCGCCGACGCCCCAGCCGACGATGCCCAGGCCGTTGATCATCGTCGTGTGGCTGTCGGTGCCGACGAGCGAATCGGGCAGTGCGACCGGTCCAGCGTGATCGTCGCGAAGGAATACGCCCTTGGCGAGGAACTCGAGATTGACCTGATGCACGATGCCGACGTTGGGCGGCACGACGCGGAAGTTGTCGAAGGCCTTTTGTCCCCAGCGGAGAAACTCGTAGCGCTCTCGATTGCGCTGAAATTCGAACTCGACGTTGCGGGCGAGCGAGTCTTCCGCGCCGAAGGCGTCGACCTGCACCGAGTGGTCGATCACCAAGTCGACGGGAATCAGCGGGTTGATCCGCTTGGGATCGCCGCCGAGCCGCTGCATCGCGCTACGCATGGCGGCCAGATCGACTACGCACGGCACGCCGGTGAAGTCTTGCAGCACGACTCGCGCGGGCAGAAACGGAATTTCGAGCTTGGCCGGTTCGGCGGCGCTCCACGCGGCGAGATTCTTGACGTCGTCCTCGCCGACGAGGTAGCCGTCGCAGTTGCGGAGTACCGATTCGAGCAACACGCGGATCGAGAATGGCAGCTTGTCGATCTTCGTAAGGCCGAGTTGCTCCAGCCGAGCGAGGCGATAGATGCCGGCCGTGCCGCTGCCGGTATCGAAGGTGCCGCGGGCCTTGAACGGGTCGACGGTGAGGGTTGCGGACATGGGAGTCGGGGGTCGGGGTTGGGTGGTCGGGGGCAGGGCAACGCGGATGACTTTTCGCGGAGACGCGAACGTCGCGGGACGCTAACGGCTGGCCGGGTGCGAGGTCCGCGAAAGTATACGTCGCTCGGATTCTAATGCTTTTCTCGACGATTGTCTGCGGCGGATTAGGGATCGCCGAGGCTGATGGCCAAGTGGGCGAGGACGATGCGAATGGCCGGATAGGCGACGCGCTCGTCCAGGGCGACAAAAATCGGCTTGAGCCTTTGCCGGCCTTCGTTTTCGGCCGCGGCGGCCACTTGGGCGTAGATTTCGTCGCTCACCCAGGCGGAAACCGAGGCCGGCTGCTCCTCGCGGATGAATTCCGCCAGGTAGTCGGCGACCGTGGTGTAGGCCCGGCCTGTGGTCAGCACCACGTCGTCGAGCGATTTGCCTTCGCGGAATAGATCGAACGCTCTGGCTTTTTCCGCGCTTTGCCTGCGAACCTTAGGCGAAGAACGATCGTCGTCGAGCGTGTTGTCGAGCGTGTTTTCGACGGCGGCCTTGCGTTTCGTCGAATCCGGCGGCACCTCGACGTCGCGCGACAGCCCGTTTGCCTGACAGAACTCGTCGAGCGTGGCCCACAGGGTGTCGCCGAACTGGGCGAGCTTCGCTTCGCCGATACCGTAGACCATCCGCAAGCCCTCGTGTTGACCGGGCCTTCGGCGGGCGATATCGCGAAGGCTGGCGTCGCCGAGAATGACGAACGGCGGGACGCCACGCTCTTCGGCAAGTTGGCGGCGGGCGACTCGCAACGCCTCGAACAGATCGCGGTCGACGCCTTCCCACGACTCAACTTCGGCTCGCGAACGCCGCGTCGACTTTCGTGGCCGCTGCGTTTCGTACTCGTCCGCCTCGTTCGCGGCATCGACGCCGCGCTTGCCGCGTTTGCGTCGTCGAGCGGTTTTCTCTTCGCCGAACAACTGCACACGGCATTCGTCGCGCATGATTTCCCACGACCGCTCGTTGAGCTTGAGTACGGGGAAGTCGCCCTGGTCGTCGGTTTCGCGAAGCAGCGCCTCTTGAGCCTGCAATTGGTCGATCCAATCGCGCACCTGGCGAACGGTGTGGCCCGCAAGCAATCCGAACGTACTGAGCTGATCGTGACCGCGCTGGCGAACGACGTCCTTATTCTCGCCGCGGAGCACGCTCGCCACGTACGACGCGCCGAAACGCTGATCGAGCCGCGCTACGCAGGAGAGAATCTTGCGGGCGATCGTCTGGCCGTCGGCGAGCGGCGTGCGATCGCCGAGGCATACGTCGCAGGCCTGACAGGTTTCCTTGGCGTACGATTGCCCGAAATATTCGACGAGCGAACGGTGCCGGCAGCGCGTCGGCCGGCAAAAGTTTTCCATGTCGTCGACGTGCCGCTTGGCGACGCGGACGTAAGCCGGATCGACGGGCGTCTCGGATTCGCTGGCGGATTTGTCGAGCAGACTGCGCCACAACATCGCGTCGCTGCCGCTGTATAGCAGAACGCACTCGGCCTCGAGACCGTCGCGGCCGGCGCGGCCGGTTTCCTGCTGGTAATGCTCGATGGACTTGGGCATGCCCGTATGCAGCACGAAACGCACGTTCGAGCGATCGATGCCCATGCCAAAGGCGACCGTGGCCACGACTAGGTCGCAGCGTTCCGTGCTGAAGGCGTCTTGCGTCTTCTTGCGGGCCGCGGGGGACATGCCGGCGTGGTACGGCATCGCGGCGATGCCGACGGACTTGAGGTGGCTGACCATATCGTCGACGTCGCGGCGGCGGATGCAATAGATGATGCCGGCGTCGCCGCCGGGCTTGCCGACGTTGTGACGTTCGACCACGTCGACGGCTTGCTCGAAGACGTCTTCGCGACGGACGACTCGGTAGGCCAGATTCGGTCGATCGAAGTCGCCGACCATGACCAGTGGTTCGCGCAGCCGCAACGCCGAGACGATGTCGGCGCGGACTTGCTCGGTCGCCGTGGCGGTGAAGCCGTGGAGCGATGCATCGGGAAAGACATCGCGAAGTTCGGCGAGCATCCGATACTCCGGGCGAAAATCGTGGCCCCAGTGGCTAATGCAGTGGGCCTCGTCGATGGCGATCGTGCGGAGGTCGACATTCCCCAGCAGGCGGCGAAACGAAGTGGTGGCCAGCCGCTCCGGCGAGGCGTAGAGCAGCCGCAACTCTCCGTCGGCGAGTTGTTGTTCGA
>JAJDEG010000209.1 GCA_029259895.1 Planctomycetota bacterium
CGCGCGGACTTCGTCATCACGACCGAGACGCCTGCGCCGCGCTGCGCCAGCGCACTGACCAAGGCCGCGGTCTTAAATGCGGCGATGCCGCCGCAAACGGCGACGACGATCTCTCGGCCGGCTAATGACATGTGGCGTGCATGGATTGCGCCTGGCGTTGCCGCGGAATTACAGATTCTCGAAGTCGATGCCGGGGCTGAACGTGATTTCGGTTTGCTCGCCGGTGATGCGCAATTCGCTCGATGTGTCGAGGTAAATCTTGTCCTGCAAGATTTCCTCGACGACGATTTCCATCTTGTTGTCGGTGGGGAGTTCGACGAGCGGCCGCGTGCCGGCGTTGAGTTGGACGAGTCGCTTTTGGATCAGCGTTGAGAGTTTGAATCGGCCGCCGACCTTGTTGACGATGTGCTCTTCGCGAAGGGCTTCGATCATGTCTTCGATTCTCCAAAGGAGGCCAGCGAGGCCTGACGGTCTAGGAATGCGCAGATTTCCCCGGCGGCTCGGTCGACTTCGTCGTTCACTACGCGAAACCGATAGCGGTCGGCCCGGTCGAGTTCCCGCCGGGCTACTTCGAGGCGGCGGGCGACGGCGTCTTCGCTTTCGGTTCCTCGGCCCCGCAGCCGGTGTTCTAGAATCTCGCTCGACTCGGGCTCGATAAAGATGGTCAAGGCGTCGGGATATTTTTGCAACACCTGCTCGGCCCCGTCCACATCAATCTCTAAGACTACCCACTTTCCCGCGGCCAGCCTAGGGGCGACCTCGGTGGATAGTGTGCCGTACCAATGTCCGCGGCCGAAGACTTCCGAGCATTCGAGGAACTCGCCGCGAGCCCGGCGGAGGGCGAAATCGTCGGCGGAGAGAAAATAGTAGTGCTCCGCGTCGTTCTCGCCCGTGCGAGGGGGGCGCGTGGTGGCCGACACGCTCAACACAAGGGGCTGTCGCGCGCGGGAAAGCACTTCGCGCAGCAGCGTCGTCTTGCCGACGCCGGACGGCCCGGAGAATACGACGAGTTGGCCGGTAGGTTGCATGCGAGGGGCGTGAGGCTTTGAGCGGTGAGGCTTGAGCGGTGAGGCTTGAGGGGTCGGCTTGAGGAGCGTCTTGAGGCGATTCCTTAGGTCTCAAGCCTCAAGCCTTCCGCCTATTCCACGTTTTGGATCATTTCGCGAATCCGTTCGATGGCCGTTTTGATTTCGATGACTTGGCGCGAGATTTCGACGTCGTTGGCTTTGGAGCCGATGGTGTTGGTCTCGCGGAACATCTCTTGGACGACGAATTCGAGCTTGCGGCCGGCGCTTTCCTCGGCGAGGGACGCGGCGAACTGGTCGAGATGGCTGCGGAGACGGACGGTTTCTTCGGAGATGTCGGCGCGGTCGGCGAAGATGCTGACTTCGCGGAGCAGGTCGGTCGTTTCCACGGTCACGCCTTGCTCGGCGAGGATCTTTCGGACGCGTTCGGTAAGGCGGTCGCGGTATCCGTCGCCGACCAGCGGCGCGCGGCGTTCGACGACGTCGAGGGCCGCGCCGATAGCTTGGCAATTCGCCTTGAGATCAAGCTCCATCGCGCGGCCTTCTTGCTCTCGCATGGTGGTGAGGCGGTCGAACGCGGCTTCGAGCGCGTGGCGAATGACGGGCCAATCGGCCTCGGCATCAGCGGCCGCCGCCGAGTTGTCTTCGACGACGCCCGGCAGAGTGAGCATGGCGGCGAGCGTGGCGGCGTCGCCGGCAGCCTGCGGTGCGGCGGCCTCCAATTGCCGACGGTAAGACGCGAGAACGGCCGAGTTGATCTGGAAATCTTCGGGCCGTTGCGCCCGCGAGACGCGAATCGAGATTTGCACGGTTCCGCGGCGAACGCGCTGGCGAACGAACGCTTCAACCTCCGATTCGAGAGATGCGTAGCCTTCGCCGATGCGCGTGGAGACCTTGAGGTGCCGGTTGTTGATGGAGCGCACTTCGACGGCGACGGACAGGGGGCCGTCTTGATGATGCGCCTCGCCAAATCCGGTCATGCTCAATAACACGTTCAATCCTTGCGTAACGGCGGAAGTGCAATTCCACGAGACTTAGCTGCCGACCATCGCGATCCGGCCAACCGTCGGCTGGCGTGGCCGGTCTGTCCGACCGCGTCCTTTCGTCGAGACGCTGAAACGAAACGAGCGACGGGGATGCTTTGCTCGCCCGTCGCCTCGTTGCTCTCGATTTCGGCGACGTCGGATTCCTCAGAGCAGCGCCCTGCGGCTCGCGCGATCGGCCGGTTGTGTCATCACTCGCCCGACTTCGACCCTTCGCCGGAATCCCCGCCGGTGGCCGCACCGGGTTCGATGTCTTGTTGCGGATTGGGCCTTGCCGATCCGGCACCCATATCGAAGCCACCGGCGCCCTGGGTCGACAGGTACTTCACCGTCCCGGCGGCGAGCACGATCCAGAAAAACGCGGTCCACATGGTGACGCGGGTGAAGAGGTCGCCGGCTTTCGTGCCGAAGGCGCTTTGTCCGCCCATGCCACCGAGAGCCCCGACCAATCCGCCGCCGCGACCGCGCTGAATCAGGATCAGCAAGATCATGAATAGGGCCATGACGCCGAGCAGGATCATTAACAGTGTTTTCATGTGCGGCTAACTCCCGCCTGTACGATGCTGAGGAAATCTTCGGCCTTGAGGCTCGCTCCGCCAACCAGCGCTCCGTCGACGTTGGGCTGGGAGAGCAATTCGGCCGCATTCTTGGCGTTGACGCTGCCGCCGTATTGAATGACCACCGCCTGGCCCACTTCGGCATTGTAACGCTGGGCGAGCAATTTGCGAAGGTCGACATGCACCTCTTCCGCCTGTGCGGGAGCGGCCGTCTTGCCCGTACCGATCGCCCAGACTGGCTCGTAGGCGATGACGATTCCGAGCATTTGCTCGGCGGAAACGCCAGCGAGGGAGCCTTCGACCTGGGTACGGATGACGTCGGCGGTCCGGCCGGCCTCGCGTTGTTCGAGCGTTTCGCCGACGCAGACGATCGGCGTCAGCGAGGCCGCCAGGGCAGCGTGCGTTTTCTTGTTGATTAGCTCATCGGATTCGCCGAGAACGTGCCGCCGTTCGCTGTGGCCGAGAATGGCGTAGCGGCAGCCGACGTCGAGCAGCATGGCGGCGCTTAATTCGCCAGTAAACGCGCCTTGGGCCTCGAAATACATGTTTTGGGCACCGACGCCGACCGACGAGCCGCGGACGGCCTGGGCCACGGCGTCGAGGTAGACGCTGGGGGGGCAGACGGCGACGTCGACCGATTTCGCTTCGGCCGCGCCTTTGGCCACGGCTGTGGCTAGGGCCACGGACTCGGTGCGGTTGAGGTTCATTTTCCAATTGCCGGCGATGAATATGCGTCGCATTTTTGCAGGGGCTGGGGGGGCAGGAGTCAGGAGACTGGGAGCTTTGCTCCCTTCGCTCTAAACAGTAGTTTCTAGCACTTTTTGGCGTTTGTGAGGACGCCCCTTTCGGGACATCATGCGGTTGCTTTGACCTGCTTGATGCCCGAAAGGAGAGCGTCATGGACGATGCTAAGGGACTGTGGTCGTGTTGGCAATCGCTGCTGTCGTCGTTTCGCGGAGAGTTTACGTTGGGCGGTTGGGCGCGGTTCGCTCAATGAGTCACGGGGACGGTGTTGTGTTGCGAAGAGCATACGATCACGCAGATCCTGACATCGCTGGGACTGGAGTCTCAGTGGCGCAACGTCGAGCACTTTGCCCAGTACGGTTCGTGGAATCGCCAAGCGGTCGAACGACGATTGATGCGGTTAATCGAGCGCGAACATCCTGCGCGGCTTGGCGGCTATCGTGCGGTGGCGATCGACGACACCAAGGAGCATCGCACGAGTGCCGACGTGTGGGGAACTTACACGTTTCACGAATCCGGCGCGCGCTGTCCCAACCGCGCGACGACGGTTCGCGCGCACAACTGGGTGGTGATGGGCGACTTGATTCCCGGCAAGCCTTGGAGCTATTTGCCGGTGGCGTCGCGGTTGTACTTTCGCAAGAATCAATTGCCGGTGGGAGAATCGTTTCGCACCAAGACCGCTTGGGCGGTGGATATGTTGCGGCAAGCGGACGCGGAATCGCAAACGCCGATTCTGGCGGTTTTCGACGGGGCTTACGCGATGGACACGGTGATCGGACCTTGCTTGAATCCGTCGCCTGGCCAGCGCCGAATCGAGTTCGTCACGCGTCTGCGCCGCGATGCGCGACTTTATCAACCACTCGAGCCAGCGGCCAAGAACCCGCGCGGCGGCCGACCGCGCAAATGGGGCCGACGACTGCCCGCGCCGCAAGAGCACGCACAGTGGAACGCAAAATGGCAGCGCGGTCGAGCTTACCTGTACGGCCGGTTGCGCAGCTTTCGCTACAAACGGTTGCGTTGTTGTTGGTCGGTGAGCGGCCCGAAACAAATCGTGTGGGCGTACGTGTTCGAGGTGCCCGGCTACGGCAAACTGTGGTCGACCGTCGCCAGCGCCGGCGACTTGTCGGCGGGACAAGTACTGTCGGCCAACGGCGGCCGCTTTCGCCAAAAAGATGGCTTTCGCGATCACAAACAACGCCTCGGCATGGAAGAATGCCGCGCTTGGACCAAAGAACCGATCTTGCGGACGTTTCAAGTTCAAATGCTGGCGCTCTCGCTGCTGCGGTTGGTTCAGTTTCGCTTGAATGCGGCCGGCGACCGCTGGTGGTCTCCGCCTCCGTGGAATCTCGGCAAGCAACACGCCTCGATTCTCGACCTGCGCCGCTTGTTCTGGAAACACCGCAACAGGTTTTCGCAACTCTTGTCCAACCTGGACGACTTTGAAAAACCTCCGCAAACGAAATACCACACCGGCCAACAAACTGCGCGGGCTGGGTAAAGTGCTAGAAACTACTGG
>JAJDEG010000210.1 GCA_029259895.1 Planctomycetota bacterium
TTCGATCCGCACGTCGCCGAACGTCGCTTCGGTGTACACGTCCACGCCCTCGCGCTTCACATTCACCAACTCGCTACCACCGTCGCTCAATTCGATCGTGTCCGGATGATTGGCCACCAGCTTCGCCGTGCCAACTTTCCATTGACTGCGACTGGCTGGTTCCTTCGTTTTCCAGCCGGAAAGGTCTTTCCCGTTAAACGGTTCGGCGGTCTTGCCGTCGGCGGCAACGAGGGCAGCGGTCGACGCCAGCGCGACGAAAGCGACAACGACGGAACGAATAGCGGCGTTCATCTGGGATTCTCCTAGGTTAGGTGTGGGAATGCGCGGCAACGTGGCCGCCGTCGATCGATGCTTGGCGTAGCGAATTCGCGCCGGCGTACGCATACTGTCGACGCGCGGCACGCAAAACGCCCAAACAGTGTTTAGGGCGTTGGGCAGCACTGGCCCTTGGGTGGGTGGATGCAGGGCAGGGGGCGGGCATGAGTCGAACCGTCATGATAACAACCGGTCGCCCCGTTTGCAAAATACCGCTTTTGGCTCAATTTTCGACTCCGAGAAGATACCCAATTCCCCGACGGAAACGGCGCGCTTTGCCGATGGCGTGGCAATACGCCGCCCAGAGCGATACGCTAAAGCGATTGCCAATGAGGAAAGAGCCGCGGAAAGAGCCAAATTCAAGACGCCCAAGCTGCAAGATGCCAAAGCTTACCGCCGGAAAGTCAATCGTCACTCTGCTCGTCGTCCTCGGCGTCGCGTTGGCCGGCGCTAACGTTTGGCACCGCTATGCCACGACGGACCGGATTCACCGCCGCTGGGGTGCCGAAACCATGGAATTGATCGCCCGAGCGCCGCAGGCCGAGTGGTTGAAACTGGCTGCCGCTCGCAGCGCTGAACGGGGCGAAGCCGGGCGTACCGATGGTCAGCAGACGGGCAGCGCGGGCAGCCTCTTAAAAGACGCCGCCCTGGAGATCGACGGAAGCGAGTATTTCATCGTCGAACGTGGCGACTTGATTTCCGCGCGCGGATTTTCCAATCTGCGGCACGCCCTCGGTCAAAACGGCAGCTACAACTGGGCGGACGATCTTGGACCGAGCGAATCGTGGCGCTGGGCAATCGTATTCGCCGACGCCGACCGGCACGTTACGCTGCTCGTCGATGAGGATGCCCAGTGGCTCAAGCCGCTGAACGCGACGGGCCTCACGTCGACCGTCCCCGTCGAGGCGACCGCCCAAATGTCTGCGGGCCTAAAGAAGTTCTTCGCCGAACAGACGCCCGCGCCCTAGCGAGAATCTCGTTCAGGGCCGGCGCGTGCCCGCGCGGCGTCTACCAAACGTATTCCAGCCCGATCGAACCGCCGTTGAGATAAATGTGCGAACCACTGCGCACGTTCGGAACGGGCGCGGCGTTGAAGTCGAGCTGCTGCGGAGCCAGTGCAAGTCCCTGCAAGTAAATGAAATCGTAGGCGCATCGCAGCGCCAGGTTCGGCCGAATTTGGTACGTACCGACCAGACCCAATTCCGCCGCCATAGCCATCTGAACGTCCGAAGCGCGTTCGTCGCGCGACACGGAGCCGAAGAACTGGTCGTCGATATCGACCACGCTGTGTTGCT
Organism: Planctomycetota bacterium; assembly: GCA_029259895.1. Lineage (GTDB taxonomy): Bacteria > Planctomycetota > Planctomycetia > Pirellulales > PLA5 > PLA5. The sequence goes on from JAJDEG010000210.1 coordinate 1,611, forward strand.
CGACGAAGTTCGCGTATCCGCCTAATTTGCCTCTGACGCCGAAGCTCCAGTTGCAGTGCTGCTGAATCATCTCGGCACCAAGTTGCACGCCGAACAGCCGGTTCTGAGCGTCGATTTCATACCGACCGCCTCGTTCGATCGTCATATTGTTGGCGTCGACGAACGGCGCTCCGACGGATGCAAACAAGAAGTCTTCATCGACGGTCATGGCGCGAAATCCGGCCAGGAAAGTTGGCGTGCGGCCCGGATCGCATTGCCGCTCCCAATGACCGTCGGGCTTAAGGACCATCCGATCGCGGCCAAGTCGCCTGGACGTCTTCGCATTCATTTCAAAGCTGTTGAGTTCTGAGTTGTATTCATACTCATGCTGGGTCGCGAAGTTAAAGCCGCCGATTCCGCGATCCAGCGGCGTGCGCAGATTGCCGAGTGAGTTGGTAACCGCGTGCTGTGCCGTCCAGTCGTTCAGTCCCCAGAACGTGAACTCGAGAGTTCGGTCACGATTCTGTGCGTCGCGTCCCAGATACTTCCCAATCGTCACGCGCAGCCCCGGCTCGTACCCGAAGCCGGCCGTTTCCGTCGTCATCGCTTCGCTGAAGATGTCTCCAAAGTTGGGCACGTTGAACGAAATGTCCGTCAGTATCTGTTTCGGCGCGGTCGAACGATTCACCAGCGTCGCTTCCGTCTGGGCGAACCATCGTCCGCGATGAAGCCACGTGCCCGAACTGATCAGCCAGGCGAAGCTGCTGTCGTCTTCGTAGACCCAGTCGTCGTGAACGTTGCCGCTCTCGACCACGAATCGGTCACCGCTCGCGCCGCCGGGACCGTCGGCAAGGATCTCTTCGACATCGCCGGTGATCGGCGGATCGTCGATGTCTTCGAAATCGTATTGAGCCGCCACGGCGCGCGCCGCGACGTACGGCGTAACCACGATCCTCTCGGCGTTGTCGGTCGGCGCGTCGAACTCGGCCGATTCGTCGACGAACGCCGCATCGTACGGCGCGGTGTCGTCGAGCGCCGCGGCCGCGGCAACGTCGACCGCAACGTGCTCGTCGAGATCGCTCCCGTATCCGTCGGACTGCGCCGCCGCACTCGTGCAGAGTCCGGCTGCCGCCACGATCGCCATCCAAGTGTGTCGAACCGAAATTCCCACCGATGTATCCTCCTTGACAGGCCACGTGCCGGCGAGGGAACCTCACCGGCGCGGGCACGGTGCGCGGCCTATTCTTCCGCCTAATCGGTAAAATCTGCCGCGTCGCCGCAGTAATAATCGGCAGAATCGCCGAAACCGGCAAATCGGGCGCACGTTACCGTGTTTGCCAATACTGCCCATGTCGTGAGCGGCGGCGAATTCGGCACCGGTTCGTTTGCTTTCAAAACGCTGCCGCTTACGAAATCCCCCCGATTGAACAAGACCAGCCAAACCGGGTATTCTGCGTAAGTTCGACCGATCCCAGCAACGATCTTCCAACCCCCGAGCCCCGGCCATGAATCCACTCGAATCCCTCGTCGCCAGCGGCACGAAGCTGTGGCTCGACTCGATCGACCCCGAATTGATTCGCTCCAACCGTGCCCTCGGCGCGACCGGAGCCACGTCGAATCCGATCATCGTTGCCGATCTGGTCAAAACTGGTCGCTTCGACGACTCCCTCCGCGAATTGGCCGGCAAGGGATTGTCCGACGCGGACATCGCGTGGCAGATGACGGATCGGCTCGTCCGCTCGGCGCAGGACGTATTCGCCGAGGTGTGGCGCGACACGCGCGGCAACGACGGCTACGTTAGCTTCGAGATCGACCCACTGCTCGAAGACCCGGCCTCCGGCCCGCCGCACGAGCAGCGCGTCGCCCAGTACATCCGCTTGGGCAAGCAATGGTCGGCAGGGCATACGAACCGCATGATCAAAGTGCCCGCCACGCCCGCCGGCATCGACGCGCTCGAGGAGCTTTGCGCCGCCGGCGTGACGCTCAACGTGACGCTGATCTTCACCGACCGCCAATACCGGGCGGCCCGCGACGCCGTATGGCGCGGCGCGCAGCGCCGCGAAAGTCGCGACGCCTTCAAGAGCGTGTACAGCATCTTCGTCTCGCGGATCGACGTGTACACGGAAAAGCACGTCAGCGAACTTTCGCCGGCCGCTCAGGGACAGGTTGGCATCGTCAACGCCAAGCGTCTGTGGACGGCCAACCATCAGTTTTGGGCCGATAAGAAATTGCCGCTCGCGCAAGAGATCATTTTTGCCAGCACGGGGACGAAGAAACCCGAAGACGACCCGGCGAAGTACGTCGCCGCGCTGGCTGGCAGTGACATTCAGACCAATCCGCCCGCCACCAACGAGGCGATTGCCAAGAGTACGCGTACGTTCACGCGCGCCGTCGACGCAACGACGCCCGCCGACGTCGCGGCCGATATCGCCGCCAAAGTCGACTTCGCGAAGCTCGAAGATGTCTTGATGGCCGAAGGCATCGAGAAATTCGCCAAGCCACAGCAGGCGCTGTTGGCCCTGATCGCCGAGCGGCGCAAGGCGCTGGTCTAAAGGTTGCGAATCTCGTAGGGTGGGTCGAACGAAGTGAGGCTCACCGATTCTGGCGCGGCCCTCTGGTGGGCCTCACTTCGCTCGACCCACCCTACTTTGCTCGGCGCGACCTAGCCGATCATCAGCGGATCCGAAAGCCAAAGCAGCGACGAACGCACGATCATCGCCAGCCACGCGCCCGCCACGAGCATCAGCACGGCGACCGCGAGATTGATCGCCGCTTTCGCCGCCGCGTCGCGCATCGCCAGCTCTTTAATCACCAGCGCCAGCAGCGCAACGACCGCTGCCGCGCTCGCCACCCAGGCAGGCAACGAGAACACGGCCGCGGCGGTCGTTCCTTCGGCATCGTACTCCTCGCTCATCGTTGCTATCGTCCGCGCGCCCGTCGCAAACTCCATGTAGGGAACGCTCATCGACAGCACGGCAACGAGCAGCGTAAACCAACTTGCGCCCACCAGCGCCGGACGGGCCGTCGAATCGGTCATGTTTTTTCTCCGCGAAATCGAAGCGACAATCGTGAGACGAACACGGCGCACGTTGAACGCACGGCTTCAATGCATTTAGGTTTTACGTTTCCGGCGGTGCGGCATCCGGTGCGGCATCGTCGGGCAATGTCGCGTCCTTGGCGTCCGCGGACGCCGGCGGCAGTTCAAACGGTTCCGTTGGCGCGGCGTCGGTGATCTTTACCGTCCCTGCCACGGCGTCGGCCAAATCGAGCAGCGGCACGATGTCGGAAATCGAATTCGGCGCTCGCACGGCCCAAAGCACGATATACCCTTGATCCTCGCGGGCGTACACTCGGAACGTTCCGTCCGAATCGCGGAAATCACCGCTGCGATCGGGAAACTTTTGTTTTCCTTTCGCCTCCATCATTTTCCACGTCGTCGACGTTAGGTTCTCGTCGCGGCACTCGACGTCCTGCCACGAGCTAACGTCGGGCAACTTCTCGGCCGTTTTCTGACGCAAATCTGCCAGCACTGCGCCCATCTTCGCCTCGCGCGATTCGAGTACGCCGAGGTAGCAGTAATACGCGATCGTACTCCGCTCGTCCGGCTCGGCAAACGCTTCGCCGACGCGGTTGAAGCCTGGGAACTCCAGCAGAAACGGCGGGTACAAAACAATATTCTCGACGACGTCCTGGCGATAGCCGTACTCGCTCCCCTCGCGATACCAATCGCGATCGCCGAACAATCTCGGTAGCCGGACCGTTATCGGGTACTCGATCACTTCGTCGCCAACGACGGCGTCGATCGTCGTCGGTCCCCACAGCGATTCGTACCGCGTTTGCTCCTGCAACACGGCCAACCGGTCGGCCATGCGCGACTCGTAGTCTTCCAAACCGCACCCAGCGATGAGAATCGCCGCGACGGCGACCGTGCATTGTTTCATCATGTACTTGAGTCTTTCGGCGAAAAGTGCAGTGAATGACGCGGCGGTTCGATTCCGTCGTTCTACTAACTCTGCGTCGCGGCGAACATCGGCACGAAGCCGGCTTGAGCGAAATGACGATCTCCAGTCAATGCATGCGTCAGGCCGCGCTCGGTCATCACGGCGAAGCTGATGCAATCGGTGAGCGACCATTCCTTGTCGGGACGGCTGCCGAACAGATCGAGGCCGCGGTCGAGCCAAATGGGTTCGCGCGCAACCCACAACGTCGAATCCTTAAGGGCGGAAACGAGAAACCAGTGAACCGCCACACGCGTCGACGGCGTGCAGAGGGCATCGACAACTTCCACAAGTACCCAGCTCGTCGTCACTAAATGGCGGTAGTTCGCCCGGAAACCGCCATGAACCTTCGTGTGGTGCTGGTCGCGCGGGTTCAATAGCGCGATGAAAAAGTAAGCGTCGGCAAAGAGTTCATTCATTTCCGCGGCGCAACCTGCGGTAGTTGCGATGATTCTCCGCCAAGTCCGTCGGAAGATCGGCATCGATCCGCTCCATCTCCTCGACAATGTCCTGAAGCCACGCGCGCGTGGCGGCGAACAGATCCTCGTCCGGTTGGGGCGGCGCGGGGTAGGGCGGCGGGTCCGTGATCGGCGGCGGCAGCGTCACCTCGGAACGAGACGAACCGGCGGCGAATGCGTTCGGTTCGGGCGGTGATGGAGTTGCCTGCGACATGACGTCACCAGGAATGGGCAGGGGCACCGATAAGCAAAAAAAGCGTTGCGGCTAGATTAACATTTTACTCGCGTTCCACCAAACCGCCAAATCGGATACGCATCCTTACTACTTTTCCCCAACCCGGCATCGCCCCAGCGACATCAGGGCAAAGCCCGTCCCGTACGCTTGATGGTAATCGTAGAGCGGATAGTCCCACCACGAACCGTCTTTCTCTTGCAGCTTCAACATCACTTGGGCGAGCTGATCGTAATGCTTCTCGCGCCGCTCGGCCGGAAGTTCGTCGATAGCGTATGCCGCGTAGAAGTGTCCGTAGTAGTAGAAATAGCCGGCGACCTGGAACCAAGATTCGTGCGGCACGGGTCGCTTGCGGCCGATGCCGAGCCAGCCGTTGCGTGCCCAAAGGCGGTCGAGCCAGACGTCGACGATCTCGTCGGTGGTCTCCTTGTCGCCCCACATCCGCATTGCCACGTTGCACACCTGCGAGCGGCCCAAGCTCCCGCCGGGGCGATTGATGCCGCGGCCCGGCGAGAGCCGCAAATACTCTCCATAGGCATACGAAAAGTCGGGCAGCCGCTGCCGGAGGATCGACGCTTGCGCCCGCTCGATGAGGCGCTCGGGAATCTCGACGCCGATCTGTTTGGCTTCGTGGAATGCGATCATCACCGTGGCGGTCGTAAAGCTCACCGGGCTACCGCCGGGCTTCTGCGTATGCTGATCGAAGTCGTAGTACGCCCAACCGCCGTTGACGAATTCGTAACGGTTGAGCATGTCGATCTGCCCGTCGATCAACTCGACGTACTTCTTCCGGCGCACGGGGTCTTGCGTGCGGCCGTGGAGCCGCACGAGGGCCTGAATTCCGTAAGCGTGTCCCCAGGTGTTGTAGATGGCGGTCATCTCGGCCCGCCGCAATTTCGGCAGGTTGGCAAACATCCAAGTTTCGCAGCGATCGATCGCCGTCTGCACTTCCGGTTCGTTGCCGCCGACTTCGACGAGCGCGGACAGGGCGAGCGCCGTGGTGCCCATGCGAAACGCATGATGGGCCCCCGGCACGGGCGCGTAGATGTTCAACGCTTTCGTTCGCCGCGCCGAACCCCACGAGCCGTCCTTATTCTGCGTCTTGAGCAGAAACTCGACGCCGCGACGAATCGCCGCGTCGACCTCGCTGGCGTCGCGTGGCTCGACGGCCGTTGGTTTTGGTCCGGTGACGGCATAAGGATTCGTCGCCGTCGTCGATTGCTCCGCTTTTTGGGCAAGAGCGACGATTGGAACGAGCATCAACACGAGTGATGCAGCGAATCGTAGGTAATTGTGCATGCTTGGCCACCTGTTTGGTCAGTCATGGGCGGTTGAACCGCAGAGACGCAGAGAGTACGAAAAGAGTGCGAATCGCTCATCAATTCCTCTGCTTCTTTGCGCCTCGGCGGTTCGGTTGCGTTTTCCGTGTGTGAAAAGTCACGTGCCGCGGTTCGAGCGGGTCAGTCTGGTTTCTTCGTGAGAATCTTCTCGCCCGCCTCGAGTCCGTCGACGATTTCGGTCTTGTCATCGGTCCGTTGGCCGATTTTCACGTCGCGTCGTTGCGGCTCGCCGTCCTTGTCCTTGGCGGCGACGAGGACGTAGCGTTTGCCGGCGTCGAAGTCGTCCTCGAACACCGCCGAGCTAGGTACGGCCAGCGCGTCCTTCTTGAACACGGGTGTGAGCTTCACCTTGCACGTCATGCCGGCAACGACGCCCTGGGGCTTGTCGCCGAGCTTGAACGTGGCGGTTGCGTCGACGCCGCCGATGGCCACGGGAATCGCCGACATCGAAGCCAGCGTCGCCGACAGGGGGCTATCGCTCTGCGCGGTCGGCGCGACCCGCGCGGCCATGCCGGCCTGTAGGCGGCCAAGGTGTTTCTCGTCGACGGCGGTGCGGACGAGCAAGGCATCGGGATTGGCGATGGTCATGAACACACTGCCCGCCGGAAGCTTTCCGCCGTTCTGTAGCGCGGCTCGCGCCTCAGCACCGCCGGACCATTTGCCGGCGGTCGCGCGGCCGTAATACACGACGCCGCGGATTGGCGAAGTGACGTTCATTGCCTGGCGGTCGCTTTGAAGCTGCCGCAGCGCGTCGGCTGCTTTGGCCAGGTCCTGCTCGGCCTTGACCGCCGCGATCTCTTTCTGATGCATCGCGATCGGCATTGTCACGCGGGCACGTTCCCACTCGATTTGGGCGAGCTGTGCGCCGCGGTCGTTCGTTTCCTGTTGCCGCGGCAAGTCGATCTTGAGCATCTGCTCGTGGCGAAGCTCTGCCTGCTCGAAGCTGAATTTCGCTCGCTCGACGTCGTTGCGGGTCCGTTTGAGGATGATCTCCTCGGTTTCCTCGGTGATCTCGTCGGCCTTATACATCTGTTCGAGTTGCTTCAGCTCTTCCATCTGGTACTCGAGACTTTGCGCCGACATTCGCAAGCTGAACTCGGCCGATTTTTCCGACGTGGGGCGTTCGATCTCGTTGAACCGATCGAGGTCTTCCTTGGCGATCTGCGCCGCCCGTTCGGCTTTTTCCATCTCCAGCGGATAGCTTGCCTTGGCGAGTCGCAGGTCTTCCTTGGCCTGTTGAGCGGCGAGCTGGGCCAGTCGCAACGCGGCATCTGCTTCGGCGATGGCGATTTCGATTTTCTTCATGTCGAGCTTGACGAGCATCTCGCCGGCTTCGACGCGGCGGCCATGCGGCACGGCTTCGACGACGGACAGAACTTGCCAAACGTCGGGCCGGACGACGATCTCCTCGGATTCGAGCGCCTCGAACGTGCCGTCGAGTTCGATTTCCTGTTTGAGCAGCCCGCGGCTCACCTCGTGCGTGGCCGGTGCGGCAGCGTCCTTCTTCTCCGTTTTCTCCGTCTTGTCGGCCTTTTTCTCGCCGGACTCTTTCTTGTCGGCCTCTTGGGCGCGAAGACCGGAACCGGCAATCAGCGTCAATAACGCCAGCCAGGCAAACAGCGTTCGAAACGGCAGCATGTTGAATCTCCAATGGAGTCGAGTCAGTGGGAAGATTAACGCGTGCGGGATCGTGCGATCGTTACGATCCGCATCCATCAATATTACGTCATGTTAATCGGCCATCAGCTGCCTGACCACCGCGATAGCCGCCCGGCATATCGGTCTGCGGTACGTCCGAAACGCCGGTAATCCCGCGAGTTTCGCCGCTCTTTTGGACTGGCTCCGCCGCCACACGGTCTCGACTTGCGGTCGCTTCGTGGGTTGCCAAAACCACGCCGCGACATGCTAGAATGCGATCCATGCAGTTTCTTGGATGGGTCGGCGATCCTTGCCGATGTCCTCGCAGTCGGAAGCGACGTATGCACGCGAGCCACGCCCTGCGACCGCGAATCCGCTGGCGATCGTTGCCCACGCTTGCCCTCGCGCTTGCTGGCGGGCTGGCCGTCGTCGTCTTCCAGCGAGCCCCCGCCGAGGCAGCCGAGGCCGTATCGGCCGAATCCGTATCCTTCGACCGCGACGTGATGGCAGTGCTCTCCAAGGCCGGGTGCAATCAGGGGGCGTGCCACGGCAACCTGCACGGCAAGGGCGGATTCAAGCTGTCGCTCCGCGGCCAACATGCCGACGACGATTTCGCCACGCTCTCGCGCGATCAACTCGGCCGCCGCACGAACGTTTTGAATCCCGACGACAGCTTGATCCTGCTCAAGCCGACGATGGCCATCGCCCACGAAGGCGGTCGCCGCTTCGATCGTGCTTCGCCGGAATATGCCATCGTTCGCGGGTGGATCGCCGCCGGAATGAACCGGTCCGCGGATAATGACGAACCGCGACTCGTTTCGCTCGAAGTTTCGCCGCGCGACGTCGTGGTCGTCGAGCCAGACGCTTCCGTTGCGCTCACCGTCGAAGCGGTGTTTGCCGATGGCATGCGGCGCGACGTTCGCGGCCTGGCTTGCTACGAACCGTCGAACGGCGTCGCCAGCGTATCGACCGGCGGTGTCATCGAGCGCCAGCAGTTCGGCGACGTGACGGTGTTGGTTCGCTATCTCGACCGCCAGGCGTCGGTCCGCGTTTCGTTCGTGCCGGAGCGAACGGATTTTGCGTGGCGGCCGCAGTCAGCGCGGACCCAGTTCGACGTCGACGTGTTCGATCAACTCGAATCGCTGCGCCAGAATCCCGCGCCGTTGGCCGACGATGCGACGTTTGTGCGCCGCGCGTTTCTCGATCTGCTCGGCGTTCTCCCCGACGCCGATGAAGCTCGGGCCTTCGTCGCCGGCGATTCGCCGGATAAACGTGCCCGGCTGATCGACGCGCTGCTGGCCCGGCCGGAATTTGCCGATCATTTCGCGCTCAAATGGGCGGACCTGCTTCGCGGCGAGGAAAAGCAGCTCGACGCCCGCGGCGTGGCCGTCTATCACGCTTGGATTCGCGATTCGATCAACCGCGGCAAGCCGCTCGACGCATTCGTTCGCGAGTTGGTCACCGCCGACGGCAGCACGTACGATAATCCGCCGGCCAATTTTTACCGCGCCTTGCGCGATCCAATTCAACGCGGCGAGGCGGCCGCTCAGGTGTTTCTCGGTACGCGGCTGCAATGTGCGAAGTGTCACAATCATCCCTTCGAGCGCTGGACGCAGGACGATTACTATCGCTGGGCCGCCGTGTTCGCGCGGATCGACTACAAGATCGTCAAGAACGACCGCCGCGACAAGCTCGACAAGCACGAGTTCAACGGCGAGCAGATCGTCCGCTTCATCGACACCGGCGACGTGAAGTATCCCGGCGACAATTTCCCCGACAACGGCCCGCCCGAGTACCGCGGCAAGGCGCTGCCCAAGTTTCTCGGCGGCGACGATCCTGGCGACCGTTTTGCCGAGGCAGATGGCAAGGATCGCACCGCGGCG
>JAJDEG010000022.1 GCA_029259895.1 Planctomycetota bacterium
AGCGACGCACCGCGAAGCACCACCAGCGGGTCGGTCCGCGTGGGGTACTCTTTGGTGACGTCGGTGACTTGGAGTTGGAACATCTTGTCGCGTCATTTGGTCGGTGGATATTCCGGATTGAGTTGCGTTGGGTGAGTCAAACGCAGTGACGCCCACCGGGGCTTCAAGTCCACCGGCGGTGTTTGGTGGGCCTCACCTCCGTTCGACCCACCCGGCGTTCTCGACGTACCGACTTCACATCGCAGCGCGCAGTTTGCCAAGCATTTCCTTTGGCGGGGAATCGCCTTTCCAATCCGGAAAGGGCTCGTTGGGCGGCGTTAGAACAGGCCAGTCATTCCTTCCGCGCAGCGGTATGCCCTTCATCTTTGCGTCACCGTCGACTGCCCACGTGTGGCTAATCTTGTTGACGACGAAGTATTGTTCGTTATCGTTTACCCATTTGTCCAATCGGTCGAATTGTTCCGCCATTTTTCGGCAGTCCGCATTCGTCAGCAAATCGGAACGGCCTAGTGCGTGCGTAAGCAAAACCACGTCCCGGGCGAGGTACCAATAATCTTTCGGACGGCGATCCTTCGCGAGACGGCCTTTAACGTAACCATATCGAACACCCGTGGCGGTATCCACGTCGCCTTTGCCGAAGTACATGCCGCTCCATAGGATAAACCGATAATACCGCTCGCGCAACTTCGGGTCTTCCACCAGCAGTTTCACTTGCGCTTCACAAAACGCGAGCGTTTCTTCCGCGAAGTCCGCGCCTTCCACGGGATCGCCGGCGAAATTCCGTTCGAGCGGAGAGTACGCACCGTTCTTTGGAATCGTGCGGTGCAGCGATGCGAGCATCCAGCGGAAATCGCTTTCGGCGCCGTCCTTGCCGAATTTCTCGACGAAACCCGAAATCCTTTCCAAGCGGCGGTCGCCCTGCGAGAGCATGCTGAACTCGTCCGCCGCGGAATCGTAAATCGGCAGCCAGTACTCGACATCGCCCCGTTTCGCGGCCAAATCGGGACGCGCGGATTTAATACGCTCCCACGCCTTGCGAACGGGCCGGGTTGTCGCGGAGTCGTCGCCTTCCGCTCCTTGTACTCCATGCACCGAAGCCACACCCGAAATCATCCAGACGCAGCATGTCACCGACGCACATATGACAAAAAAGACGACTCGCCATGACGTGCGACCAGCAACGTCGCCGTAGTGCGTCTGTTTGCCAAGATTCGTAGGCATGGTCATGTAACTTCGATCTCGTTGCGCACGTCGGTCGCCATCAGTGATTGATGTGCGGTGCGAAGTCGTGCAGCATTTTCAGAAACGCCAAGCCAAAAACTAGCGCGGATACGCCAACGGCAATGGCGATGCCGACGATGATTCGCTTCTTCTCCATGAATTTGAATCTCGTAGGGTGGGTCGAACGAAGTGAGGCCCACCAAGCATCGCCGGGGGACGTGAACCCATGGTGAGCCTCACTCCGTTCGACTCCACCCTACACACTAATCGACCGGCTTTGCCAACAACCCCAACGTCGCCAACCCGTAAAACGAATACTCAACATCCACGCCCTGGTCCCAAACGGCACCTAAAAACCCGCCGTCGGGTTGTTCGAGCGATTTAGCGTACCGCGCGATTGCCGTGGCGTCGATGCTGTCGGCGGCTTCGAGGTCGGTGAGCGTGAGCAGGCCGGTGAACGTGCTGAGCAGGTCGGCGATCGGGATGCGGGTGTTCGCCCGAAGGCCGCCTTCGTCGTTTTGCATGTCGGCGAGAAAGTCGACGACGTCTTCGCGGACTTCGTCGTCGAGCGGGCCGACGATCTTCAACAGGCCGACGGCCGCGGCGGTCGGGTTCGTGCCACTGCGCTTCATCGGTTTGATCTCGACGAAGCCGCCGTCGTCGCGGCGCTGCGAGAGTACGAACGCGACCATCCGGTCCGGTTCGGCGAGCGGCGCGTCGATCAACTGCCGGCAGAGGGCGACGAGAAACGTGTGGTACGTGCTGCTGGCCGTGCCTTCGGTGCCCTTGGCGTAGCCGCCGTCTTCGCGGCGAAGCGATTCGAGCGCTGTCGCGACCGCTTCGCGCCACTGCGGCGCGGCATCGGCGAAGACGTCGAGTCCGGCGGAGAGATTGATCAGCGACGCGCCGTAGATGAGCGAGAGGAAATCGACGATCGACGCATGGCCGGACAGCCGCGCGGCGAGGAACGATCGGGCTCGCTCGGCGACTTCGCCGTGCAACTCGCCCAACAGGGCCAGCGACCGTAGGGCGAAGTTGGTGTAGTAGAGATCGCTGCCCCCTTCGCGACCGGCGAATCCGCCGTCGTCGCGCTGGGCGGCGAGGAAGAATCGCGCATGGCGAGCGCGGGTCTCTTCCGGCAGTTGCGATACGCCGACCGCCAGGCGAACGGTGAGGTCTTCGAGGTAGCTCGGCATGAAGCAGGGACTGGGGGTCGGAGGTTGGGAGTTGGGGGTTGGCGCGGAGGGAGCCAGAGGCAGAGGGCAGGGTGCAAGATGGAGGGCGTTTCAGGATTGTTGTTGTCGGCGGCGTGCTTGGCAAGCTTGCCGCGCGACTACGGCGGCGAGAAGTGCGATGGCGGCGAGGGTGAGCGTCGGTGGTTCCGGCACACCGTAGACGGCTTGGATGGCCGCGATGTCATCGCTGGTCAGTTCTCGCCGCGCGCCGCGGTAAGCGTTCTCCATCACCGAGCCGCGGACCGACGAGTGGCCAAGTCCGAGGGCGTGCCCCATCTCGTGGAGTACGATCGTGTAGATATCGAACCGCGATGTCGACGCCGTGGCCAGCGGGTCGTCGATCCAATTGCGGTTGACGTCGATATGCAAATCGCCGGCGACCGTGCCTCCGAGTCCGTAGATCGATTCCGTGCCGGGCTGAAAGGCGTGAGCCACGAGCGACGACGAGAGTTCCCAGGCGGCGATGCGGATGTCGCCCGGGTGACCGCCGTCGGCGTCGCTGGAGCCCACGTTCGCGCCGCTGTCGATGACCTGGCCGAGATTCGTAAAGCCCGAGACGCCGGCCCAGGTGTCGAGCGCCCAATCGAACAGCGCAGCGTAGTCGTCTTCGGCGTCGAAGCCGCCGACATTGAGAGCGGTGATGGCAGCCGTGCGATTTGCGCCGTGGGACGTGTCGGCGGCATGGTCGGCCGTTCTGCCGGCGGGGACGATGCTGAAAGTGGCGCTACCGGCCGCGGCGGGGCCGGCGGGCGCGACGAAGCTATGCTCGCTGGCGGCGTTCGGGCCGATGTCCCACTTGGTGGGCGGGTCGCCGAGGTACGTGTAGCCGGCTTCGGCACGCGCGGCGGCGAATACGCAGATGGCCAGCACGCAGTGAAGGAATCGGGGCATTAGCGGCGTTTGGCGAAAAAGGGACGCACCGGCGAGATCATCGTTACAACCCCTTTCACTATAACTTCCGGTGCGTGCGCATGGCGTAAGTTTGTGAAATCGTGGTCGCGTCCGAGCAGCAGCGGGAGTCGTGCGGTGAACGAGGATTACGGCAGCGAATACGCCGAGCTGTATGCGCGGCACTGGTGGTGGCGGGCGCGCGAGGCGATTCTGCTGCGGCAAATTCGTGCGATCGACTTGCCCCGGCCGGCGGAGATTCTCGACGTCGGCTGCGGCGACGGCGTCTTCTTTCCCGCGCTATCGCGATTCGGCCGCGTGCGGGGAATCGAGATCGATCGTTCGCTCGTGCGGAGCGACAATCCGTACCGCGACGCGATTCACCACGCGCCGCTGGGCAACGCGGAATACGACGGTTGGCAATTCGATTTGATCACGGCGCTCGACGTGGTCGAACACATCGAGGACGATGCCGCGGCAATCGAAAGCCTCGTGGCCATGCTCCGGCCGGGCGGATACCTCGTACTCACGGTGCCGGCGTTCATGCTGCTGTGGGACGCCCACGACGAGCGGAATCATCACTATCGCCGGTATCGCCGCGAGCCGCTGCGGAAGTTACTCGCTCCGCACGGCAAGCTAAGCGAATTGCGATACTTGTTTCACGGCTTGTTCTTCATGAAGGCGGCGTTTCGCCTGGTGAACGGGGCGAGCGGTGGGAAATTGCGGCAGCATGCGATTCCGCCGTGGCCGATCAATTGGGCAATGCGAACGCTTTGCTTGGCGGAAACGGCCGTGCTGAGGTGGATGGGCGTGCCGTTTGGCACGTCGTTGTTGGCCGTGCTGCAACGCGAACCATCCAAGCGCGATGCGCCCGTGTCGGACGCATGCGACGCTTCGCACGAAGACGACATGGCCGACGCCGAGCCGGTCGGTGCGTCGCGATCTTGAACCCGCATTGCGCTCGTTGCTTGTAGGGTGGGTCGAACGAAGTGAGGCCCACCATGCGCCGGCCATCGATACGAAGTGGGGGGGCCTCACTTCTTTCGCCCCACCATGCGCGAATTGCTAGCGCAACACGGCGGCGATGGCCGCGCAGAGGCGGTCCATGTTCGACTCGGTCATGCCGGCGACGTTGATGCGGCCGGAGCCGACGGCGTAAATCGCGTAATCGGACTTCAGTCGCTCGACCTGCTCGCGCGTCAGTCCGGAGAACGAGAACATGCCGCGTTGCTGGGAGATAAACGAGAAATCGCGGTCGATTCCCTTGGCGGCCAGCGTTTCGACGAACAACTTCCGCATCGCGTTGATGCGGTCGCGCATGGCGGCGAGCTCTTGCTGCCACTGAGCGGTAAGCGCCGCGTCGGCGAGAATTGTCGCGACGATCGCCGCGCCGTGGCTGGGCGGGTTCGAGTAATTCGCCCGGATGCAGACCTTGACCTGGCTCAGCACGGCCGCGGCGGCTGCGGCCGAACGGGCGACGAGCGACAGTGCGCCGACGCGCTCGTTGTACAGGCCGAAGTTCTTGGAGAACGAACTGACGACGAGCAACTCGACGCCGGTATCCAGCAAAGCGCGGAGGCCGGCGGCGTCTTCGACGATACTCGTGCCGAAGCCTTGATAGGCGAAGTCGACCAACGGCAACAGGCCACGCTGATCGACGACGTCGGCGATGGCCGACCATTGCTCGGCGGTCGGATCGACGCCGGTCGGATTGTGGCAACAGCCGTGCAGCAGCAGGACATCGCCCTGGGGAATCTCGCGCATCGCGGCGAGCAACTTATCGAAGGCCAGGCCGTTCGTCGCCGCGTCGAAGTACGGGTAGGTCGCGGTCTCGACGCCGGCAGCGCGGGAGACGGTTGGATGATTGGGCCAAGTCGGCTCGCTCATCCAAATCTTGGCGACGGGAAAGTTGTGCTTGATGAAATCGGCGGCCACGCGCAGTCCGCCGGTTCCACCGGGCGTGTGGGCCGTGGCGACGCGGCCCTCGGCGACGGCAGGATGATCCGCGCCGAATACCAGCTTGGCCACTTGCCGGCCGTATTGCGGCGAACCGGAAATCGCCAGATAGCCCTTGCTCGTCTCGCCGGCGACGAGGCGTCGTTCGGCCTCTTTGACGCAAGCGAGAATCGGCGTCGTGCCGCTGGCATCTTGAAACACGCCGACGCCGAGATTGATTTTCTCGGGGTTAGCGTCTTTGGCGAAGGCGTCGTTGAGGCCGAGGATGGGGTCGCTCGGCGCAAGGGCGATGGATTCAAACACGGCTTGAGCAGGGGCTAGAGTCTGTGGCGGGGCGAAACGTCGTCTGCGGGAACGGTCGGGACGCGAGGTTGCCCATGCGGTTCTGAATATCGGCGGCGCGGCTATTTTGGTTCTTGTTGCTTCGCATTGCGCGACGCCATCATCCTAATCCGCTTGACGAGCCGCCGTAAGGACTTTGCTTCCACGACGCTGCTGAGTCGCCCGCGTTTCGCCGGAGTTTTCTCGTCGGCCTCGGTGCTGCCAGCGTCGATTTGTCCGATTTCGGTGCGGACCATCGTGAGCAGGGTTTGCAGGAACGCCACGGCCATTGGGCCCACCACGATGCCGACTGGACCGAGCGCCTGCACGCCGCCGAGCACGCTGAGCAGTGCCAGCAGCGGATGCAAATTCGATTGGCCGTGCAGGACATAGGGCTTGATGACGTTGTCGGCTTGCGAAATGATCGCCGTGCCAAAGATGCCGAGGCCAATGGCGGCGACAGTGTTTTCGTGTTGAAAGAACAGCCACAAGCAGCAGGGCAGCCAAACCGACACCGCGCCGACGAACGGAATCATCGCCAGCAGCATGGTGAGCGACATGAGAAGAAAGATGGAGTCGAGGCCGGCGACGCGATAGGCGATGCCGGCCAGAATGCCTTGCACGACGGCCGAGACGAGCGTGGCGGTGACGATCGCGCGGCTGACGTTGACGAAGCGGGAGAAAAGCTGCTGTGTGTGATCGGCGTCGAGAGGAATGAAGGCGATGACCGAGTCGATCATCTTTGGGCCGTCGAGAAGAAAGAAATAGATCGAGACAATCATCACGATCAGGCCGAGCAGCGTGCGAGCGGCGATTTGTGCGCCGCCGACGATAAGCGGCTGCGCGAACGATTGCAGTCGCTCGAGCGTCGCGTCGGCCAAATGATGCTGCTCGTCCTCCGTAATCGGCAGGCCCAGTTGATCGACGGACTGCGCGATCAGGCTATGCATGGGCGATCGCGAGCCATTCTTCCGTTTCCCGTTCGTTGCGTCCGGTTCGGATACATCCGGTTCGGATACAGTGGCCGCATTCGACACGTTATCCGTATTCGTTGCGGGCCGTTTGGTTAACTCGCCGGTGGCCCCCAGGTCGCGTGCGATGCGGACGCCTTCGCGGGCCGCTTGCACCATGACGGCTCCGAGCGGGACGAGAACGGCGAGCAGCACGGTCGCAGTGGTCAGGCCGGCGGCCAAATGCCCTCGTCCGCCGCAGCGGTCCATGATCCACTGATGTACGGGCCGGAACATGACGACCAGCAACACGGCGAGGAACAGCGGCACGAGAAAGCCGGCCATCACCTGATAGAACACCGCGCCAACGGCCGTCAACACGACCAGCAGCACGACGAGAGAAATCAACCGTGCCATGCGTTGGAGTCCTTTTGCGACAATATCGACGTCATGGGGCGAGCCGGTGTCGCCGCCTTTTGACAATCACTTTGATTGATGCACTCAGTATCAACGGCTTCGCGTCGGACGCAACCGCTCGGCCTGGCTGCGCACGGCGGGATCGGGATCGGCCAATGCACGGCGGCGCAAGGACTCGATTAGCGCGGCGTCGCCGCTCGTGGCCAGTTGTGCGATGGCCGCCAGCCGGACCCGTGCATCGTCGTCGTCGAGCATCATTTCCAGCCACCGCCGCGGGCGGATGCCGGCGGTGCGGGGCAGCCCATCGACGAGCCGCAGGCGGAAGTCGACGCTGGGGTGCGTGATGCTATCGGCCAGCGAGATTTCACGCTCGCCGTAGCCGATGGCCCGCAGTTGATACTCGGCCTCGGCGGCGATGGTGGGTTCGGATCGGAGCAAGCGGATGAGCGACATTTCGCGCGGCGTCGTTGGGCCGAGGAGTTTCGTGGATTGAGTCGCTGGGGACGGCGAATCCGTGTCGGGATCGTCGCGTCGGTCGTCGAAACCAACGACAGTCGCCGCGCTCTCGTCGCGCAATAGACTATTCGCGCGCGCTTGGCGATTATTGCCATCGACATTTGCCGACGTCGGGCCGCCGCCGGTGCCTTCCGGATGCACGACGGGAAGCGGCGCGGGCGGGAGTTCGTCGCCGCGGCCGTCGAGCAATAATCGCGGCTCGCGGGCGTCGCCTGTGATGGTCGGCGGCGACGAATCCGCGGCGACGGGCAAACGGGGCGGTTGCGCCGGTTCGTTGGCTAGCCCACCGCCCGGCAAGCGGGCCAGCGCAGCCAAGTCGCGATCGACCATCGGCGCTGGCGTGGCCCGTCGAGCGGCGCTTGTTGCGGACGACGGATCCGAGCCATCGCCGACAGAGTCGACGGCCAGCAGGACCGTTTCGCAATCGAGGACGAGTTGCGTGCGATCGACGAACTCGTCGTCGAAGATCCAGACGAGCAATTGTTGCACGAGGGTGGCGGCGGTTTGACGCTGCTCGGGGGCGAAATCGTCGACGTGACGCGCGAGCAACGCCGACAACTTGCCAGCGGCGACGGAGCGGGCCGAAACGTCCGAAACCTCCCAATTGTCCACGAGGCGACGAATCGCCGCGGCGGCATGGACGCGAACTTCGCCGCGCGGGGAAGCCAGCGCTGTGACCAGCGATTCGAGGCCGGGGTCGCCGAGATCGACGAGGTGATCGACGAGCGCGGGGATGCGAACGGCATCGACCGATTCGAGGTCTTCGCGCCACGCGCTAGCGAGCCGGGCGGACTGCCACTTGGGCCATGCCCTGACGAGCGAAACGGCGGCCGCCACCGCGACCAACAGCACCAGCGCGGGAACGAGCCGTCGCAAGTGGTGCAAGCGGGCAAGCATGATTGTCCCTCCTGGACGGCGCGCGCTTCGGCGAGCAGCTTCTTTTGCGACGGACCAACGGATTGTCCAGCGTCGGGCACAGCCGCGCATGCATCAGCCCACTGGGCCCGATGCGAATGCACCCGATGCGAACTCGCCATATTGTCCAGATTCTCGCGATGCCGATCAATGGCAGTCGCGAGCGGGGGGCGCAGAAATGGTGACGCTAGCGGCGCGTTTACCCGTGTTTTGAGACAACGCGTTGCCGCGCGGTCCTCGCTGGTGGGCAAGCCAATCGTGCCGTCAGAAGCAGCGCGAAGGTGGCGACGCCCGTCTGTCAGCTTTGGCTTTGGTTTTGGTTTTGACTTTGGTTTTGATCGGCGGTCGGCATGAGACCGAGCTTTTTCATTTTCTTGTAGAGTGTGGTGCGGTTCATGCCCAACGCGGCGGCCGTTTCCTGGCGGTTCCAATTGTGCTCTTCGAGCACGTCGAGAATCATCTGGCGTTCCGGCCCGCAGAGTGCTTGCTTGAGCGTGCGGGCACCGACGGAGTCGACCGGTACGGCGTGGAATGTGGCGAGGGTCGACGGCAGATCGTCGACGCCAATCATGTCGCCCTTGCCGAGCAGTACGGCCCGTTCGACGCAGTTTTGCAACTCGCGGACGTTGCCTGGCCAAGAGTAACGCTGTAGTGCCGCTTGCGCGTCTTCGGTGAAGCCGTCCACTGGGCGATTCGCCTCGGCACAAACTTCGGCGAGAAAGTGCTTGGCGAGCAAGGGAATGTCGGCGATCCGTTCGCGTAGCGGCGGTATTTCGAGATTGATGACGTTGATTCGATAGTACAGATCGAGGCGGAATTTGCCTTGCTGGACGAGTGTTTCGAGGTGTTCGTTGGTAGCCAGAATCACGCGTGTGTCGACGCGCTCGGTCTTGGTTCCGCCGACCGGTTCGAATTCGAGGTCTTGCAGCACGCGGAGCAGCTTGACCTGCATGCCGGGACTGGCCGTGCCGATTTCGTCGAGGAAGATCGTGCCGCTGTCGGCCTGTTTAAATTTGCCGATCTTGTCGCCCGTCGCTCCGGTGAAGGAGCCAGCAACGTGGCCGAACAGTTCGCTTTCGAGCAGCGTTTCGGGCAGCGCCCCGCAAGCCACTTCGACGAACGGTCCGCCGCGACGTGCGCTGCGGCGATGAACTGCACGGGCGATCATCGACTTGCCCGTGCCGCTCTCGCCGGTGATTAGCACGGACGCCCTGGTGTCGGCGACGCTGGAGATCATGTCGAACAGCCGCAGCATGCGGTGATCGTGGCCGACGATGTTCTCCAGGCCGTAACGGGCTTCGAGTTGGTGGACGAGGTTCTTGTTTTGCTCGATGAGTTGTTGTTGGTTGAGCGCCCGCTCGATGGCGAGCTGCAATTCGTCGTCGATGAGCGGCTTGGTGAGGAAGTCAAACGCGCCGGCGCGAATCGCGGCCACAGCCGAGTCGACGCTGCCGTAGCCGGTTATCATGACGACGGCCGTATCGGGGCGCGCAGCGCGGGAATGCGACAGCACGTCGAAGCCGTCGCGGTCGCCCAACCGCACGTCGACCAGCGCAAGGTCGTAGGGCCGTTTGTCGATGGCGGCGGTCGCTTCTGGCGCGGTGGCGGCGGTGTCTACGCGATAACCGATCTCGCGCAGCCACTGGGCCATCGAACTGAGCAGGTGCCGATCGTCGTCGACCAACAGGATCGAAGCCGGCTTCATCGCAACTCTCCCCGCAAACGTGTCGCACCTGGCAATAAACTTGACGCGGCGTCCGCACGGCCAGTCGGCGGCGTCGGGTGGACGCCGGTCGATGCCGGTTATTCCGGTCGCAACGATCGTGCGGGTGACGCACCGGTTGGGGAGTGAAACCGCGCGCAACACGACCGTGTCGTCAAATACCTACGTCACGAGTGGCGGTCGGTCAACGGCGAGACGCGGCGCGTCGATCGCGGCAGGGCAGATTGTTCGAGAATGCAACCTTTTGGGGGCCGAATTTGCGGCTTGTCGCGGATCGTGCGCGACGGCGTGGCCGCTATTGCGAACCGACCGTAAAACTAGTCGACGACAATCGCCGTTTCCACACGTGTGATCGATCCACCCGTGCGGCCAGCGAATTGCCAGCCCATCTCCAGCGCGGTAGACTCGCGTCTTTGGCGGTTGACCTCGTTGGGAAGGGACACACTTCATGGGCGATGTCGCAACGCTCAAGTTCAATGGCAAGGAAATCGAGTTGCCGCTGGTCGTTGGATCGGAGGGCGAACGCGGATTGGACATCTCCAAGCTGCGTGCGCTGACCGGTTTGGTTACTCTCGACGAGGGGTTCGTCAACACCGGGGCCACGACGAGCGCGGTGACGTTTCTCGACGGCGAGGCCGGCGTGCTTCGCTACCGAGGCTACCCGATCGAGGTGCTGGCCGAGAAGTGCGACTTCATCGAGGTTTCGTACCTGCTCATTTACGGCGAATTGCCCAACAAGGAGCAATTGGATAAGTTTCAGGCCGCCGTGCAGAACCACACGATGCTGCACGAGGCGATGCGGAGCTTCTACAACGGCTTTCCGCGCGACGCCCATCCGATGGCGATTCTCAGTAGTGTCGTTTCCGCGCTGTCGACGTTCTATCAGGACTCGCTCAACTCGCGCGACCCGGAGCAAGTCGAGATTTGCATCTATCGGCTGCTGGCCAAGCTGCCCACGATCGCGGCGTACAGCTACAAGAAATCGGTCGGCCAGCCGTTTAATTACCCGCAGAACGATCTTTCGTACTGCGAGAATTTCCTACAGATGATGTTCGCAGTGCCGACCGAGCCGTACGACGTCGATCCGGATTTCGTCAAGGCGCTCAATCTGCTGCTGATCGTGCATGCCGACCACGAGCAGAATTGCAGCACGTCGACCGTGCGAACGGTTGGTTCGGCGGACTCGAACCTGTTTGCGTCGATCTCGGCGGGGATTTGCGCTCTGTGGGGGCCGCTGCACGGCGGCGCGAATCAGGCTTGCGTCGAAATGCTGGAGAACATCCGCAACGACGGCGGCGATGTGACGAAGTACGTCAACCTCGCCAAGAAGAAGGACAGCGGTTTCCGTTTGATGGGCTTCGGCCACCGCGTTTACAAGAACTACGACCCGCGGGCAACGATCATTCGCGACATGTGCCACCGGTTGCTCAAGAAGCAGCGGATTAGCGACCCGATTTTCGAGATCGCCCAGAAGCTTGAGGAAGTGGCGCTGAGCGACGATTACTTCGTCGAGCGAAAGCTGTATCCAAACGTCGATTTCTACTCCGGCGTGATCTACCGCGCGATGGGCATTCCGACGAACATGTTCACGGTGCTGTTCGCCATCGGCCGGCTGCCGGGCTGGATCGCTCATTACTACGAGATGATCCACGCGCCGGGCAAGAAGATTAACCGGCCACGGCAGATTTATACGGGGTCGACCGTCCGAGACTATGTGCCGGTGGACAAACGGAAATAGGTCGGCGTAGCCGAAGCGACCTGGCCTCGAGCGAGCGCGGCGATCTCCATCCGCACCAGACGTTCGACGAGTTCCTTACCGCTCGACGGTCGCCGGATTGGTTGCTTGGCAAGCAGTTCGCGCAGCAGTTGAACCATCTCGGCTGGTACGTCGGGTCGCAGTTCGGCGATCGGCGGCGGTGTGGCGCGGCGGTGCTTTTCGGCGAGTTCTCCGGCCGAGCGGCCTTGAAACGGCGGTTGGCCGACGAGCATTTCGTAGAGCATCACACCGAGACTGTAGAGGTCGGTCGCTGGCGTGCAGGCGATGCCGGGCGTTACGGCCTCGGGTGCAAGGTAGTCAAGCGTTCCGGCCACCGGCCGGTCGCAGAGGGAAAGTTCGCGGTTGCGCGGCTGGCAGAGGCCAAGGTCGATAAGCGTGGCGTGGCCCGAGGGCGAAACCATGACGTTCGACGGTTTGACGTCGCGGTGGAGCCAACCGGCTTCGTGCAGCGCGGCCAGGGCAGACGCGACTTGGCGGGCGATCCATATTGCCGATCGGACGCTCAGCCGCCCGGTGCGCAGTCGTTCGGCAAGCGTCATGCCGGGCAGAAACGGCGCGACGAGGTAATGCGGCGATTCGTGGACGTGGGCCGCGAGCACGGAGATGAGATGCGGATGGGTGACGGCCATGCCGACGATTGCCTCGCGGCGTACCGCGGCGACGGCCAGTGGATCGCCTTCCCAAGACGTGTCGAGGAGCTTGACGGCGTAGCAGCCGGGCCTCGATTGTCGAGATTCGGCCGACCTGGCGAGAAAAACGCGCGTCCAGGCTCCGCGGCCGATTTCGTCGAGCAGTCGCCAGTCGCCGATCCGTGGCGTGCGTGCGGCGACCGGATTCCCTTCTATTCCGCCTTCCGGTTCGGCGATACCGCCGATCCAGGCCACGGCGGCGCGGTGCGCAGGGCGATCGCGATGACGAACCGAGCGAAAGGCCATCGACCCCAACCGAGTAGGCGAATTGACGAGCGCGAGTATCGAGAAGTGCTATCGATTGCATCGGTTTTCGCCGCTGGTGCGTCCAGCAGCGGGTCGTCGAAGCGGGAGAACCTTCCCGAACCGCCCGAATTGCCTGGGCTGTGGGCACGTCAATCTTCGGTCGAGCCGGCCGTCGCTCGGGCCGTCGCGTTGGACCTGGCCGCGGCGAGGCGTTAAAATCGGACTATGTCGCTGCGGCGTCCGATGTGAGAACATCGCTTATCCCAGCGAGTTGCCCGCATCGAGCTAAATCGCATTTCGTTGTCGATCGATAGCCTTGATCAAAGGAGCCAAGCCATGTTTCGCCCGTCGATGTTCCGCCTTGCGTTGAGTTTGTCGATCCCGTTCGCGCTGGCGTGCGTTCGACCGGCTGCTGCCGCCGAGGCCCTTACCGTAAGCGGCAGCTACCTCGAAGCCCGCACTTGCCAAGTTTACACCGGCCCCTGCTTCGCGAACGGCGAGGCGTCGCTGACCGGACAGGACGCGATGATGGCCTGGAACATCGACTCGGGCCGCGTCGATGGGCAAGACCTTGCGGGCCTGAGCGTGGTGGTCGTCGTCGGAGCGGATAATACGTTGGGCTTTCAGGGATTCGGCGATGCCAAGGAGATTAAGTCGGTCGTGATGGTCGACGAGAAGGCCACGGACGAACAGGCCACGGCGCTGGTGAAGTTCGCGCGGCAGCACGCCGGCGCGGCGGGCAAGAATGTCACCCGCATCGATCGCTCGCCGATCTCGATGTCGCTCGATACGGCCAACCTTGACGGAAAGCTCGAGGTCGGCAAGGCCGTCCGATTGGTGACGCGCAAGGCGAACAAAGGCGATTGCATTTGCTCAAACGAATCGGCCTATTATCCGCCGCTGGCCAAGGTGGACAATTTCGCCGCGGGCGTGACGATCGATGGCGAGTTCCGCGGCCGCGGTCTGGGGCGGACGTGGTCGATTCCCGCCACGCGCAGCGCGTACATGGCGACGTTTGCCTACGGCGAATGAGCGATTCGCGGCGCTTGTCCGCATGTCCGAAACCAACGAGTAGACGAAGCACCTTTCGATACGGAGCCTGATGCGATGCGGCGACACCGACCTCTTGGGACGCGATTTACGATGATCGTGCTGGCGCTTTTGGCGGCAGTCGTCGCTGTCCCGTCGCTTTCGGCCGAGGAATACCGCATCGAAGCGATCGCGGATGCTGCCCCGGCCGATGAATTGTCGGCAGAAATCGCCGCGTTGATCGACTCCAGCGGGGTCAAGGTCGTCAAGGGAGCCAGCCGCACGGTGTGCGAGATTTGGCTGTGCAAGTCGTGGCCGGTGAAGGACGAATTCAAGGCGACGGACGCCGTGGCATATCCGTTTTCGCAGGGGCAGCTTATCGGCGTCGTGCGCTATAAGAACAAGGGGGGCGACTTCCGCGATCAGGAGATCGCCAAGGGCGTTTATACGCTGCGCTACGCTCAGCAGCCCGTCGACGGAAACCACGTCGGCACGTCGGTGACGCGGGACTTTCTGCTGCTCGTCAACGCCGAAGTGGATAAATCGGTCAAGCCGATCGAACTCCTAAAGCTGATCGAGCATAGCGCCGCCGCGGCGGAGTCGAAGCATCCGGCTATGCTCGCGCTCAAGATGCCCAAGAAGGGCGACGCCGAAAAGCCGTCGCTCGTTCACGACGAGGATGCCGAGTTGTGGCTCGCCACGCTGGCCGGGAAATCGGAGTCGGGCGGAAAGACGGCGGCGCTGCCAATCTCGGTGGTGGTCGTCGGATATGCTAACGAGTAGCGGGCTCTTTGTCGCTTCGCTCGAATCGGTCGAACCATCGCTGCACGGCCGATCCGCCTAGCACGAAGGCGGCGACGCACATCGCGATCACGGCGCCGGCGCACGAATCGCTCACGAAATGGTCGCGGTTCGACCAGCGCTGCGAGGCCGCGATGGCGGCGAACGCGAAGAACATGAAGCGCCCGCGCGGATAGAGCCAGGTCAGCCCAATCGCCAGCCCGACGGCCGCTGCCGTGTGACCGGACGGAAAGCTTTGCATCTGATGGGTCTGCGGGAACATCTCGACATGAAACGTCGCCAGCGCCGTACCGTTCATGTCGGCGTCATAGGGCCGCATCCGCGCGACGAGCATCTTCGCTGCGTTGGAAAGCAATCCCGCGCCGAGCGAAAGCACGCCCAGCCTCAGTACGTGTCGACGATGGGCCGGGTCCAATACCAGGACGATCACCAGGATCA
>JAJDEG010000211.1 GCA_029259895.1 Planctomycetota bacterium
ACGCAAGCGCGGCGCATGGCCGCCAGCGGCGGGCAGGGCTTGGACGGCGGCGGAAGATGCACTCGTGAGGAAGTATCCAGCAGCCGACGTCGCTCGGCGAACGGGCCGATCGGTCGGCGCGGTTCAATGGCGATGGCGAACACTGGGATTACCGGATCGGCGAAAAGACGGTCGGCGAGGGAAGCCGCAATCGACGAAAGGGAAATGACCATGCCGCGCGTCATCTACTCGCTCATCTTCGACTTGCGCACGCTGAGCGGCTCGACGAGGCAACTCGTGGCACCGCTCAACGACGCGGGCCAGTCGCCGCATTGCCGAGCCGTTCCGCCCAAGCAGCGCGTGATTGATTTGCGCGTCGGGGACTTCGTGCGGCACGGCCAGAACGTGTACGAGATCGCCGCGGTGCGAGCGTATCGCGAGGCGCAATGGCCGGACGGAGCGACGCGGATGGCGGAGGGATACGAAGTGCGGGCAGCGGGGTGACTTGCCGCACCAGCCGATGCGTCGCTATTTGAGGTCTTCAAGAATTTCGTCGACGGCGTTGATTGTTTGCTCAAGGGCCAAGAGGCCGCGGCTAATGCTCCGGCCGATCCCAACCATATCCTTGGGCCACGCCACCGTTTTCAGTTCGTCCCGCGCCCCTTTGATGTTTCCTTTGGCGACACGAAGTAGACCTTGCAAACTAACGGCTTCGGCAGATTTCATTTATCTTTCTCCGAAACGAATGAGGAATGCCCAATCCGCACCAAATGCGGAAATCCTGAGCGTAACATAAGCCACACGTCGTCGCCGCACTCCCAGCCGGTGACTTCCGCTGATCTCCCAACCGAACGGTGTCCGCTTTCATTCGTCGTGGCTGCGATGGGCCGTGGCTTCTTCATCGACCCAATCTTCCTCCTCCCACGACATCCCGCGTCGGCCAGGAACTTTCCGGGTTGGGCCAGAGCGGTACAGCGAGCAGGAACGCGGGCCGTAGCAGAAGGTCTCGAAGCGATACTTTCTCTGGCTCGGATTCCACTGATCGAGGATCATCTCGACCGGCATCCGACAGCCCCAGATGCAGCTCGAACAACGAGCCGTGTACGTCTTGGCATCCAGGCGGCGATGACCGCGCTCGCGATACACGGTTAGCTCGGGCGGAACGCCCAGCCACGGCGGAGGCGAAACTCCCTCGACGATCCGCTCGATGATCTTCAACGCGCTGGCCTTGTAGAACTCGACCGGCTCCAACTTTGAGTCCGCTACCGGCTCTGCGCGACCCGACAGAATGTCGCCGGCGCGGAATTGATGTTTCGCTTGCGCTGCTCCGCCGATGCCGACCAGAAACTCCCGCTCGTCCTCGCCGATGATTCCCTGGACGCGCAAGGCGAATCCCAGGTAGCTGTGGCTGCGTTGGTCGAACGAGCGCGTCAGCCGTATTCGCGGCTGAATCGCAATCAGTTCCCCTTGCCAGTGGAGTTTCTCGCTCATAGCTGGATGGTATCGAGCCGCGTGAACTTTCACCATCGGCTGTGACGTGGGGCGCGCATCAAAAGTGTCGTCAGCGGGTTGTGTTCGCCGCGGCTCGCTGGCCGTTGGAGACGTGCCGAATTCGTCGCGGCCGTCCCGCGACCGCGTTACGCCTGCGGCGCTACGAGGTTTGCGAGCATCGCGTGCGTCTACGCGCACCTAGTCGCGACGTCGATTTTCTTGACGCCGTCATTCCCCACCGATAGCATGTCTGGGGTTCGCAGGTTTCGCGGGGGTGGCTGGCTAGGGTCACTGGCTGCAATCTGCGAACGGTTCGTGAAAAATGATGACGGCTGGTGATGCAAATGCGCTGAACGTTGCTGTTGAACGCTTGGAGTTGGGTGCCCGCTGCGACACCGCCGTTGGCGTCCCGCTGCTGAGCACGAAGGGGATCCCCGATGACCCACGAAGGTCAGCCGCTCGATGCCGAATCATCCGCCGTGGCCATCACGGCGTCGCGGCAGTTCGCTGCCTGGCTGGCCGAGCAACAACTTAGCCTTGCGTTCACGACGTACCAGACCGGCAAGTTGTTCTTGATCGGCTTGCAAAGCGACGGTCGGCTGTCGATCTTCGAGCGGACGTTCAACCGGGCGATGGGCCTGTGTGGCGACGGCCAGACGCTATGGTTGACGTCGCTGTTTCAAGTATGGCGGTTCGAGAACGTGCTCGAACCCGGCCAGACACACGACGGCTACGACCGGCTGTACGTGCCGCGCGTCGGCTACACGACCGGAGACGTCGACGCCCACGACATCGCCGTCGACGCCAGCGGACGCGCCGTATTTGCCAATACGCTGTTCAGTTGTCTCGCCGCGGTGAGCGAACGATACAGCTTCGCGCCGCTATGGCGACCGCCGTTCATCTCACGACTGGCTGCCGAAGACCGCTGCCATCTTAACGGCCTGGCCATGCAGGATGGTCGACCTCGCTTCGTCACGGCGTGCAGTCGCAGCGACGTGGCCGACGGCTGGCGCGACCGACGCCGCGATGGCGGTTGCGTGATCGATGTATCGACCGACGAGATCGTTGCTGAAGGCCTGTCGATGCCTCATTCGCCCCGACTACGCGGCGAGAAGTTGTGGCTGCTCGACAGCGGCAAGGGTTTTCTGGGGTACGTGGACGTGCAAGCCACTGGGACGCCACATTCCGAAACGGAAGGTCGCGGCACGAAGGCTGGCGAGTTTCATCCGGTAACGTTCTGCCGCGGTTACGCGCGTGGCTTAGCGCTTTGCGGTGACTACGCCGTCGTCGGACTATCGAAGCCGCGCGAGAACAAGACATTCACGGGTCTTGAGTTGCAAGACGGGCTTGTCCAGCGCGACGCCGAGGCTCGTTGCGGCTTGGCCGTAGTCGATCTGCGTAGCGGCGATATCGCCCATTGGCTATGGATCGACGGCCTGGTCGCCGAACTATACGACGTGGTTGTGCTGCCCGGCGTGCGGCGGCCGATGGCGTTGGGCTTCAAGACGGACGAGATACGACGCACGATTAGTGTTGCGCCTGGCCTAGCCTGAGTTGTTGGAGAATCAGCAACGGGCGGCAGACACGACCGTGAAAAGAAACATTGTGACGATGGCCTTACGGCATAAGGAGCTACTGCGATGAGGAAGCACACACGCTTGGATCTTCGCCGATCAAAACACCGACGAATCCCGATGCGGCCGGTGATCAAGCTCGGCATGGAGCAGCTGGAGCGGCGGACGATGCTCGCGGTTACGGCTGTGGAAGATCCGAGTTACGCTGTCGACGAAGGGGCAGGGCTGACGACGGGCGTGATCTCGATTCAAGCCGTACCGCTCGGCTCGATGTGGTCGCGTTTCGAGGGCGTCACGCGGACCGCGCCCAATAACGTGTATCCCGATGCGAACCAATTGCCGACCGATTGGAACGACGTCAGCTACAACACCGCCAGTCCATCCTTTACCGGCCACAACGGTCTCGGCTGGGTGGCCCCTGCTCCGGCGCCTTTCCACGTCGGCGGCGTGGATGGCCTGACGGGCGGTACCGCGCTAGCGACACAAAACGGCAACGCTGGCGGCGGCTTATACGTCACGTCGCTTTATCGCACCAACTTCACGGGCGACGCCACCGCGACGGGCGTCAGCGGCAGCGTGTTGTGCGACGATGCGTGTTCGGTCTACATCAACGGCGCGTTGGCGTTCTCGACAACGAGTATGCCAAATCCGATTACGGCCGCTGGCAATGCGACGGGCGCGACGAACGAGACGGTGTTCGTGGATTGGACGGCGGACTTGGCGACGCTCGGCATTACGCTTACGTCGGACAATAACAATGTGATGGCCCTGGAGTTGCATCAACAAAGCAATACCAGTTCCGACACCGGCTTCGATGCCCGAATGTCGTACCAGGTTCCTGGCGGTCCGGCTGGCACGCGGGCAAACGATATCGTAACCGCGCCCACGACGTCCGCGTCGACGTTCTACTACGATGTGGCCGCCATCCCCGCGCCCGATGGCGCGACGGTGACTGGCGTTACGGGCAACGTGTACGATGCCTTGACGGTCGGCGTTACCAACGAAGTCATCGGCACCGTGACGATCGACTCGGCGACCGGCGATTTCGTCTATACGCCGACGAACCTCGATTTCAACGGTTTCGGCCAGTTCCAATACGTTCTCCGCGACAATGTGACGGCGGCGAATTTCTCGGTCGCGAGCGCGTTCATTACGGTCAATTCCGTCAACGATTTGCCCGCGACACAAGCCGACAATTACGCGGGCTTCGAGGGGCAGAGCTTCTCGATTACCAACACCGGCGCTGCGGATGTCTTGCTCGACACCGGTGCCACGTGGAGTTACCTCGACGACTTGACGATCGTGCCCGCCGAAACTTATCCGCTCGACGCTGGCCTGAATGCGTGGAATTCCGAGGCGTTCGATCCGGACACGAGCGACGCGGCAATCGGCGCGTGGAAGACCGGCGCCAGTCCGTTTGCTCAGGGTACGATCAATGGCTTTGCCAACCTGACGCCCACGGTTTTGCTCGGCGCTTCGGCCACGAACACCACGTACCTGTTCCGCAACACGTTCGTCATGCCCGCCGGAACCGCCGCGACGACGGCCGGCCTTGGTATCAGTATGCTGGCCGATGACGGGGCGGCCGTGTTCATCAACGGGACGGAAGTCCTTCGTCAGAACATCGACCCGGCGATAAACCCGTTGTTGTCGACCAGCCTCGCCCTTAACGCAACCAACACGGAAGAGTTCTACACCTTCAGCGTGGTGTCGATACCGGTCGGGCTGCTGCAAGATGGCGATAATACCATCGCCGTCGAGGTTCACCAGAATACCACGACGAGCAGCGACTTGGGCTTTGACCTCGTCCTCTCGCGTTTGAACGCCGGGATGCTGGCAAACGACACCGACGTCGACGGCCCCAATGCATTGACGGTCGACGTCGGTTCGATCGATCAGACCGGATTGGCTGGACTAGGTTCCGTCGCGGTGAATGCGGACGGCACGTTCACGTTTACGGCTTTGGCCGGTGCCGCCGGCACGGGCACGTTTACCTATCGAGCAACGGACGGTGTGGATCTCTCCACGCCCACGACCGTGACAATCTCGCTCACGTCGATCGACAACGGCCCTGTGGTGGCTGTCGACGATTCGGGCGCGGCGTACACGGCG
>JAJDEG010000212.1 GCA_029259895.1 Planctomycetota bacterium
CGCCTCGCCTTCGATCTCGGTCCAGCCGGCCGGGTCGATCAGAAAGCAGAACATGTCCTGCTCCCCGGCGTACAACCCCGTGCCGCCTCCGGCCGCCGTTTGGGGCGGCTGGAAATCGACCGCGAACTCTTGAAGCACCGCTACCAGGTCGGCGTCGAACAGCCGCGTGTAACTCGCGCCGTGAATCGACCGCAGACTTTGGTCCTGCGTAAACAGTTGCAGCGGCTTGTTGCCTTCCGGCAACGTTTCGTCAAACACTCGGCGGGCGGTTTCGGCCGACAGCCGATTGACCGTCTCCTTGCCGACACTGGCGAGCCGGCACAATTGGCCGAAACTCCAGTCGTTCATCAAGAACGCGCCGTCGTTGCCGGCCGACAATAGCAGCCCTTCGGATGCCGACTCGACCTTCAGGTCCACCGGCGGGCGCCAGCGGTCCTGCGAAGTCTCCTTCTTCTGCCGGCAATAGCCGGACAGCGCCGAGAGCGAGTCGAGTCGCTCGTCCGGACTGCGTCGCAATAGCTCCGCGTGCGCGCGGAGCAGGTGTTGTTTTTGCACGGTGAATCTCCTGTGCAAGAAGTGAAATGAAGCAAACGGCCGGGGAACGTCCCCGACCGCCAATCAAACCAGGGAAAAACCTGTGTGCACCACCGGGCGCTCCCCGACGAGGATGCGACCTCCTCGGGAAACTCCGGCGATTCATCTACCCAAACCAAGAACAACAAAGAACGTCTTTGGCAACGTTATGGGCAGTGTTCGCCGGCGTGTTGCTTAGCGACGGGGGCTCGGCTTGCCGTCGCGGCGGGTCAAGGCCAACGGCCGAAACGAGCGACTTGGCCACGTGTGAAGGACGGTCTGGGCATGGCAGCCGGGGGCGCAGATTTTTTTGCGTAGCGATCCCGCCTGTGGCAAACTTGGCAAAGCCCCACATCGTTCATCAGGACGATGGGGGCAGGCAATGTTAGAAGTAATCCAGCGCTGCGGCGCAAATGCCGTCGCAGCGCCGAAGTAGTCAAGGAGGACAAACACGATGGAACACGCATTAACCCCACTACCGCAGACGATTTGGGAAGGCCCGGTCGGCGTCGCCTTTCACGTTCGTCGCGATGGCCGCACCGGCGACCACTATCTGACGTTCGAGCCGGTGCGCCGGGCCAGGAACGACGCCAACGGCGTGTGGAGCTATCCGCACGATTTTTCCGAGCGGCACGCCCAAGCCCTGGGCGTCGTCATCGGCAAGGCGTTGCGGCTGATCAGCGAGACCGACCCCAAGCTGTGGGTCGCCAGCCGCGGGCAACAGAACGCAGCTTAGCAGAGCCGCGCGCCAAGCACGTTCATTTTGACAGGCCCGCCCCGCGGTGGGCCTTTTTGATGCGCACGTCGACGTCGTTTCGGCGTTCGCGATTATCCGTAGCGGAGACAGCCAAACACGTTTCCGCAAACAGGGTGATCGCGAGTGCGATGCGGCTGCGGCGCATCAAGGTATCCGCGATGACGCCCGATACGAAGCACGATCAACCGTCGCCAGACAATGACCGCCAGCCGCTCGATGGCGAAGTCCACTTGAGCGCCGAGCAGCTTCGCCAATTGGCCGACGCCGAACTGCAAGCCCGCTTTCGCCAGGAAGCCCTCGAACAGTTGCGGCGGCGGCAATGTCCGGGCTGTGGCGAGATGGATCTGTTCTGACGGATCTTCGCCCGATTGAAATATCGCGTTCTAGAGCGGGCGTCGACGGCCGCGGCGGGCGAAGGGCCGGACGCGGCGGTCGACGCAACGCTACCGGCTACGCCTTGCGTTTCGGGGCCGACTTGGCGCTTTCCTTCCGCCGATTGCCGGACGTGGTTGTTCCACCTTTCGCCGTCTGGGGCGGCTTGGGATGATGACTGCCGTTGGACATCGTAGCACCTCGCGAGTAGAAGGAAGGAAAGGGACACTTCGCGACAGTCCTATTAGGACTAGCCGCATAGGGAATCTACGCTATAGGGTGCAACAAGACAAGGGGTCGCATGGAAAAAACTTTATTCACCGCCGAGTTTGACGTACTGCGGAAGCTGTTGAGCAAGAAGCGAGAATACGCTGGGTTGACCCAAGAGGAGATTGCCGAGCGGATCGACGAGACGCAGTCCTACGTCAGCAAATGCGAACGCGGGGACCGCCGGCTGGATTTGGTGCAACTCCGCGTGTTCTGTCGGGCGATTGGTATTCCGCTCGGCGAGTTCGTCAGGGAGTTTGAGCGGCTTGCGGCGAGGGGGCGACGCTAGTCGCCGCTTCCACGCCCTTCGCCTTCGGCGGAGCCGGTTGCGGCACCGAGTCAAGCAGTCGGGCGATACCAGCGCCAGGCAGAAGTCCTTCCGAAGCGTCCTCAACCGCCAAGAAATGAGCTTGGCGACACGGGGCCGGGAATTGTGTGTCGCTTGAATGTTGTCGCGACGGGAACCTGTGGCGGCCGACCACACCGGAGCGTCTGGCACCTTCGATCCGGTATCCCTCACTCGTGATTTCGAGCATGTGGCGGCTGCGGACCTCCTCCGTTACACCAATCCAAAACGATCGCCGTTGAACGACATACGGCCTTCATGCTCGGCTTTTTGAAGCGTCCAAATCGCGATTCGCCCGGCGGAGTTCCTGCAGACACAGCGCCGTCGATGGCCGAGCCGCAGGACTTTTGGACATCATTTGCATTACGAGCGCTCGGAAACTCTGCGGGAACGGAAAGTCGTCGCCAGGAAACGCCTTCGGAGCCAGTTGGCGATGCGCCGAAAGAATCTCTTCTTTCGAGCCAGCCGCGTAAGGGTACTCGCCGGTGGCTAGCTCGTAGAGCGTGACGCCGAACGAATAGATATCGGCCGCCAGCGTCGGCTCGCCTCCGTCGATCACTTCGGGCGCGACATACTTGATCGTCCCAAGCAGTGACTCGGAGTCGGACCCGCCGGCGGCAGCGAATTGGGGCGATTGCGACAGACCAAAGTCAATAACCTTCGTAAGCAATGAAATCGCGGGTGTCTCCACGATGAAGATGTTGCCCGGTTTGATATCGCGATGCGTGACGCCGTGGGCATGCACGTCGAGTAGCGCCACGGCGACCTGCACGGCGACTTCCAGCACCCACGACCGGGATGGACGCTCTTCGCTCCGCAAAAATATCTTCAATGACCGACCGTACAACCTTTCGGCCACGATGAAGGGAATTCGATCCTTGCTGAAACACAAGTCGTAGATCGACAAAATATGCGGGTTTGATGCCAAGCCGGCAAGAACTTTGGCCTCGCGAACGAATCTCGCGATGATGTCGGCTTGGGACCAATACTCGCGCCGCATCACTTTGACGGCGACGTTGCGTTCCAGCACAAGGTCGCGTGCCGAAAACACGCACCCCATGCCCCCTTCGCCTAACAGCGCTTCCAGCCGAAACCGACCTGCAAGTGTCTGCCCAACGGATTCGATATCCATCAACATCCCTTTGCAGTCAAACGTCAAGGCGACACGCGGCGCAGCCGACTCCTTGAGAGCCATGCTTCGCCGCCGCTGCGCCCGTGGGGCGTCGGTCTCCGCCCCAAGTATATCGCCCGAAAAGTTCGTTCACTATCTTTTGCTGCCGCGGGCCGCGTTACCTCAATCGCATGGCCGTCGCCATTCGCGAGCGCCGAGGGGAATCCGATTCGCTCCGTGTCGGCGGAACGGCTCCGTCAAAATGTTTGAGCGGCACGTTACTCGCGGGCGGCGGTAGGCGCGGCGGTTTCGGTAGCACTGAGCATTTGGCGGGTCCGGTTATAGTAGCGTTTGAGGCAGTCGCGCGACGTGACGAGCATCACGAATTCCAGCATCACGAAGCTGGTCAGAATCCACGCCGGCCAGCGGCCTTGCGCCCATTGATCGGCCACGGCGTAAAATGCCGCCGCCAACGCCACGCTCGTGGCCGAGTTACCCGAGCTCGGTCGACTCAACCGCCAAGAGATCGCCTCTTTGGCTGGACTGGCCCCGTTCAACCATGATAGTGGCAAGTTCCGTGGCCAGCGGCGGATTCGCGGTGGCCGTGGCTCGCT
>JAJDEG010000213.1 GCA_029259895.1 Planctomycetota bacterium
GTGGGGGGCGCGGGCGGCCGGCCCCCCCCCGCCCCCCCTCATCCGTCGCCCGGGGGGGGGGGGCCCCCCCCCCCCCCCCCCCCCACCCTACCTGACTCGGTATGTCCCTTATCGCCGCGTGCCGATCGCTCATTGCTCGTCCTCACCACGGCCGTTGAGAAAACAAGCCCAGGAGCTTCTCGCCCCTGGGCTTGTACTAGTTTACCACAAACAATCGCTGCGACGGGCCGAACTGCGCGTCGCGGCATTCGGCGAACGTCGCATATCGGACGTCCGCCATTAGCGGCGGCTCTCCTCTTCTTGGAGGTTCTTATAATACTGCTCGATCAACTTGCGGTAGCGATCTGGCACTTGCCCCTTGAGGCCGGCCAGCACTTTGTCGCGCTCTTTCTCTCGCGACACATCCCAACCGCCACGAGCGCTGTTGCGACGGCCAATTTGACCGACGCTGGCAGGGCCTTCCGGCGCCGTCGATTGACGAGCGCCTTGACCCGGATTCGCACCACCCTTACCGCCACGACCTTGGCCCCGACCGGAGCCTCCTCCGCCGCTCGGTCACGTGCCGCAGCCTTCCTTGTCTTCGGCCTCCTTGATCAGCACTTCGAGCATGGCGACGATGTTGTCTTGCTCCTTACGGGTGCGGTTGCCGGAATCTTCGATGTTCAGCTTGCGACGCGAGAAGCCCATGCGGTCTTGCACGTCGACCAGCGAACCATCCTTGAGCATCCTCAATTCTTCGCCCATCCGCATCGCGCCGACGCGCATCCGCTCCGGAGCAGTGGGGTTTTCTTTGAGAAACTTGTCGAACGACGCGATTGCCTTGTCGCGATGGAGCAGCGCGGCTTGCGACGCGCCGAGCAGGTACAGCGATTCGCCGGCGTACAGCGTGTGTTCGGCCGATTCGCCGACGAGCTTTTCGAGCAGCGGAGCCGCCGCCTCGGCACGCTCTTCCATCATGTGCGCGCGGGCGAGGAAAAACGTTGCATCGGCGGCCATGAACGGGTTGTCCGACTTCGCCAACTTCTCGAGCGCCGCGATGCCCTTTTCGAGGTCTTCTTCGGCCAGCGCCATCAGCGCCGCTTGATAGTCCTCGTTCGTCGCCGCCAGCGCGTCGGTGATCGCCATCACGCGGAGGTCCGGATCGACGCGGCTGGACGTGATCAGCCCCAGCGCGGTCTCGCGCTTGGCGTCGTCCAGTTGCTTGTCTTCTTGAATCGACTTGACGAAGGCGTCGAGAATACGGTCGACGCGGTCGCCAACGTCGTCGGCCTTGGCCGGAATTTCCGCGGTCTTGTCGGCGACCTTGTCTGTCGCCGCCGGTTTTGAATCCGGCGCGGCCGAGACCGGGGCCGCCGCGAGCGCCAAGCCGGCGGCGAACATCGCCGTGGCCACAGCCGCTCTAGGTTTCGTCCACTTCATCCCGAACCTCCTATGGCAAGGGTAGGTCACCCACATTTTCAACTTGATTTGTATACCAAACGACCGGCGAACTCAATCTTTTCTTCGACATTTAACCCCGGCAGGCGTCGGGCGGCACCGGCAATTCGTCAGGCAAGGATTCGTACCTGTCGCAAATTGCCCAATCCGCACTGGCGCACGAGCCGCCAGCACCCCCAAACTCCATCGATCAATTTCGCTCGACCATCGCCCGCGTCATTTCGGCCACAGTGTCCTGCTGGTGCGCGATACGGCGGACTTCCTCCCGTAGCACAGGCTCCAAACCCCCATCCGGGCGAATGTCGTCGAAGCTCTTCGTACGGCGATTGACCCGCAGTTGGGCAGCCTTGAGGAGCTTCAGTTCCGCGGAATTGGGGAGCAGCGGCGGTTCCGGCGGTTCGCCCGGATCGCTGTCGGACGGCGGCGGCTGGTCTTCGTTCTCACTTTGCCGCTGGGCCTGTTCGAGAGCCTCGATCAATTCGCGCAGTGTGTTTTCGATTTCGCGCTGCATGGCTTGCGTGTAGCTGCCGGTGTTCTTGGCGTCGAGCAGGTTGCCGACGCTGGTCAGGTCGTCGCGCAGTTGCTCGACGACGAGCGGGAACACGACGCTCGTGCCATCCTCGATGATGATGTCGAGGCCCTTTTGAGCCATCTGGGCCAGCTCGCGCTCGCCCACGGCCATCTTGCCGACGGCGATGATTTCGGGCCGCCGCCATTGCCGCTCGATGCGGATGCGGTCCACGTCGGCGGTGGAGATCGTCAGCGGTTTTTGGATTTCGAGCATCTGGCGGAAATGGGCCTCGAGTGCGGCGAGCCGCTCTTGCTGCATCTCCTGGCGAAGCTGCGCCAACCGCTTCTTGATTTCGTCGAGCGCGTCTTGGAGTTCGCGAACGGCCTGTTCTTGTTTCTTGCTGGCTTGTTTCGGTTCCTTGCGGCGGAGCCCACCGGAGGCTTGCTGCATTTCTTTTTGGGCCTGCTGGACTTTCTGTTGGCCCGGCGGGCTTTCGCCACCCTCGCCCGCTTCACCGCCCATGCCGCCTGGACTGCCGCCGGAGGCCTCGGCGTCTTTGGCCATTTGCTTCGACAGGTCGCCGGTCTTATCGGCGGTGTTGTCTTGCTTCTTGGCCATGTTCTCGAAGGCCTCTGGCGGCAGCGAGGCGATGCGATCGCGCTCGGCCTGGAGTTCCTTCTTGGCGTTTTCTAGCTCAGCGACGGCCTTCTTCTCGTTGGCCTCGGCCGCTTTGCCCTTGCCTTTGCCGAGGTTGCCTTCGGCGGCCTTTTGATGTTCGGCGGCCTTTTCGAGCGGCTTTTCGCCGGGCTGATCGGGGCTGGGCGAATCGGACTTTCCGCCGCCCATTCCGCCTTCGCCAGGCTTGCCTTCACCGCCCATGCCACTCTCGCCCGGTTTACCTTCGCCGTCACCAGGTTTGCCCTCTCCCTCACCCGGTTTACCTTCACCTTCGCCGGGCTTTCCTTCTCCGGGCTTGCCCTCGCCTTCACCCGGCTTTCCTTCACCGGCGGGCTTTGCATCGCCACCGACTTCGCCGGCGAGTTTCTCCGTCGACTTACGCACGTCGCGCTGTTCGTCGGCGACGGGGCCGAGTTGTTGAATGCCATCGCCGCGGGCTTTGATGGTGCGGCCGACAATTTCCTTCTCGCGGCGAATCAATTCCTCGACTGCCTTGATCTGAGCTTCCAGGCCAGCGAGCGTCTTGTCCTTCTCGGAAACTTTGTCGGTTTCCCGTTTTTGCTCCTTCTCTTCCTTGATTAGCTCGCGAATCTGGCGGGCCTGCTCTTCCAGCCGCCGCGCTTCTTCTTCGCGCTCGTCCTTGTCCTCCGTGAGAATCTTGATCAGCAGCTTGATGTCGGCGACGATTTTTTCTTGGCCCTGGCCGGCCGTGGTGAACTCGCGGACGTTGAGACTGTTGACGACTTCGGCGATGGTCGACTCCAGACCGGACTTTTCCGCCTCGGCCAGCGCGGCGTAAATCCGCTCGCGCTGTTCCGGCTCGATCGCATTCGACTTGGCCAACTCGTCGAATTTCTTGCGGAGGTCGGCGACGAGTTGTCGGACGCGCGCCTGGCGAATGGCCAGCGGCGAGCGGGTATCTGTCGCAGCGGCCGTCGCATCGGCGGTCGAGTCCGCCGGCGCGGCGGTTTCCGCGGATGCATCGGCAGGGGCATCGGCGGGGGTTTCCGCGGCCGGTTTTTCGGCTGGCTTATCCGCCGGAGATTCGGCCGGTGCTTGCGCCACCGCCCACGTGGCGACGATTGCCAAAACGAACATCGCTTGCAGATGTCGAGCCAACGCCATGGCCAATGCTCCTTGTGATGACTGGCAAAGCCGCCGGCACCGAGTTTGCGGCGACCGCGCGGCGAACTTATCCTACCCCTCACCTAGCCAAATAACCACGCCAAAACCGGCACGGTCGCTCAATTCCTACAGCCTACAGCCTCAAGCCTCGCCCCTCACTCCTATTGGTCGCCCGAACCCTCGATTAGTTCGCGCAACATTCGCTTCGTGGCCTCGTTCAGATTCCCCTGTACGTCGAGAATGCGGTAGGCGAGGTTGATCGCCTCTTGGTAGCCCTCGGCCTTGACCATGTAGCGGAGGATCGTTCGCATTTCGGCGGCGATGCGGGTTTCGGCAGCCACGGCCGCGTCGAGAAGCTTATCCCGCTCGATCCCATCGCCGTCGGGCAGACGCCGGGCATTGTCGACCAATTGGGCCGCGGCCGGAATCGATACTTCGACCAGCCGCACCAGCGGCCCGATTACCTTACCGCGCATCTCGCGTTGATAGCGGCCTTCCGGGCCTTCGAGCCGATTGTTCTCAGCTTCCAGGACAATCTGATCGAGCCAATTGGCGATCGTCCGGCAGCGTTCGCCGATTTGATGCTGTCGCTTCTGCGCTTTGAGCAGCGACGCGCGGCTTTCCGGCGGCGTCTCGGGCCGACCGCGGACTTCCGACGAGAGGGCCTTGGTTTCGGTGACGAGATCGTCCTGGCCGATGATGAGATCCTCGAACTGCTTGCGCTGGTCTTTCTCGCGGCGAAGCAGGTCGCTGCGGAGTTCTTCCTCGGTAACGACGCGAAGCTGGAAGCGGTGCGACTTGCCCGTCTTCGGACCGGAGACCGTATCGTTGTCCGTCGCTTCGACGTGGAATTCAAAGTCGTCGCCGACGGCCAATTCGATCGGACCAACTTCCATGGGAAAGCGGAACTCAATCTTGTCCGCGCCGTAGCGGTCACGTAGCTCGTCGTGCGCTATCTCGCCGCTGCGTTCGGCGAACGCGATCGCCGGCGCGTCGTCTTCGGTCGGTGCGTCCGTTTCGGCATCGCCGGCGTTTTCTGCGTCATCTGCGGATGGTTCGTCGGCCGGCGGCGTTTCGGCTGGCGCATCTTCGGCGGGAGCCTCCGCGGGCGTTTCGGCGGGCGGATCGGCGGGTGGATCGGCGGGTGGATCGTCCTGGGCGAACAACGCTCCGTCGCCGTTGGTACCGGCGTCGGCCGGCGGAGCGTCGTTGGCGTCGCCTTCTACTGGTGGCTCGTCGCCGTCGGTTGCCGGTGGTGTTTCGCCTGGGGCTAGCTCGGTGGTCGTTTTGACGCGGAAGGCGACGCCCGACTTTGTGATTGCGAAGTCGTCGCTCATCGCGATGACGATGGGGACGCGGGCCTGCGGCACGATCATGCTGCTGATGCCGTCGAGCTTTGCGCCGACCGACGGAATGCGATCCGACACCGCTTTGAGGGCGAACGCCTCGGGCCGTCGCGAGCGGCGATCGACGTCGTCGACCACTTCCAACTCGTAGTTCGCCGCCATCACTTGATCCGGCGACAGCGACACCGAAAACTGCGAGCGGTCATCCGCGTCGATCGCGACCGATACGGTTTCGGGTGGCCGGCCGCGGCGAGCAATGCGGAGCGTCGCCGACTTGAGCGTTTTCGAGGCCGTGCCGCGAATCGTCAGCTTGCTGCCGGGGTAGAATTCGTATGGTCCCTGCCCGCGGGCAAGGGCGGCTGTCTTCAGCCGCGTGTAGGACGGCGGCGTCAGTTCGAGCACCAGCTCGTCGACCGCCGGTCGGTCGACCAGCTTTACGTCGACCCAGGGCGTGTCGCCGTCGCCGCCGCGGGCGCGAATCGAAAACTCCTCCAACACGTTCTTGAACGTGTATTCATAGCTGGGCTTATTCTCGGCGTCGACGGAAATCAGGTCGCCGGGCACGACGCCGTCGAGGGGCATCATCTCGCTCTCACCGCGGGCGGATCGGCCGGCACCGTACTGAATCTCGACGCTGTCGGGCACGATGCCCTCGTACACCTCGACGACGACTTTCAAATCGTCGCCGGCGGGCAGGATGATCTCCGTGCCTTCGACGTCGACCATGCGCAGGTGCGTGTCCTGGGGCCAGCGGGCGTCGCCGAACGCGAGATTACGATTCGCCCAGGTGCGCAGCACGTCCGGCGCGAAAACGCCGAGCGCGACGAAGAAGGCCACGACGCCGACGACCTTGGCGAGATTTCGGCGGAAGCGGTTGGCTTCGACGACGTCGGAGAAATTGACGGCGCCGGCGGAGCGCGTGCCTTTGTCGATGGTCGCACGGACCATTTCCCGCGACATGCCCAAGCCTTCGTACTGATCCTCGACGCGGGAAAATTGCAGGGCGCTGATCAGGCTTTGTCCAAGCTCGCGATGCCGCGCCTCGACCTGGAGCACGAGAATATCGTCGGTAAAGCTTTGGCCGAGCGGTTTGATCAGGCGTCGAAACGCGACGTAACCGAGGGCTGCGATCATCAACACGAAGCAAACTTGTCGCTGAGCCAGGTCCATGCGAAACAGCCAGTCGACGGCCACGTCGACGAGAAACACGCCAAGCGCGGCTATCACCAGCGCGGCCAAGCCGTCGACCACCAACCAACCGACGATCGAACGCCGCAGCGCGGCGAGTTTGTCGGTCACCGACGGCGGGATGTTCGTCGGCCGCTCGCTATGCGAAATCGTAGACATGTGGGGAAAGGCTCAAGTCTCAAGGTTCGAAATTCAAAGCTCAACTCAACTAGCTGACGGTCCACCAAGGCCGCGCATTCCTACATCAACTTAAACCGTTTTCGCGCGCCCCATTCGATGGTGAGCAGCAGCGCCAGGATGAATATCAGCCGGTTCGTGTCCCACAGATCGATCGGCCGGCCGGGCACGACTTTTTCCGTCCCGCGATTGGGGACGGCAGCGACGAGCTCGGACATTTGATTGACGTCGAAGTATCCGCCTTTGTACTGGCCACTGGAGCGCTCGGCGATTTCCGACAGCGCGGCACGATTGAGGCGGCGGCTTTGCAATTCGATATCGACGGATTCGACGCGGAAGTTGCGCGATTTGAGTTCGACCGTTTCGCCCGGCTTCGCGCCGGCGATTTCGATCGTGATGCGATTCGTGCCTTGCACGGTGGCGGTGAACTCGCCTTCGTACTCGCCGGGCGTTTCGCCGACGGGCTTGAGCGTGGCGCGGGCGATGGGCGTCTTGTCTTCGACGAGTCGCAATTGGGCGGGGATTTGCGCTTCGGCGAGCGGCTCGCCCTGCGGCGTGCGGAGCGTGGCCGTGAACTTGATCTTTTCGCCCACCGCATATCGATCGTTCGGCACCAGGATCGAGCCGCGTTGCTGCGAGCCCATCAAGCGGCCCTCGACGAGGTATCGCACCATTTGAATCCAGAAACGGTTGAAGAACTCACCGTCTTTGCCCAGCCGACGCCAGCGCCACGTTCCGTTGAGACCGGCGTAGACCGTGCGGCCGGTGGTTGGCGGGCCGGCGACCAGCAGCGGGCGGTCGCCGCGGCCGGTGGTGCGATAGAGGAGCGTCTTCGAGCCGCGTTTTTCCTCGATCGCGGGAAAACTCCAGAACATCGGCGGCATGGCGTTCCAGCGATCGGCCGTTTTCTTGTCGTCGGCGTTGAAGCGCAGCAGCGGGTGATCGAGATTCGCCACCACGGCATCGAGCGTGTACGGCTCGTTGTACTTTTCGCTCAGGTAGCTCTTGAGCAAGTTGCCGGGATCGTCGAAGCGGACAGGGAGCACGCCGGCGATGCCGCTGGTGGCTTCGTCGGTCATGAAGCGGCCGGCGTGTTTCGGCCCCGGCATGTACAGGAGACCGCCGCCGTTGTCGACGAAGTTCTTGATGATCTCGCTCCACCGCGTGCCGCCCGTGCCGAAGCGGAACTCGGCCGGGTCCGGATCGAACAGCAGCACGACGTCGTACTTGGCGAGGTCTTCCTTGGAAAGTGGCAGCGCTTCGAGCTTGGTGTTGCCTTCCTGCGGCATGTCCTTGATCGTTTGCAGCCAGCAGGAGAGGTCGATCGTTTTGTCGCGGGTGAGCAGCACTTGGACGATGCGGTACTCCCACGTTGGGCTGCCGGCGATGAGCAGCACCTTGGCCTTATCGCGGACGACCGTGACCACAGTGGACGCTTCGCGGCGGCCTTCGACGGACGGATCGCCGTCGGTCTCGATCTTGACGACGTAATTGAAGTCGCCTTCCTGCTGCGGCGTGTGCTTGAACACGATCGTTTCCTGGCCGTCGTCGGCAGGGAGCGAAATGTCCTTGGCGTCGAGTACTTTGCCCTCGCCGGTGTCGCCGACTTCGCGTTCAAAGAGTTGGACTTTCGCCGCGCGGCCTTTGTATCCTTTGGCCTGAATGAGGGCTTTGATTTCAAATGGGTCGGCCCGCCAGACGCGCTCGTTGGCACGAACGCTGGCGACGTCGATGCGCCGCTCGCGGCTGGCGTCGCCGACGCCGAGGACGAGGATCGGTACGCGGCGGTCGGCGGCTTCGTCGGCCGCGGCGAGGTAGTCCTCCGCGGCGTTGTGCTGACCGTCGGTGACGAGGACCAGCGCGGCGACTTCCGCGCCGCCGGTCGAACCTTCGAGCACCTTGCGAATCACGCGGGCCAGGTTCGTCGAGCGGCCCGCCCCGGTGGGCTGCGGAATCGTGGCGTCGAATGTCGGCTCGTCTTGCTTGGGTTTTTCGAGCGGCGCGTACTTCTCCGTGATCTCGTAACCGGCCAGCGCCGAAATCTCGTCGAGTTCGAGCAGCACCAGCGGATGCCAGCGCGGGTTGGCCTCGAGAAAGATCACCAGCGAGAAGAACGCCGCGGTGACGGGCAGGGCCGCGATGAGCGCCAGCAGCGCACTGCCGCGAAGGAACGCCACGATGAGCAGCAGCGCGGTTAGCGACGCGGAAGCGTAGAACACCCACCTGAGATCGGGCCACATGATGCCGCTCTCGTCGGCAATCTCGGCAGCGCTGTCGGCAGCGCTGGTGGCAGGACTGGCGGCGGCACTTTCCTCCGCCGCGTCTTTATTCTCCTCGCTTTCGCTCTCGGCGTCTTTCGCCGGTGCGACGTATCGCGGCTTGGTTTCCTTAATCTCGGCGCGGTCGGAAAAGTGGACGACGCGGAGCTTGCCTTTGGCGGCGATGTCCCTGATGGCTTGGTGTTCGCTGTCGGCAAACAACTGTTCGACCAAGTCCAGCCGCGTCGGCAGTTGCGATTGGCTGCGATACTCGGACGGCGCTTTCTTCGTGAACTCCGCGACGGGCGCGATTGCGTCGTCGTCGAGGTATTTGTCCGCCAGTTTCATGGACGCAGAATCGTCGAGCGCGACGACCACCACCGGATCGACGCGATGCCGCGTGGAATAGACCAGTGCCGGACCGAGCGCCACAGCGACGAGCAGCACGAGGACCAGCGTCCGCAGGCCGGCCAATATGATCCTTGCCGGGCGTGGGCACGACGATATTTCGCGGCGGTACAGATAGAAAATGCCGAGGGCGCCGGCCAACACGGCGGCAATCACCAAGAACACGCCCCAGGACTGCGGCGCGTGCGTCCAGAGGAAGTCCCGCGAGGCGTCCTCGGGACTTCTGTCGGGCGAAATGCCGATTACGCGTAGCCAAAGGTCGTTCACGGGTGCGGAATTCGGGGCTAGAGGTTTGGGAAGTTAGTGGGAGTGTAGAAGACAGGAGTTAGAAGTTAAGAGTTTGGACGCGGTGCTCGTTTGTGTTGCGTTTGATTGCAATTGCATTTCCCCAGCCCCCAGCCCCGAACCCCTAGTCCCCGTTCCATGTCCCCGTTCAATAAACCGACAACCGTTTACCGCCGGAAAAGGCTTTCGACCATATTTCCTTGCCATCGGCGTCGACTTCCCTGATCGACTGATTGTCGAGGATCAGTAAATTGGCATTGCCGAGTCGTTCGGCGTCGCGGATTTCGCCACTTTCGTTGGGCGTCGTGTGGATGAGCTTTAGGTTTTCGTCGTATTCGAGCACGCGGCCCGGGTGAACGATGCGACGGACTCCGCGAAGGCGATCGGCGACTTCGCGCTTGGCACCGCCGTTGTCGACGACGAGCAAGTGGCCGTTGAGTTCCCGGCGGGCCGTTTCCGGTCGGGAGAGGTCGATGATCGTGCCGCGTGCGACGCGCGTGCCGTCGCGCTCGTATTCGCAAACCAGATTGTCGTACGTGCAGGTCGCCAGCATGCGGCCGGTGGCCAGCATCCGCAGGTCGTAGGGCTTGAAATCCAGCCGCACGACCGAGCTTTCGATAAGCACACCGTCGCGGCCAATCTCGGCGACGATGCCGTTGCGATCGTCGATGTCGCGGCCGGCGACCAGCGTGTTGCCGTTGTGCAGCCGTTCGATGGACGTCGGATAAAAAGAAAGCCGGCCTTCGTTGCGCCAGACTTCGTTCCCTTCGCGATCGAATTCGATGACGTATCGCGCCTGAAACGATGTGACTAGGCGATTGCCGTTGGACAGTCCTTGGCAGCCCCATGCGCCGGGCACGCGCGGACTGGTCCATACGACATTCCCTTCGCGATCCAACTCGCGCACCACTCCGGCGTCGAAGTCGCTCACCAGGATGCGGCCCAACTGGCGAATGTGGAAGTCGAGCGGCACGTTGAGCTTGGCCGTCTCGCTTTTGGCGGCGAGCCAAGTGCGCCAGCGGGCGACTTGCGGCTGGCGGTCTTTCGCTTCGGCGTAGGCGACGAAGGCGATCGCTTCGCCCGTCGACGCGAGGAGCAAACGCGAGGCATCGTGGCGAACCGTCACGGCATTGGAATCGAGCAGGGCCACCAGCGGAGCGAGCGCGCGGCGGTCGCCGAACTCGATCATTCCTTGGGCGGCGGCGAGGCGGACTTCGTCGGCGCTGTCGCCGACATATTTGGCCAATTCGTCGGCGGCTTTCTCGCCCTGTACGTGGCCGAGCGACATGGCGGCGGCCGCGCGGACGTGCCGCGACGGCGACGACAACGATGTGCGAAGCAACGCGACGGATTGCGGCGCGGCCGATGCACGCAACGCGGCGTCGGCAACCGTGCGCAGCGCCGCATCGGGCCAATGGCCAATGGCCTTGAGCACCAGTGGCACGGCTTGTGGCGACGGCTTCGCGGCGACGACTTCGAGCGCCGTGGCGAGAAGCGACGAGACCGCCGCCTTCTCCGTTAGCGGCAGGGCTTTTC
The DNA here is from genome assembly GCA_029259895.1 of Planctomycetota bacterium. Lineage (GTDB taxonomy): Bacteria > Planctomycetota > Planctomycetia > Pirellulales > PLA5 > PLA5. Next base: position 10,950 of record JAJDEG010000213.1, read on the forward strand.
GATCCGCAGCCGACAGCGGGGCGAGCGCGCCGGCGTCGCCGACGAGCAGGTCGAGCGCCGTTAGCGGGGAGTCCTCGGCCAGTTCCATGTCTTCGACGGCGGCGAGCGTGAACGACAGGGCCGTCGCAGGGTCTTCTTGCTTGGCGATGGCCGCCTTCACGAACCGCATGTCCTCGACAGCGCCGTCGATCATATTCGCACGGGCGCGGAGCATCATGCGGCGGCGGCGGAGGCTGTCGTCGCCGGCGGCGATTTGCGCGTCGAGGCGGGTGAGTTGTTGTGCGGCGTTGGTAAGGGCGTAGACGCGGTCCGGCCCGAGGGCGAACAGCGTCTTACCGTCGGTGTAAAGGTTGCCAACCGGATCGTCGCGGTCTCGCGAGAAACGGACGTTGGCCTTCGCGAGCAGCTTGCCTTTGAGGTCGTAGCGATAGACTTTGTCTTTGACGGGGACGTAGATGCTGTCGGCCGTGAGCGCGCCGCGGCCGTGCGACGGTTCTTCGAGGTCGACGGACCAGTCGATCGCGCCTTCCTTGCGGAGGCTGTAGGCGCGGACGACCTTCGGACCGGCGACATAGAGATTGTCGCCCGTGACGCCGAGGACGTAATTGACGTCGTCGACGCCGACGCCGGGCCAGGCAAAGTCGCCGGTGGCCCGATTGAGCGCTACGAGCTTGCGATAGTCCGACGCCATGAGGATCACCCACGGCCCACGGGCGACGACGTAGTTTTCGTCCCAGCCGTTGTACGTGGCCGAGGATTGCAGGCCGCCGAAACGATTGTTGGCCGATCGCGAGGCCGTCATGGTCCGCTGGTAGCGGACACCCCAGCGGATCGCGCCGGAAGCGGCGTCGAGTGCGAATACGACGCCGCGACCGGTGGATACGAACAGGTCGCCGCCGTCGAGGCACATCGTGACGGGTGCCCAACGGTCGCCACCGCTGCGGGCGTCGTCGCAGAGCGAGGCCTTCCAGGCGAGTTTGCGGCTTTGCGTGCGTTTGCCGGCGGCGTTCTTGCCTTCTTCGGTCTCGAAGGCGTACACCCACAGACCGCCGGTCGCATAGACGGGCACGAGCAGCGTGCGGCGATGCGGCACCGGCGGGCCGATGAAGCGGAAATCGGCCGCGTCCTGTTCCGCGCCGTCCTCGCCAGGCCATTCCCAAAGGATCTTGCCCGTGGTCGAGTCGATGGCGATGAGCTTGCTGCGGCCGTTGGCGACGGCCGAGGCTTGATCGACGTTGCCACGCATCGCGCGCATGATCACGTTGGGGTCGACGCCTGCGCCCATCTGCGGCGCGTCGTCGACGAAGTAGACCGTGTTGTTGGCGTGGGTCATCGACTGGCACGTGCGATCGCCGAACAGCCACGCGCCGCGATAGTCGCTGGGCTGGTCGCCGCGATTGGCGCCGGTCATGGCCGCGAGCCGCATCCATTCGCCAGCCTCGGTTTTGAGGCGGTCGACATTCTCCGGGTCGAACGACTTGCCGTCGGGGGAGAGCGAACCGTCGGGCGGGGCCATCCACAGCAGCCGCGATTCGCCAACCGCCGCGGCGTCGTAGCAGGCCAGCCGGGTCGGCGTGCGGAAGATGATCTTGCCATCGACCAGCAGCGCCTTGGC
>JAJDEG010000214.1 GCA_029259895.1 Planctomycetota bacterium
TCTCGCGCCCCTGCGGGCGTCGCACGATCCAATTCTCCTGGCGCTAGCGGCGGGAATACACGTTCAACGCCAGCAATGGGAAGCCTCCTTCGCCGAAGCGGCGCTGCTAGTCGCGCCCAAATCGCACGCCTCACGTCGTCCCGCCGTTTCGCCAACGAAATAGTTGTCGACAAGGCGATGCCGCCGCGATACCAAGCATCCCATCAATTCATCGGAGGTTAGGAACATGCCCAATCGACTCACCATCATCGCCGACGCGGCTAAACGAACGCAGCGAGCCGCCCACTTCGCGCTGCTAGTCGTCATGTTCGCCACGCATTCGCCCCAGACGACACTCGGGCGAGACCGGTTCGCCGCCGTTCGTCTGGATTCGGGTCTGACCGTCGTGCCTTTCGCCGTTCCCGTCGCGACGCCCGTCGCCGTCGTTGGCCCAAGTCAAGCGTTTTATGCGTACGCGCCGCAAGTACACGCAACGTCCAGCGACGCGGCCGCCGACAACGAGATCGACTCTCAGCTTCGCGCCGAGTTCGAGGCCTTTCGTCGCTGGCGGAAATCGCAGGCCGCCGCGTCCGCCGCCGATGCCGTCGGAGCGAACGCGACGCCTGACGCCTCGCCGCTCGTGTCCGCAAACTGTCTGCGCTGCCATGCCGGCGCGAATGCCAAAGGCGACATCCGCTTCGACGGAGAGTTGACGAACGATCAACGCCTGGCCGCCATCCGCGCGGCGCTGTCGGGCGAGATGCCCAAGGGCAAGCCACTATCGGCAGACGTGCTCGGTCCGTTGTTATACGAGCTTTCGCAGCCCTCTTTGTCGGCTTCTTCCCCATCGTTCCCCGTTCCAGGAGAGTGAGTCATGCTAGTCCGATTTCCAGTCGCAGCGTTCGTCATCGCGGCACTCGTCGCCCCGATCATCGAGTCAACGGGCCATCGCGCCGCTGCGTGCGACCGTTTCGTGCTCCGTGCCGCGAGTACGCATGTCGTTGCCGTTGCCCCGCTGCAACTAGTTGCGCCAACAAGCATCGCGGCTTCGCGTAATGCGTCCTGCCACAAGCAGGCCGCGACGACGCTCGTCGTGCCGCATACGACGCCGGTGGCCGTAGCGCCGCTGACGCTCGTGCCGCTCTATTCCACGGCGGTATTCGTGCCCGTCAAGGTTCACGCCGCGAGGGTCCACGGGTCGCGCGTCGCCGTTCGTGCCGCGGCCGTTCGACCACTTGTCGTACGGCCTCTCGCCGCGCGGCCCAACCGCTCTCGCACCGTTACGCGAGTACGAACTGTGGTGCGCTGAGCGGCATCGTCGCCATTCATTTCCGTTTTCGCCTTTCTCGCCGGCGTGCGCCCGGTTGCCGCGCCGGCTTACCCGTTCCCGTTTGATCGCATCATAGTTCGCAACGACGGCACGCGCGTTTCCCTCGCCGCTGGCGATTGGCTCAAGATTGCGTTGAGCAACGCAATCGCGGTTGGCGTAATCATTGTCACGCTGTGGACGAAACAAGCGGTGGTCGAGAACGAGATCGAACACCTCAAGCGGGCCATCGCAAAGCTGGAACAGAAAATCGAATCTCAATGAGGAGTCCGTCCATGCCGACTCGCGACCGCATCGTCGAGCTTCGCCGCGTCCGTGCCGGCGACCTGCGCCCCAATGCCAAGAACTGGCGGCTGCATCCGCAGAACCAGCGGACGGCGATGCGTGGCTTGCTCGACGAGATCGGTTACGCCAGCGCGCTGCTGGCGCGGCCGATCGGCGATGGGCAATTGGAACTCGTCGACGGCCACCTCCGGGCCGAGACGACGCCGGACGACATTGTGCCCGTGCTCGTTCTCGATGTCACGACGGAAGAAGCCGACAAGCTGCTCGCCACGCTCGACCCGCTTTCGGCGATGGCCGATACCGACGCCGACGCGCTAGCGATGTTGCTCGAACGCATCGAGACCAGCGACGAGGGCGTCGCGACGATGCTCGGCGAGTTGGCAAGCGGCGTCCATCTCGCGCCGAACACGTCGTCGACGAGCAGTGAAGAGATCCGCATTCCGCAATTGCACCAGGTCATCGTCGACTGTAGCGACGAAGCCCAGCAACGCGAAGTCTACGAACAACTCCGCGCCGTCGGCCACAAGTGCCGTCTCCTTGTCCTGTAGGGTGCGCTGCGTTCGTTTCCCACACACCAACATGCCAATCTTCTAACGTGCGCTATGTCCATGCTCGAAGTCCAAGTCGAATGCCCGGTATTCGATAGCTTCCGCGTCGCCCAAGTGGCCGGCCTGTTCGACGTGCCGGTAGCCGAGAAAGCGTGCGAAACCTTTCGCATCGAACCGCCCGACCTCGCCGAGCCTTGGCGAATCGGGTTGATTGTCGGTCCGTCGGGGAGCGGCAAGTCGACGATTGCCCGTCGACTGTTCGGCGAGAATCTTTATGAGAACGTGGCCTGGCCGAACGATCGCGCGGTCATCGATGGAGTGACCGATGGTATTGGCGACGTCCCCACGCGCACAATTACCGAGCTGTTCACCGCCGTCGGGTTCAGTTCACCGCCAAGTTGGATCAAGCCGTATCACGTGTTGTCGGGCGGCGAGCGGTTTCGTTGCGACCTTGCCCGCGCTTTGGCCGGCGTTTGCACAAGCGTATCGCCGTCCGCAAGCGCGGCGAGCGAGACTCCGGAATCGTCGCTGCCGATCGTCGCGTTTGATGAATTCACGAGCGTGGTCGATCGACAAGTTGCCAAGTTTGGCGCGGCGGCCGTCGCCCGTTCAGTTCGCAGCGGTCGCGTGCCGTGCCGGTTTGTCGCAGTTACCTGCCACTACGACGTCGCTGAGTGGCTCGAGCCGGACTGGACGCTCGATATGGCTACGGGCTTGACCGACAGGAGGCGTCTTCGGCGACCGACCATCGACGTTGACGTCGTTCGTTGCCGCGCACGTTTATGGCCCCTGTTTGCGCGTCATCACTATTTGAGCGGCGGTTTGAGCGTCCGCTCGCGTTGCTACCTCGCGCGGATCGCCGGCGCGCCGGCCGCGTTCTGTGCGACGCTATCGTGCATCGGGCGCAAAGGACACTGGCGCATTTCGCGAATTGTGACGCTGCCCGACTATCAAGGCCTCGGCGTCGGCATGAAGTTCGCCGAAGCGGTCGCCGAGTTGCACCGTGAAGACGGTCGTCGCTTGAACATCACCGCCAGTCATCCGGCGGTCGTGGGACACTGCAAGAGATCCCCACGGTGGAAAGCGGTATCCGTTCGTCGCGGCGGCCGAAAGCGTGGGTCGGAGTTAATCGATAACTACCGCGATGCCGCCGGTCGGGCCGTCGTATCGTTCGAGTTTGTCGGCGATGCGGTGGCGTTGTCTTCATCGTCGCGGTAACCGCAGCGGAACACGAACGCCAAAGGACGCATGGCAATGGTCGATCGAAACGAATACTCGGCGCACTGGGGCAACGGGAAGCCGCCGGTTCCTCGCGGCCCGGAAATTGGCCCGCCGTGTTCCGAGGTTTGCAAGCAAATCGAGTCGATGATCTCCGCGGGTTGCACGCTGCGCACGGCATCCCGCATGCTCGGCTTCCCGCCCGCCGTTTTACAGCGCGTGGTGGAACGCGATGCCGAATTCCGCGAAGCGGTGTTGGCGGCGGAAGCGCGATTCGAGATACGACAGTTGCAACGACTCGACGAGGCGGCGAAGGACGTGAAGAACTGGCGCGTGTCGATGTGGTTGCTCGAACGGCGATTGCCGGATCGCTACGGACGGCAACGTCCGCGCACCGTCCGCGAGGGGCAGGTCGAGCCCTTGCTGCGCGCCTTGGCGAGGGCCGTGGTCGATGCCGTCGACGACCCACAACAGCAGAACGTGCTGTTCGAGCGGTTGGAAGGCGCGGTTCGCGACCTGGAGACCAGTATCCCGAGAGGGCCGAAAGACGATGGACCTTGAAGCGTATCGTAATGCGAGCGGAGTCGACGCAGAGACGTTTCGTTGGTTCAGCGACACTTTCGTCCGAGGCGGCCGCAGCGAGATGCACCGGCGAACGGCCGCGTCGTCGCAAGCGGAAGTGCTGTTGACGTGGGCGGCCAAACACCTGCCGCAACACTTCACGCTGCCGCCGTCGGCGATGCATCGTTGGCTGGCCGATCGGCTCGACGCCATGCGGATTTCGCGAGGTGCGAAGCTCAACGTGATCGGGCCGCGAGGGAGCGCCAAGTCGACCGTCGCCACATTGGCCTACGTACTGCGTGCTGCCGTCGAGGCCACGGAGCCTTATGTATGGATCGTCTCGGACACGCGGCACCAAGCGTGC
>JAJDEG010000215.1 GCA_029259895.1 Planctomycetota bacterium
GTCGTGAGACGTGAGACGTGAGACGTGAGACGTGAGACGTGAGACGTGAGACGTGAGACGTGAGACGTGAGACGTGAGACGTGAGACGTGAGACGTGAGACGTGAGACGTGAGACGTGAGACGTGAGACGTGAGGCTCGACGGCCAAGCGTTACGAAGTCGCATCGCCCAGCGCCGACACATACGCGGCGTGGCACCAAATGGCCCCGCTCAACGCCACCTCAAGCCTCAAGCCGCAAGCCTCACCCCTACGCCCTCTCGTCTACTTCCCGGAATTCCGATCATGTCGATCAGCGTCACCTGCCCTGAGTGTGGCTATCGATTCTCGGTACGCGACGAGTATGCTGGCCGCCGCGGCAAATGCCCGCAGTGCGGCGGCGTGTTCCGCGCGGAAACGTCCGATGCCGCGGTCGACGAGTTCCCGGCGATCGCCGTCAACGGCGGTTCGCGACCCCGCCGCAACGGCGCATCGGCCGCCGCCCCGACATTTGCCAACGTCGCCTCCTCCTCCCCGGCACTGGATGTCCACGCAGTAGGCGGCGCCGCCACAACCTCCGTCGCCAGCGCCTACGCCGCCCGCCAACGAACGTCCGGCTTGCCCGGCTGGGGCTGGCTCGCCATCGGCGTGATGCTGCTCGTCGCCGGCGGTGCGATCGGCGGCGCTTGGGCGCTCGCCCCCGATCCGCTCGAGATCAAGAAGATCGTCAAAGAACGATCCGCCAAGGCCGACAAGGCAGTGCAGAAGTTCGAGAAAGAAGTTTTCAACAAGCTCGACGACGCGGACGAAAAGCTGCCCGACGTCGAGAGCAAGATCAACGAGCTGGCCCGGGGAAAGACGATCGACGAGGACGTGATTCCGGGCGTCGTCAAAGTGTTCAACGTGTTGGGCGGCGTCACTCGCGGCCACGGCACGGGCTGGATTCTCAACGACCAGCATTGGGTGGCGACGAATCACCACGTCGTCGAAGGGTGCGAGTCGCTGTATGTAATGACGGCCGACGGCGAGAAGCACGACATCGAAGGGGTCATCGCCGACAAAAAGGAGTGGGACCTCGCGATTCTCAAGCCGACGAAGTTGATCGAAGGGGCAAAGCCGCTCAAGATCGCGCCCAACGACGGTTCGTATCTGCCCAACGCTGGCGACAAGGTGTGGGCCATCGGCAATCCGGCCACGCACATGTTCACCGTCACCCGCGGAATCATCGTCCGCCGCGTCACGCAAAAGCAACTGATCAGCGAAGCCAGCCAAATGGATACGGCGTTCTACACGGATCCGGAACGCGATATCATGTGGATCGAGCACGACGCGCGAATTTTTCCCGGCAACAGTGGCGGACCATTGCTCGACGAACATTTTCGCGTGATCGGCGTCAACACGCTCGGTATCATGGTCCTGTTGGAACGCGAAATCGAACGGGCGATCGAGGATGCCCGCAAGAAGAACGGCGACAAACGCGGCCCCCGCGTCACGCCGACGTTCTCGCTGGCCAGCAACAGCATGTACATATTGGAACTGATGGAATTGCACAAGGACGGACGAGTGCAGCCGTTTTCCTCGATTAGTGACGGCCGTTGAGATCCGGCTCGTGACGTCGGCGTTCGGCGTTTTGTAACGTGAGTTTTCGTCGGGAATGAAATTCGACCTGTGCGCTGCGAGTGCCCACTTCGCGTAGAATAAATGATATTGCGGCGGTGCTCCGAAAGCACCCGACTGGTTCATTAGCGTAGGATCGTTTGGAAATGGCAATTAGCGTCACCTGCCCCAAGTGCGAACATGCGTTCGCCGTTCGCGACGAATATGCTGGCCGCCGCGGCAAGTGCCCGCAGTGCGGCGGCGTATTTACCGCCGAACCGAGTGACGACGCCGCCGGCGAGAGTCCCGCGTTGGTGACCAGCGGTGCGGGCCGCGCGAACGGCGCATCGCCAAGACGCAACGGCGCTACGGGCGCTGCCTCGCCGTTTGCCAACGTCGGTGTCGCTGCGCCATCCGTACAGAGTGCCGGCGCAACCTCCGTGGCCAGCGCTTACGCCGCCCGCCAACGATCCTCCGGTCTGCCCGGCTGGGGCTGGCTGGCCATCGGCGTGATGTTGCTCGTCGCCGGCGGCGCGATCGGCGGCGCTTGGGCACTCGCGCCCGATCCGCTCGAGATCAAGAAGATCGTCAAGGACCGATCCGCCAAGGCCGACAAGGCGTTTGAAGCATTCGAGAACGAAGTGCTCAACAAGATCGACGACGTCGACGAGAAGCTGCCCGATCTCGAAGACGACATCGAAGAATTCGCCCGCCCCAAGACGCTCGACGAGGACGTCATCCCCGGCGTGGTCAAGGTGCTCAACGTTCAAGGTGGCGGACCGCGCGGCAGCGGCACTGGCTGGATCATGAACGACCAGCACTGGATTGCCACCAATCACCACGTGATCGACGGCTGCGAGTCGCTCTATGTGATGACCGCCGACGGCAAGAAGCACGACATCGAAGGCATCATCGCCGATAAGCAGGAATGGGATTTAGCGATCCTCAAGCCGAAGGAAAAGATTCCCGGCGGCAAGCCGCTCAGGATCGCGCCCAACGACGGGTCGTACCTTCCCAACGCTGGCGACAAGGTCTGGGCCATCGGCAATCCGGCCTCGCATATGTTCACCACCACGCGCGGCGTCATCACGCGCCGCGTTTCGCAGCGGCAATTAATCAACGAAGCCAGCCAGACCGACACGGCGTTTTATGCCGATCCCGAACGCGACATCATGTGGATCGAACACGATGCCAGGATTTTCCCCGGCAACAGCGGCGGCCCGCTGCTCGACGACAACTTTCGCGTGATCGGCGTCAATACGCTATTGCAAATGATTCCGCTTCAGCAAGCCATCGACGCGGCCAAGAGCAATCGAAGGATGGGATTGCGGTTGTCGCCGACGTTCGGTTTGGCCAGCAACAGCATGTACATTTTGGAATTGATGGAATTGCATTCGGACGGAAAGTTGATTAAGTCGTTCTAGCTCCGTAGTGTGCTCAGCGAGCACTTGATTCGTCCAAAATACAAATACACTTTGCGTTAAGGTGCTAACAGAGCACCCTACCATTCGTTCGCGCAGGACCATTCGCCATGTCCATCAGCGTCACTTGCCCCGAGTGCGACCATACGTTTTCCGTGCGCAACGAGTATGCGGGCAAGCGCGGCAAGTGCCCGCATTGCGGCGGCGTATTCCGCGCCGAGCCAAGCGCGCCGTCTGTCGGCGTCGCCATGCCCGCGGCGCTGGCCTCGCGCAGCGGCGTGTCGCTCGGCGGTTCGTCGGGCGCCAACGGCGGTTTCGCCATCGACACGGCCGCCCCGTCGCATGCGCCGGCTCCGGCGGGCCGCAAGTCCGGTGGCAAGCGGAAGAAATCGGCCCGCAGCCAACACACCGCGCCTTCCATGCCGATCTGGGGCTGGATCACCATCGCCACGCTCGGCGTCGCGGCATTCGTCGGAGGCGGTCTGGTCTTCTGGTCGCGCGCCGGCGATGCCATCAAGATCGCCGAACGCATCGACGACGGCAGCGAAGCCGAATCCACCAAGCAGAAACTACTCGACGAGATTAAGATCCTCGAAGACGAAATCGCCACCCTCAAGGGCAGCCTGGCCGCGGCGGAAAAGTCCATCGGCGTGAAGCCCAAGGAAAAGGGCCCGCTCGGCGAGATCGAAAAACGCATCGTTCCCGGCGTCGTCAAAGTGATCCCCTACATCAACGATCGTCCGCAGCAAAGCACCGCCACCGGCTTCTTGATCGAGGCTGGCGGAAAAACCCTCGTCGTCACCACGCATCGCGTTTGTGAAGGGGCCAACAAGATCGGCATCAAGCTGGCCACCGGCACCGAATACGAAGTCGAGGGAATCGTCGCCGAGAAGCCCAATCAGGACATCGCGATTCTCAAGCCCAAGAGCGAAATGCCCGGCGCCGGGAAGTTGACGATCGCCGAAAACGTCGTCCTCAGCCGCGGCGACACGGTTTATGCCATCGGCAATCCCGGCAAACAGGAATTCACCACGTCCCGCGGCGTGATCACCCGCGTGCTGCCGCAGGACAAGTATCTCGGCGAAAACCCCAAGTTCGACGTCGCCATGCGCCGCGACGCCGCCGCCAACGCCGATTTCATCGAGCACGACGCGCGTATCTTTCCCGGCGACTACGGCGGCCCGCTGCTCAATGCCAACCTCGACGTCATCGGCATGAACCAGGTGCTCGTGACGATGGTCATGAACGACGGGCGCACGATCGTCCAGACATTCGGCGCAGCCGAGGAAATCAAGCACGTCATCTCCGTGGCGAAGATGGCGACCGACACGATCATTCCCTATCCGCCCGCCCCGAAGAAGCCGCCGAAGAAGGACGATAAGAAAGACGACAAAAAAGAAGGCGAAGACGAAGATCCTTCCGACGAGGGCGACGAAACGAAGCCGGATGACGATCCTCCGGCTGACGAATCGGAGGACGGCGAATCCGAGGACGGCGACGACAAACCGGCCGCCGAAGGCTTGGCCGGCAAGATCGACGCCCTCTACGACGAGTGCGAGGCCTTCGATTGGACGCCCGAGGGCGAAGAGGAATACGGCAAGCTCGCCGACATAGCCCGCCGCGTCACCGAGGCGAAAGAACTCGATGACGACGACGATCAAAAAGAAGCGGCGGACAAATCGGCCGACAAAGTGCTGGAGCGGTTGGCCGAGTTGGATTGGGACGATTCAGACGAACTCGAGAAGCTCAACGAGCTCGCCGTCGCTGCGACGGTCGAGAAAGACGCCGGCATCTTCTTGGCCGGCACGGTTCGCGGCGTCGCCCAGTTCAACGAAAAGCCGGGCCTCATGGTTCAGATCGACGGCTCGGATAGCTTCGCGCTCGTCGTAACGGACAAGGCGGCCGGCGTATCGCCCGGATCGAAGTGGTTGCTGCTCGGCCAGTACGACGCCGATCAAGGCCTGCCGTTCAAATCGCCAGAGGACGGCACGGAGGGCACGGCGTTTCTGATCCGCTCCAAGGCGCTCGTGCCGCTAGGCGACGAATAACGGGCCGAGAGTAACGGGCCAAGAATAAGAGGGCAGTATCGCGCCGCGCAGCCCCGCTCGCTCGTTGCCCTACGGTCCGATCCCTTCGGCCAGCTTGTTGAGCGCCTCGGTCTCGATCTGCCGCACGCGCTCCCGCGTCAATCCCAGCGACTCGCCAATTTCCTTCAGCGTCCGCGGTTCGTAGTTTTCCAGCCCGAACCGCATCTTCAGCACCGTCGCCTCGCGCTCGTTCATCGTCTTGAGCATCGCCATCACGTGGGTCAGCGAGTCGCTTTCGATCATCTCGTCTTCGGGCGTCCGCAGGTTCTCGTCCATCACGATCTCGCCCCGCGACCAGCCGGCCTCGGGCTGATCGTTCTGCGGCGCGGAGTTGTAGATGTGGATCGCCTTCTTGATGATCGGCAGCTTCTTCTTGGCCAATCCCAACACGCGGGCCACTTCCTCCGGAGTCGGCGTGCGGCCCATCTCCTCGGTCAGCCGGGCGCTGGCTCGCCGCCACTTCGAAAGCAGCTCCACCATATACGCCGGAATCCGGATCGTCTTGGCCGAGTTGATCAGCGCCCGCTTGATCGACTGCTTGATCCAGTAGCTGGCATACGTCGAGAACCGCGTCCCCATCGCCGGATCGAATCCTTCGACGGCGCGGAGCAATCCGAGGTTGCCTTCCTCGATCAGGTCTTGCAGGTTGAGTCCCTTGCCCGTGTATCCGCGGGCGATGTTCACCACCAACCGCAAATTCGCCCTCACCATCCGGTCGCGGGCCCGCAGGTCGCCCTCACCGATGGCGATGGCCAATTCCCGTTCGTCGGCGGCTGTGAGCAGCGCCGTTTCGTTGATTTCGCGCAAGTACGATTCCAGCGGCGTCTGCACGGCACCGCTCGGTTTGCGACGAGGAGTGGATTCGTTTCGGCGACCGGTAGTACGCGGCATGGATGGCTCGTCGGGGTCTGGCGTGAAATCGGCCGTGAATTGCGAGTACGTGGATGGCGAACGCGTGCAACTGCGAAATCGTGGACCTGCGAATTCGTGGAACGCGAGAATTTCGTCGAGGGTGCTCTGGGCGATCGGGAACGCTCGGCACGGCGCGCCGCTAACCGACAGGGCATGGCTGGCTCGTCGAGCCTCGTCGAAGTCTTCCCTTGTCGAATTCTCTGCCGCGGCTGCGAATGTCAACAACAACTCAGTGATCCCTATCGACGCGCGACGCCGCTTCGCTCCATCGAGCCGTCGCCGTAACCGACTGTTGCGCCTATGACTTAGGTTCCGGCGATGACGATAGCGCACGCGGCGCCGATCGACCCTCACCCCGTCGCCGCGACTCAAGGTTTCTCGCCGATCGAACGCCGCGGCAATTTCGCCCACGTTTCCGCCAGCCAACGCGGACGGCGTCACTACGTCCCGCACAATCGCGACTTCCGGCCGCATTGCTCTTGAGCCGTTCGGCCCGATTCGCTAGAAGTCGCCCCGCGCGGAAACCGCGCCCCCCGTTCAGCGGCAACATGGTCGGCGGCTTCCTTCATCTCGTTGGCTCGGCCGAGCGGCTCCACTGCTTGCCCGGCTTCGCCAAACTGCCGCGCGGAGAACCGTCATGCGCCCCATGCGACGTTTGCGTCCGTTCGCTTTCACGATATTGCTGGCGACCGCGCTACTGCCCGCGCTTTCCGCGTCGTCGCCGGCCGCCGGTCGGTTTCCCTACGCGGCCGCCGTCGCTGCCGACGACGCCCAATTCCGCAGCGGACCCGGCGAGAGTTACTATCCAACGGCCGACGCCAACCGCGGCATTGCCGTCGAGGTCTATCACGAGGATGGCGGTTGGTCCGCGGTCCGGCCGCCCGCGGGCAGCCATTCGTGGGTCGCGGCCAAATTGCTCAAACTTCCGGCCACGCTCCGCGTTCAGCAGGGCGTCGATCTCAAGTCACCCGTGGCGGTCGAAATTGCCGTCGACAACACGCCGGCGTTCATCGGCAGCAGCGTGGCTACCGATCGCGACGCCGTGGCCGTGCGGCTCAGTGCCGGCGAGCGCGTTTGGGTGCTCTCGGCGGAACAGGCCGGCGGCCAGACGTGGATCAAGATCGCGCCCCCGTCCGGCGAATTCCGCTGGATCGAAACCAGCCTACTCCGCGCGACGCCGCGAGCTGGCACCGTGGCGACGCCGCGAGCCGACGCCGTCGCGACCGACGAAACGGCCGGCGACGAGACTCCCGGCGATGACGAAATGGTCCGTTCCGACGCCGAATCCGACGCCGCAGCCGCTACGCTTGCGGCCGCCGAGGAATCGGCCGAAAGAACCGCTAGCGACGGCGTCCGCGAAGTGCCGCAGCCGTCCGCCGCGTCGCCCACGCTGCAAGCCGCGCCCAAGACCGCGCCGTCCGCCGCGACTGCAACGTCGCCGGCTCGCCGATTCTGGACGCAGCTCCAAGCGCTCGAACTCGAATTGAGCATGAAGGTCGCCGGCGAGCCTCGGCAGTGGCAATTCGACGCCGTTCGACGCGACGCCCAAAACCTGTACGACGCCGCGAAATCTGACGAAGAATACGACGCCGCCCGGTACCTGCTCGGCAAACTCGCTCAGTTCGAGTCGGTCCGCCGACAGCGGCTCGACATCGAAGATCGCATCGCTCGCCGCGAGGCCACTTCAAACGCTATCGCGACGAATGCCGCGTCACCGGCCGTCGATCCAACCCGCCCCCGAGCGTCGCTCGCCGGCCCTCCGCCGCGATCCGGTTCAGACGCGACAGCCAACGCGAACACAGCCAACGCGAACACAGCCAACGCGAACACAGCCGCCGCCGCGCCGCCAGAGTCGCTGCCCACCGCAACAGTCGACGACGACCGCTACGACGCTTCCGGCCGCCTCGTGGCGATTCCCACGCCTCGCGAAGGCGCGCCGTCGTACGCCATCGTCGACGAACGCAACAACGTGCGGCAATACATCTCGCCCGCCCCGCGCGTGAATCTCCAGCCCTACGTCGGCCGCACGATCGGCATCACAGGCGTAGCCAGCCCGTCGCCCGACAGCACCCGCCCGCACGTCATGGCCAAGCGGATCGACCTGCTCGACGCACCGGTTCGCCGGTAGCACGCCATCGCGCGACAGGGTTTAATGGGCGTTTAATGGGCGTCGAAGGCAGCGCGCAATCTCAAGAGTACCGCCGCGCGCCTGTCCCCTGACCCCTGCACCCTGTCCCCTACTCCTCGCCCCTCGCTCCATGCGCATCACAAAAATCCGCGCCTACCGCGTCGAACTTCCGTTGCACGAGGGCAGCTACTCCTGGTCCGGCGGCAAGTCCGTCACCGTCTTCGATAGCACCATCGTGGCCATCGAAACTGACGCCGGCATCACCGGCTACGGCGAATGCTGCCCGCTGGGGCCGTTTTATCTGCCGGCCTATGCTGAGGGCGTCCGCGCCGGCGTCACGCAACTCGGCCGCCACTTGATCGGCGAAGACCCCACGCAGCTCACCAAGCTCAATCTCACGATGGATGCGGCCCTGCTCGGCCATCCCTACGTCAAGTCGGCCATCGACATCGCCTGCTGGGACATCCTCGGCCAGGCGACTGGCCAGAGCGTCTGCGTGCTGCTCGGCGGACGTTACGGCGACGACGTCGTGCTATACCGCGCGATTTCGCAGCAAGCGCCCGCGGACATGGCCGGCAAAGTCGCCGGCTATCGCGCCGAGGGTTATCGCCGCTTCCAACTCAAAGTCGGCGGCGAAGCCGACGTCGATATCGAGCGCATCCACGCCGTCGCCGCCAAGCTCGAGCCGGGCGACCGCCTCATCGCCGATGCCAACACCGGCTGGCTGATGCACGATGCCCTCCGCGTGGTCCGCGCCGTTCGCGATGTCGATGTCTACATCGAGCAACCCTGCCGCAGCTACGACGAGTGCCTCACGGTCCGCCGCCACACCGACCACCCGTTCGTCCTCGACGAATCGGTCGACTCGCTCGACATGCTGCTCCGCGGCCACGCCGATCGGGCGATGGACGTCGTGAACATCAAAATCAGCAAGTTCGGCGGCCTGACCAAGGCCCGCCAGGCCCGCGATCTCTGCGCGTCACTCGGCGTAGCGATGACCATCGAAGACAGTTGGGGCGGCGACATCACCACGGCCGCCATCGCCCACCTCGCCCATAGCACGCCAACGCAATTGCTGTTCACCAGCACCGACTTCAACAGCTACGTCACGGTCAGCACGGCCGACGGCGCACCGCAGCGCAAGCAAGGCCGCATGGCGGCATCCACCGAACCGGGCCTCGGCATCCGACCCAAGATGGACGTCCTCGGCCCGCCAGTCGTCGAGATCGATTAGGCCGCCATCAGAAAAACCGGCGATGTGTTGCCGAATAGGCTCGAAACGGTGATTAAAGGGCGAACGAACGCGAAACGGCCGCCGCCCCGCGAGGAGGACGACGGCCGTTTGGCGATTAAGTGGAGGTGAGGGGGGTCGAACCCCTGACCTTGGCATTGCGAACGCCACGCTCTCCCAACTGAGCTACACCCCCAGAATTCCTTACCGGTATTCCCTCACCGACGGCCAAGATGTTCGCCGCACGCGAAGTGGCCCGGCAACTCTACGACAAGCTTCGGCTTCCGAAAGATCGCAGCCGCCGAGTGCATTCTAAAAACGCCCCGCCGGATTGTCCAGACGACCGCCTTCAGCAGGCCTTTAGGCGAGTATCGCCTTCACCACGTGGCCGTGCACGTCCGTTAGCCGGAAATCGCGGCCTTGGAACTGGTACGTCAGCCGCTCGTGGTCGATGCCCAGCAGGTGCATCAGCGTGGCCTGAAAGTCGTGAACGTGGACCGGGTCTTGGGCCACATTGATCGCCAGGTCGTCCGTTTCGCCATGGCTAAAGCCCGGCTTCACGCCGCCGCCGGCCATCCATAGCGTGAAGGCGTACGGATGATGATCGCGGCCCCACCGCTCGCGATTGCCGATGTCCCCCTGGATAAACGGCGTGCGGCCGAATTCGCCGCTCCAGATTACCAGCGTATCTTCGAGCAGGCCCCGCCGCCGCAAGTCTTCGACGAGTCCGGCCGACGGCTGATCGGTGTCCTTGCACTGCGTGTACAGTTCCGTGGTGATGCTGTTGTGCTGATCCCATCCGGCGTGCATGAGTTGCACGAACCGCACGCCTCGCTCGGCCAGCCGCCGCGCCATCAGACAGTTGTACGCGAACGTGCCCGGCTCTTTCACTTGCGGACCGTACAGCGCGAGCGTCTGTTCGCTTTCGTCCCGCAGGTCCGTAAGTTCCGGCACGCTGGCCTGCATGTTGAAGGCCATTTCGTACTGAGCGATCCGCGTGGCGATTTCGGGATCGCCGTAATCGGCCAGTTTCAACTCGTTGAGCTTGGCCAGATCGTCGAGCCACGCCCGCCGCGCCTGACGACTGACGCCGTCGGGATTGTTCAGATAGAGCACGGGGTCGGTGCTGCCGCGAAACTTCACGCCCTGAAACCGCGTCGGCAGAAATCCGCTCCCCCAATAGAAGTCGTAGAAAATCTGCCCGCAACTCGTTCCCTTGCTGACGCTCGTCATCACGCAGAACGCCGGCAGAGCTGCGTTGTCCGTTCCCAGGCCGTAACTAAGCCACGCACCGGCCGTTGGCCGCCCTGGCAGTTGGCCGCCGCTGAGCAGGAACTGAATCGCCGGCGCGTGATTCACCGCGTCGGTATGCATGCCGCGGACGAAGCACAACTGGTCGACGATCTTGGCCGTGTGCGGCATGAACGCGCTGACCCAGGCACCGCACTCGCCGTGTTGGGCGAACGGCTCGACCGGCGCGAGCATCAGCTTGCCGTTGGCCTGGCCGGTCATCGTGCTGAATCGCTTCTCGCCGATATACTCCAGCGGGACGGGCTTGCCGTGCATCTCGGCCAGCTTCGGTTTGTAGTCGAACAACTCGACGTGGGTCGGCCCGCCGTTTTGGAACAGGTAGATCACCCGCTTCGCCTTCGCAGCGAAGTGCGGCAGGTGCGGCAATCCGCCGACGCGCGATGCCTG
>JAJDEG010000216.1 GCA_029259895.1 Planctomycetota bacterium
GGAGGCACGGAGGACACGGAGGGGATGTGTTGGTGTGGGGCGTTTTTTTGTGGGGACTTTCTTTGGCGGGGGATTCCGCCTGCGGGTGGCCTGAAAGCTGATGGATTGGGATGTTGTTTTCTGGTAGGGTTGGAGTTGGTCTGCTGGGCGTTTCGTGCCCGGCGGAATTGCGGGGGGCGAGATTTTTTTGGTCGGTGAGTCGATTTTGCGAAATGGTGGGCAAAGGGATTCGCCTCGCACGGTTTTTTTGTTTTTGCGAAGCGTTGCGTTCGTGCGGCGATTGTCTTGCGCGCGGCGTGGTTGTGGCCGAATGGGGGAATTATTGAGCGCAAGTGCTGGGGCCCTCCTGGCGTTTGTTCAATAATTGTGGCGGCGATTTTGGTGGCGCGACGGCGAGGATTTTTGGCCGCGGTGGGATTGTTTGGTTGATGGGGCTTGTTGCTTGCGAGATTTTTGAGACCTTCGGTCGGGCGGCTAGCACGGTCGGGAGACCGTGCTAGAACCGGGACTGTGCTAGAACCGGGGGGACCGTGTTTGAACCGGGCCGGTTGGGGTGCTGACGTTGGTTGCTGGTGGGCCTCACTCCGTTCGACCCACCCTACTTCGACCCACCCTACTTGATGGCCACTCTGCTTGATTGGTTTTCCTTCTTTGAATGCTGAGTCGATACTTCTATGTCCATTGCTGAGACGCCTGCTGCCGCGAAGGCTGAGTTGAAGATCGTTGAAGATGCGACTTGCACTTTTTGTGGGTGCGTTTGCGACGATATCGATTTGTACGTGGATGGGCATACGATCGTCGAGGCCAAGCGGGCTTGCGTGCTGGGGAAGGCTTGGTTTCTGAATCATGAGATCGAGGACCGGCCGAGTTGCACGATCGAGGGGCAACCGGCGACGGTCGAGGAAGGGATCGATCGGGCGGCGCGGATTTTGACCGAGGCGAAGTATCCGATCATCTATGGCTTGAGCGATTCGCCGGTCGAGGCGCAGCGGGTGGCGGTGAGCATTGCCGATTGGATCGGCGGGAACATCGACACGACGACGAGCGTTTGTCATGGGCCGTCGGGGATGGCGTTTCAGGGCGTGGGGGAGGTGACGTGCTCGCTGGGCGAGGTGCGCAATCGCGGCGACATGATTATCTTTTGGGGGAGCAACCCGGCGGAGAGCCATCCGCGGCACTTTACGAAGTACAGCCTGATGCCGAAGGGGATGTTTCTGCCCAACGGACGGAAGGACCGCAAGTGTGTGATCGTCGACGTGCGGAAGACGAAAAGCGCGCGGGCGGCGGATTTGTTTATTCAGATCAAGCCGCGGCGGGATTTCGAGGGTTTGTGGACGCTGCGGGCGTTGGCGCAGGGTTTGTCGCTCGACGCGGAAGTAATCGAGGAAGAGACGGGCGTGCCGCTCGATACGTGGCGGCGGATGATGGACTGGATGATGGCGGCGAAGTTTGGCGTGATCTTCTTTGGTATGGGCCTGACGATGACGCGGGGGAAGCATTGCAACAGCGAGGCGCTGTTGGCGCTCACCCGGGATATGAACAAGTACACGCGGTTTACGTGTAAGCCGAATCGCGGGCATGGGAACGTGACGGGGGCGGACAACGTGGTATCGTGGCGGACGGGTTATCCGTTCGGCGTGAATCATGCGCGGGGCTATCCGCGGTTCAACCCGGGCGAGTACACGACTTCGGATACGCTGGCGCGGCGCGAGGCGGACGCGGCGATGATTATTGCCAGCGACCCGATGGCGAACTTCTCGCAGCCGGCGCGGGAGCATCTGGCGAGCATTCCGTATATCGCGCTCGATCCGAAGGAGACGCCGACGACGCGGCATGCGGCCGTGGCGTTTACGGTGGCGACATATGGCATTAACACGGGCGGCACGGTGTATCGGATGGACGACGTGCCGATTCCGTTGCGGCCGGCGTTCGAGTCGCCGCATCCTAGCGATTTCGATGTGCTGAGCGGGATCGAGCGGCGGGTGCTGGAATTGCAGCGGCAGTGAGCTTTAGTGAGCTTTGCGGTTGCTTCGATGCTTAGTCGCGGAGGATTGGAACGCGGAGAACTGGGAGCAGTCGTTGGCCGCTAGCGAGGAAAACGCCAGTTTATTTCAACGCAGAGGACGCAAAGGACGCAGAGAGAATGCAGCGGTGTTGAGTCGGAGTTCGTTCAAACGCCGGTGCAGGTTGGGCGAATACCGCGCTGCGTTTACGAGATGACGCGGCAAATCCCTTCACGGCCGATGCAATAGGTTGAAGCCGCTATTGCGGTCTTCTCGGCGAACCTCTGCGTCCTCCGCGTCCTCTGCGTTGAAAAATGAATCGGCCCGAATCTGCGTTGGCGGGCGAGACGTTGCGGATGAGTCGAACGGAAGGGGCAGAGGGGTACGGATTTTTTGGGTATACTCGCTTGGTTGGGTATGGTTGGGCGCACGGAGCGATGGTTGGCTGGGGACGTTCATTGATTGCCGTTACGGGTCTCGATATTTCTATTACGCATAGCGGGCCGGTTGGTGGTTTTATCGCATGAACGATCTTCCTTCCGCCGGCGGCGGTTCTGCGGCTGCTACTGTGGACTTTTCTTGCGGCCAGTGCGGCCGGATGTTGCGCGTGGCGGCTTCGGCGGCGGGGCAGCAGGCGCGGTGTCCGCAGTGCGGGGCCGTGGTGGCTGTGCCGAATTCGGAAGCCGCGCCGGCGAGACCGCCTGGGTTTGGTGTTGCGAGTGGGGCGTCGCGGCCGGCGGGAACGTTTGGGTCGGCGGCGGCTGCGGCTGGATCGTCTTATTCGGCGACTAGTTCGGGGGCGGCGGCGAGCGCTCCGGTTGCGGCTGCGGCTGCCGCACCTTCTTCGCCGGGGCGTGCGACGTCGAATCCGGCGGGCGTTCTGGGACTGGGCGACTTGGCCGGTTCGTCGGCGATGGGCGAATCGAATGCGGCGGTGCGCGACGTGAAGACGTTGTTCGATCGGCTGCGGAGCGAAATCGGCAAGATCTACGTGGGACAGGACGAGTTGGTGCTGGGGACGCTCGTGGCGCTGTTCTCTGGCGGGCACATTCTCATTGAAAGCGTGCCAGGTTTGGGGAAGACGCTGTTCGTGCGGACGCTGGGGCGCGTGCTGGGTTGTCAGTTTGGGCGGATTCAATTCACGGCCGATCTGATGCCGTCGGATATTACGGGCGCGCCGATCTTCGATATGAAGCAGCAGGAGTTTCGCTTTCGGCCTGGGCCGGTGTTCACGCAATTGCTGCTGGCGGATGAGATCAATCGTTCGCCGGCCAAGACGCACGCGGCGTTGCTGGAGATCATGCAGGAGTATCGCGTGACGGTCGACGGCACGAGCCATAAGATCGAACGGCCGTTTTTGGTGCTGGCGACGCAGAACCCGATCGAGTCGGAAGGAACGTATAACTTGCCGGAGGCGCAGCTCGACCGGTTCATGTTCAAGCTGGTGGTCGATTATCCGGCGGCGGCGGAAGAGGCGGCGATTCTGAGGCTGCACACGCAACACGCCGATTTCGATCGTCGGTTGACGGAGGACTTGCAGAACATCGCGTCGCCGGCGGAGATCTTGCGCGTGGCGGAGATTTGCCGCTCGGTGCGGGTGGACGATCGGTTGATCGACTACATCAATGCGATCGTGCGGCAGACGCGGCGTTGGCCGCAGTTTCATTTGGGCGCGTCGCCGCGGGCCGGGATCGGGCTGGTCCACGGGGCGCGGACGCTGGCGGCGTTTCTGGGCCGCGACTACGCCGTGCCGGACGACGTGGTGTCGATCGCGCTGCCGGCGATGCGGCATCGCGTATCGCTGACGGCGGAAGCGGAAGTGGAAGGCCGGAAGATCGACGAACTGCTGGGCGAGGTGATTCGCTCGGTCGAAGTGCCGCGGCTGTGATACCGGAGACTGTAAAAGCGGCGACTGTAAAAGCGGCGGCAGTAAAACTGGCGACTGTGAGCTGAGTGACTGTGAATCCGATCGTCTATCCGCTGCTGGCTTTGGTGCCGCTGGTGCTGCTGGCGCGATGGGCGGGCGTGTATCCGGACCGCCGGCTGATGTGGTTGGCGGCGCTGCCGGTTGTGGCGTCGTTGGCGTTGGTGTTCGATCGCGAGGCGTTGTGGTGGCCGCTGATGGCGCTCGATGGGGCGCTGATCTTTATTGCTGTCGCGGACCTGCTCACCGTGCCGCGGCGGAATGCGTTTTCGGTCGAGCGGGTGGTGGGCCGCATCGCGTCGCTGGAGAAGACGCACGAGGCGACGCTGTCGATTAACAACGCCGCACGACGGGCGTTTCGTTTGTGGGTCCGCGACGACGTCGACGAGCAGCTTGCCGCCGATCCGGCGGAGTTTGAAATCCGCATCGACGGGCGAAGCCGCGGGGCGCTACATTATGCGATGCGCCCGAGCCGCCGCGGGGCGTTTCAACTTGCCGAGGTTTATCTGCGCGCGAGCAGCCGTTTCGGTCTGTGGCAGCGGATGCTGACTTATGCTTGCGAGAATGCGATCCACGTCTATCCGGATATGAAGCAGTTGGGCGAGTATGCGGTGCTTGCGCGGACGAATCGGTTGAGCTTGATGGGCGTACGGCGCACGCGGAAGATCGGCCAGGATAATGAGTTCGAGCGGCTACGGGACTATACGCTCGACGACAACTACAAGCATATCGATTGGCGCACGACGGCCCGACGTGGCAAGTTGACGGTGAAGGATTTTCAGGCGAGCCAGAGCCAGCGGATTATTTTTCTCGTCGACTGCGGCCGGATGATGACGAACGAGTCGTCCGGCGTGAGCTTGCTGGACCATGCGCTCAACGCCGTGCTGATGCTGAGCTACGTGGCGCTGCGGCAGGGGGACGCGGTGGGGATGATCGCGTTCTCGGATGAGATTCACTCGTTCGTGCCCGCCCGTAGCGGCATGAACCAGATGAACCAGTTGCTGCACGCGTCGTTCGATCGGTTTCCGCGGCTGGTGGAGTCGCGTTACGATCAGGCGTTCGTGTATTTGAACGCGCATTGCCGGAAGCGGGCGCTGGTGGTGCTGGCGAGCAATATTATCGACGAGGTCAACGCCCATCAGATCGAGCGGTATTTGACGAATCTCTCGGGGAAGCATTTGCCGCTGGCGGTGTTGCTGCGCGATCATCGTTTGTTTTCGGCGGTCGAGGCGTATCAACCGCACGGGCGGGCGTTGTATCGGGCGGCGGCGGCGGCCGAGATTCTCACTTGGCGGCGAGCGGTGTTGAGCAATTTGCAGCAGCAGGGGGTGTTGGCGCTGGATGTGTTTCCGGAGCAGATGACTGCGCGGCTGGTGAATCAGTACTTGGAGGCGAAGGCTCGGCACTTGCTTTGATCGGCGGATGCTTCCTGCGCCGCGCGGCGTCGGTCGTCGCTGGAGTTGCGTTGGTTTTCTTAACGCAGAGGACGCGGAGGACGCAGAGGTTTGCAGAGAATTCGGCGAAACGTGGCGCGAGCAGGAGGGCTTGGGCCGCTTTGCGTGTGCCGTTTATGCCGCGTGTAGCGGGTGTTGCGCGTTGAAATTGTGGTAGCCTAGATTGTGCTTGTGATTGAGAGCCTTGGACGGCGGGTTGCTTCGCCGATGTCGTTGCTATGGCCAAATCTGGTTCCAAAAAGTCCGCCGGCGCGAATGATCCAGCAGAGCGCTCCGCGAGCGATGTGAAGCAGCTTCGCGCGGAGATCGCTGCGCTCGATCGACAGATCGTCGAGTTGGCCGGACGGCGGACGGAAGCAGCTGCGGCGCTGCTTAAGGCTAAGCCGGACTCGGCCGAGGCGCAGGTCGCCGCACCGGATGCCAGCACGCTTCGCCGGGCGCTGAAGTCTGGCTGTGGTGCGCTGCCGGACGTCGCCGCCGAGGCGATTCTGCGCGAACTGGCCAGCGCGGCATTGGCCGTCGCGGCACCGCGGCGGGTTGCGTACTTGGGGCCGGAGTTCAGCTACAGCCACTTGGCGGCGATCGCGCGGTTCGGACAGTCGGCGGAATTGCTGCCGGTCGGCACGATCACGGCCGTGTTCGAGGAAGTCGAGTTGAGGCAAGCGGCGTTCGGCGTCGTGCCGCTGGAGAACACGACCGACGGTCGCATCTCGGACACGCTGGACAACTTCGTGCGGCGGTCGGTGCGGGTGTGCGGTGAAGTGCAGTTGCGGATTCATCACAATCTGCTCGGCGTCGGCGGGCGGGGCGACGTGCGCGAGGTGCAGAGCAAGCCGCAGGCGTTGTCGCAGTGCCGCAATTGGCTGGCGCGTCATTTGCCGGCGGCGAGCATCGTCGAAGTGGCCAGCACGACGGCTGCCGCGCAAGCGGCGCAAACGACGGCGGGCGTCGCTGCGATCGCCAGTCGACAGGCGGGCGTTCACTACGGCCTATCCGTGCTGACGGCGAACATCGAGGATAATCCGTCGAACGTGACGCGGTTCGCCGTGCTGGGAAACACTCCAGAGAAACGGACGGGCGACGACAAGACGGCGTTGATGTTCGAGCTTTCGCACAAGAGCGGCGCGCTGGCCGACGCGATCACCGTGCTCAAGCGGCATCGCGTGAACCTGACGTGGCTGGAATCGTTTCCGATGGCCGGCCGCGACGAGAACAGTCCGGAAGGGCGGTACATGTTCTTCGTCGAGTTCGTGGGGCATCGCGACGAAGCCCGCGTGCGGCGGGCGCTGGCTTCGCTGGCGAAGAAGGCGAAGCGGCTGGAGGTGCTCGGTTCCTACGCGCGGCGCGAGCCGGTAGAATAGGGGAAAGTGGGCAGGGGGCAGGGGGCAGGGGAAAGTGTTCGGTTCGGATGGAATACGATCTATCGTGCGCTGGCCGCTTTCTACCTCGCGCTGTCCGCTAATCTCCGTCCACTAATCATCATCCACATTGCGGAGCATTCTCATGGCTCAAGCCATTGTTGATCCCGCCGAGTTGCGGCGGTTTGCGTTGGCGCTTAAGCAGTTCAATGGCGACTTGCAGGACCGCACGACGCAGTTGGTTGCTCAGCTTGGGGCGCTCGGGACTTCTTGGCGCGATCAGGAGAACCAGAAGTTCGCCGAGGAATTCGAGGACCACGTCCGCACGATCGCCAAGTTTGTCGATTTGTCGAATCGGCATATTCCGTTTTTGATGCGGAAGGCGGAGCGGATCGAGGAGTATTTGCAGCAGCGGTGATGGGAGGGGGCGGGACGAGGAGACAGGAGATAGGAGACAGGAGATAGGATAGGAGGTTTGAGGTTGGGTTGAATGGTTGCGTTTCGTTTCTTTCTGAATACTTCCTCCTGAATACTTTCTCCTAGATACCTTCTCCTCGATACGGGCGTTTGTTTTATGTCTGAATCCGCCCACATTACTTCGATCGACGTGCTTGGCCGCTTCAAGCTGGCGATGCAGAAGTTTCGGGACGAGGCGGGGGAATCGCTGGCCGGTGCAGCGATGGTCATTCAGCGATACTTGGACTGGATCGAACACGATTGCGTCAAGCATTGGCAGAATCAGGTGCGGCTGGGTTGGGAGAAGATCGCCGAGTCGCGGGCCGATCTGGAGCGCTGCCAGGCGCTGGCGATGAACGGTGAACGCAAGACGTGTCACGAAGAGCAGGAAGCGCTCGACGCATCGAAGCGCCGCCTCCGACGGGCCGAGGAGCGATTGGAAGCCGTGCGGCATTGGCGGAATAAGGTTCAGCACGAAACGGCCGAGTATCAGGCCCGCTCGGGGCAGCTTGGCGGCTGGCTGGAGACGGAACAACCGAAGTCGATCGCAGCGCTGGAGCGCATGCAGACGGCGCTGGCGGCTTATGTGGCGATGCAAGCGCCGACGAGCGAAGTGTCCGCTTCGGGACTGGCCGGCGACGCGACTGGCATGGCGCGCGACGCCGACGTGACGTCGTCGGTATCGAACACACCGACGGCACCGCAGAGCGAAGGCAAGCCGCAGGGCGAGGGCGAGCCACAAGCAAAAGGCGCTTCGCGGACCGATGCGGATGCCGAAGGGGGCGGAGCATGAGAGTTGGCGATCTTAGCACCAGCACGGCCAAGCTCAAGATGGCGGTCGACTCGCTGCGAAACGCCTGGCTGGACGTGCAGGCGGAGTGGGACGATCCGGCCGCGAGGAAGTTCGAGGACGTATTTCTCGACCCGCTCGTGCCGTCGTGCAAGATGGCGATGGAAGCGATGAACCGGCTGGCGATGGTGTTTGCCGAGGCGGAGCGGGCGTTGGCGGATTGAACCGCTGGCGTCGCGGCGGTGTCTCGACGTTGTTGCCCCTCGACGTTGTTGCCCGTTGACGTTGTTGCCCGTTGACGCCGAGTCGCACGGCAATACATTGGGGCATTCGAGTCGTTCACCGCCAATTTAGCTTTGGATAATGCCATGACTGAGCGCGTCGATAACTTCTCGCCTGGGCCCGCTGTGATGCCGCTGTCGGTGCTCGAACAGATCCAGCGGGAGATGATCTCGCTGCCGGGCGTGGGAAGTTCGATTCTTGAAATCAGTCACCGGTCGAAGGCGTTTCTCGATATTCTGGCCGAGGCCGAAGCGAATTTGCGCCGGTTGCTTGGCATTGGGGCGAATTACAAAGTCCTGTTCCTGCAAGGCGGTTCGCGGTTGCAGTTTTCGATGATGCCGATGAACTTGTTGCGCGACAGCGGCAAGACGGCGGAGTATGTCGTGTCCGGTTCCTGGGGCGAGAAAGCCGCCAAGGAAGCCGCGTTTGAAGGCGAAGCCCGCGTCACGTGGAGCGGCAAGGCGACCAACTACGACCGATTGCCTGCTTGGAGCGAAGTTCCGCGCGAAGCCAATTCCGCTTACGTACACATTACGTCGAACGAGACGATCCAGGGCGTGCAGTTTGCGACCGATCCCGACGCCGGCGACGTGCCGCTGATTTGCGACGCTTCGAGCGATTTTCTGCACCGCCCTGTCGACATCGATCGCTATGGGATTTTCTATGCGTGCGCCCAAAAGAATGCCGGGCCGTCGGGCGTGACGATCGTGGTGATTCGCGAAGACCTGCTGGATCGCGTGCCCAAGAGCGTGCCGAGCATGTTGTCGTATGCGGCCTACGCCAAAGAGAATTCGATGCAGAACACGCCGAACACGTTCGGTATCTATGCGTTCATGCTGATAACGCGGTGGCTGGAGAGAGACATTGGCGGGCTTGCCAAGATGCTGGAAGTCAATCGGGCCAAAGCCAAGCTGGTTTACGACGCGCTCGACGGGAGCGGCGGGTTTTATCGCGGCCACGCGCAGAAGGATTGCCGGTCGCTGATGAACGTCACGTTCCGTTTGCCGAGCGAAGAGGTGGAGAAACGATTCGTGGCCGAAGCCGCGAAAGAGAATCTGTGCGAGCTCAAGGGTCATCGCAGCGTTGGGGGCATCCGGGCGTCGATCTACAACGCGATGCCGATGGATGGCGCTGGGCGGCTGGCCGAGTTCATGGGCGAATTCTGTCGACGCAATGGATAGG
>JAJDEG010000217.1 GCA_029259895.1 Planctomycetota bacterium
TTGCCGCCGTAAGGCGATGTAGTATATCAACTTAGCGCGATTGCCGAGGTGACCATCGTGGCATGACGTACGATTTCGGTATTCAAGTTGCACCATCGACAATTGTGGATCGGTTCTCGAATCGCCGCGGCAGTCCCGGCGACCGATTGGCGGGATACCGTTTTCGGGATACCGACGTGAGGCTTTGTCATGTTGGCCGACGTACCGACACTGCTGATAACCGACGACGACTCGTGCTTTCGCGAGACGCTGCAGGCGTTGTTCGAGCCGCGCGGCTTTCGCACGTTGCAGGCCGGCGATGGGGCCGAGGCGCTGAAGATCGTCAGGACCGAGTCGATCCATCTCGTGCTGCTGGATCTGCACATGCCCCGGCTCGGCGGCTTGGAAGCGCTGCGGGGCGTCAAGTCGTTCAAGTCGATGCTGCCCTGCATCGTGATGTCGGCCGGACTCGATCCGGAAACGATCGCCGAGATTCGCGAGGCGCAGGCATATTCCGTGCTACCCAAGCCGGTGACCCGTGATGAGATCACGTCCAGCGTGGCGGCGGCGATGTGGGATGCATACGGTTGGCGATTGCCGGAGCAGGGCCCCGGATTCAGGGATGCCTAAATTCCAACATCGAGCCTAACGCCTTGCCTTCGTTTCTGCCGCGTATACTGGACGATTTGTCCTCACGGCTCACGATGGCGGGTGGCGTCCCGCTGCAAGGCGGCTTCGATGTACTCGTCCGTAATGTAGAACGTGGTTTGTCTGAGCGCCTGTAGCGTCAACTTGAGGTCGAGTAGCTTTCGCTCGGCTGCAAATTCCAGCACGTTCAGCGTCCCGACAGCGTTGAGGCCATGCTCGGTCGCCACGCGCCGGCCTTTGCGCTCGTCGATGAGTATCGCGTCGGCGTGCAGCTCTTTCGCTAAAGCGATCGCGTTCAATTCGCCGGGGCCGAGCTTTACGGAGGTGGCGATTGCGAGCGACGGCGCGGCGATGTGAAGCCACTGCGGTGGCGACGATGCCCAAGTCTTGACCGACTCCGGGGCACCTGACTGGCTGAGTTCCGCGACAACTTCGGCTGGCGCGTAAATACCGGAAAACAACCGGGGAAGTACGTCGACCGCGCCAATGAGAATTAGATAATTCAGAGGCGAAGTGTCCGAAACGACAATCACGGGCTCACCAGATCACGGTCCCACAATTTTCCGCAACCGCCGCAGGCCTTCGTCAATCTCCTCGCTCGTCGGCAAATCCAGCGCAACCTTGTGCTTCTTGAGCACCGCATCGGTTTCAAACCGATCCAAACCCAGCGCCTGAGAAAGCTCGAAACGGGTAAGCTTCTCTTGCCGGTAAAGCTCGACCAGCATCGCCTCTTTGGCGTGGGATTCGAGGTCTGGAGTTTCCTCGCGAAGCCTCTGTTCGAGGTCTGCGGGAAGTTCGACGGTTACGGCCATGGGAGTTACCTCGCCTCTCATTCTAGCGTACACGGCGTACCGCGGCCACATTTTTATACCGCGCACGCCTGACTGACGCCGCGCCTACCGTGACTTCGTCGTTTATTGCGTGTACGGAAACGAGCCGGACGGCGGCGGAAGCCGAGTTTGCGTGGGCTGCGATGCGGGCGATGCCGGTTCGCGGCGGGGATCCTGCGCGGCGGGATTGCTGGTGAACGGTGCCGGACCATAGTCCGGACGTGACCTGTAGGTCGGACGCGGGTCGTACGGTCGACCGCTTCCAGCGTAGGGCAAGCGCGAGCCGCGCATCGCCGTCGAAGCCGGCTGCACGCGCCGCAACGGATCGAATCGCCGGGCGTTGTCGACGTCGTTTAAGTGTTCGAGGAGAACCCGGCGAACTTCGAGGACCGAACGCGGGTGCGTGTGGACGTTCAGGTGATCCGCGGGCACGACGATCTCCGACGATACGTTGTCGAGATGCGCGCTGTCGTAGGCGACCACGCCGTCGCCGCGGCCGGTGATTCTTCCGGCCAGTCGGCTCTTCCAGTCGTTCGTTTCCGTGACGCCGACCACGTTGTGATACTTCACCCACGGCGGCGTCGGCGTGTTGAGCATGACGGGCAGGATCGGCGAGTCGGGCGAGAGCGAGTCGATGCTCGTCGAGATGTCGATCATCGTGGTGTCGCGGAACAGGCCGGGATTTTCGCGGCGGAGCTTTTGCGACGTGCCGGTGATCATTTCGGGCAGCTTGATGAAGTAGCTGGCCAACCACCGCGTCGGCCCAGAGGCGAAGTTGCTGCCGCGGTGTGGTGTGCCGAGCGTAATCACACGGCGGACCGACGGATTCGCTTGGAAATAGACCACGCGTTCGACGGCCTGCTTGGCTTCGGGCGGTCCTTTCACCTCGCTGAACGGCCGGTCGCTGACTATGTTCCAGTAGTCGTCGGCGCTGGTGAGCGTTTGCAGCTTCGACACGAGGCCGCCCATGCTGTGGCCGACGAGCACCATTTGACCGAGGGCCGGTTCTTCGAGCCTCGGATCGATGTTCTGCCGCATCACGGCAAGCTCTTCGCGGAATTGCGCCGCGCTGATCCAAAACGGCTGGCCCGACGGATAGAGGAAGAACCAGAATTGGTAACGCTCGCGAACTTCCGGCAGCGAGCGGAGATCGTTGAACATCTGCATCCACGTGAGCGGCGACGACCACAGGCCGTGGACCATGACGACGGGGATCTTGCCCGGCTGGTAAGGCTCTAGCATGTAGAGTCCTTTGACCTTTTGCGATTCGCCGGGATTGAGCAGTCCGGCCGTGGCGAGGTCGTTGTCTTGGAACGCCGGGTTGTTGAGGAAGTACGCCAGCGGCGTGCTGAGGTCGCTTTGCAGCGGCACGGCGCGGCCCTTGACCTTGGTGTCGGTCATGGCCAGCGGGTCGTAGAGTTCGAGCGACGCCGCCAGTTCGTTGTTTTCGCGGCGCTGGCCGGAGATTCGCAAGAAGGCGGTCACCGGGAAGCTGAGGTCTGGCGGGTAATAACGTTCGGTCGCCGCGCCGGTGTCCTTCTTCTCGCGAATGGCGATCAGCGGCACGCCCAGGCCGTAGGTGCGATATTGATTGGTGAGGCCTTTGACTTCGTAGTCGTTGACGAACTCGAAGCGGTCGAAGTCTTCGGCCTGCCACGTGGCGGCGCGGATGGCGACGGTCAGATCGACCGAATGGCCGCCGACCGAGCAGCGGTGAGTCGCGCCGGGCTTAAGGAGGCCGCGCTTGGCCATGATCCGCAGCGCACCTTCGAGCGACTGATTGTAGAGGTCGCATGCGCCGCGGAATTGCGGATCGTATGGGTTTCGCAGAAAGCTGAGTTGGTCGTCGAACAGATAGAGATAAGCGTTGGCGACCGCTGTGCCGTAGAGATCGACGGCCCGCTCCGGCGCGGTTAGCTCCGCCTTCTTACCGGCGATGTACGACAACTCGGCGATGGAGTATTGCAGCTCCGGCTGCGGCTCTTGGGCGTTGATCTCTTGCAGTCGAGCGATGACCGGTTGCCAATTGCCGGTCAGTTCGCGCTTGAGGTCGTAGCGGCGAAGGATTTGCTGCGTGCGGTCGGTCGCTTCGGGTCCGCCGTGGGAAACGAGTTTCAACTGTTCGGTCAGCGCGTTGTACGGCGACTTGCGCAGCGAGACGCCACGGCCGCCACCGAGACAGCCTGTTGTGGTAACCACGGCGATGGCCAGCAACACCGCCAGGAGCATTGGACGATTGCCGGCACGCCGTGACGTACTCGACGGCAATCGCGTAGACAGCAGAAGCAACGACGCAGCAACGCGCATGGCGAATCGGTCCCTGATTATTGGCCCTGATTGTCGGCCCTGATTCTTGGCCGTGTTCTTTGGTCCGCGAGCGGGACGCCAATTGAAGTGGGGCGGGAGCATAGGAAAATCCGGCGAATTACGTCAATGGCGGTTGCCCGCAGCGGGGAGACGGCGGAGCGGAGAAACGGAGAGGCATCCGCAGATTGCGCAAATCTCGCAGACGAGCTTTGGTCAATTCGCCTTCTCACCTGGTGAGCGAACTAGCGAACTCGTCGGATACAAATCGCCGCGTTGCCTGATGGCAAGAGCAAGGGCATTGAGAAATTAGCCAGCTCCATCTGCGGGAGTCGGCGCAATCTGCGGATCATCCTGACGGGTTGAAACCAGCGAAAATCGACTTCCGTTCCAGAATCTCGCCGGTCACCCGTAGGGCGTTCGTCGTGAAACTGGGGCGTGCTATTTCATTCGCCTCAACTGCCCAAACTGCCCGGAGTCCGACCTGTGCGTTGCCGCCGGTCAACAAAACGCTTGCAATGAGACCGATTCTGCAAAACTTTGACGATTCTGACGATTGCCTGAAGTCTGACGGTGGCCACGTCGATAACGGATGCAGCAAATGTCCTG
Organism: Planctomycetota bacterium; assembly: GCA_029259895.1. Lineage (GTDB taxonomy): Bacteria > Planctomycetota > Planctomycetia > Pirellulales > PLA5 > PLA5. Next base: position 4,371 of record JAJDEG010000217.1, read on the forward strand.
TGTCAGATTTCGACGAGGAGTAGTCCGATGCGCAAGTGGATGCTCGCAACCATGCTTGGCCTGTTCACCGCCTCGAACGTGGGCTGTGTACTGCCGTTGTACAGTGGCGACCAGTCTCGACGTACCGAGCAGTTGATGTACACGTCTGAGAACCTCCGTATGTTCACGGAGGACTGGGAACGCTTCTGGTTCATGGACCAGCCCGATCACATGTCGCCGTCGCGCACGCACGGCGGTGTGCTGTAGATCGAAGCGGTCGCCGTACAGCAACCAAGTTCCCGGTTCATAACCGCGCGAATCGCCGCCGAGGTTTCGTACCTCGTTGCCGGCCGCGCGACAACCGATTACATTGTGTGAACTTTGCCCAAACGGCGTAAGTTCGCATGGCGCAGGCCCCGAACGAAGCGCATCGGCGGGGCCTGCGCCTTTTTTTTTTGCGTGGTATGAAAATGTAGTGTGGGTCGAACGGAGTGAGGCCTACCGCACACGAAGTTGTCTCGCGATT
>JAJDEG010000218.1 GCA_029259895.1 Planctomycetota bacterium
GGCGATCGTCTTCGGATGTTCGAGAATCCGCTTCGCCCGGATCGACGTCTCGGAATCCGCGGAATCGGCAGCGGCCCGCAGTTCCTTCATCGGCACGATCGGCGATTCCAAGAGCCCACGCGTCGCGGCCTCGCGAACGGCAAAACTCTCGTCACCCAGTTGGCCGATCCATTGCCCCACTTTCTCTTGCAGCGCCGGGTCCGGCTTCAGCGAGCGCAGAAACGCGATCGTCGCTTCGACGGTCGGCTCAACGTCACGATCCACGTTCGCGGCCTGCTCGTTCGCAGCCACATCGCGGGTCGCCACGTTGATCGCATCGGCCGAAACCGTCCGTCCCACGGCAACCAACGATACGGCAGCCAACAACACGACGAACGGCAACACGAGAAACGCAGAAATCGTCTTCATCGGCACGCCTCACCGTTTCCGTTGCGCTGGTCGGCCCAAACTGCGGACGCACAACCCATCGTATCCGCGGCGTGCGGCGGCGACCACAATCAAATGCACGAACCGTACATGTGCGCCAGCATCCGATATCCTTCGAGACCCCGCCACACCGCCGAGTCAGCACGCCGCTTGCTGCTGCGTCATGCAGTGAAACGCACCCAAGCCCCACACGAGGTCCAGCGCGCCGATCGGCTCAATCCGCCGCCCTGCAAAACACTGGCCGAGCGTCTCCACCGCGATCGCGTCGGCCGGGTCGTCGAACGTCGGCACGACGACGACGCCATTGGCGATGTAGAAGTTTGCATAACTCGCCGGCAGCCGCTGCCCGTCGTGAAACTTGGCCCGCGGCATCGGCAAGGGCAAAACGGTGAGCTTGCGTCCGTCCTGATCCGTGGCGCTTTGCAGCCGCCGCCAATTTTCCGCCAGCGGCTCGAAGTTCTCGTCGGACGGATCTTCCTCGACCGCCGCGACGACCGTCGATTCGTCGACGAACCGCGCAAGCTGATCGATGTGCCCGTCGGTGTCGTCGCCGGCCATGTCGCCGTGAAGCCAGATCACCTTGCTTGCCGCCAGGTAGTCGGCCAGATATCGCTCGACCTGACTGGGCGAAAGGTGCGGATTGCGATTCGGGTTGAGCAGGCACGACTCGGTCGTCAGCAGCGTACCGCGGCCGTTTACGTCGATCGACCCGCCTTCGAGGATCACGCCCGGATCGAACCGTTTCATGCCCAGCGACTCATTGATTTTCGCCGCCGCCCGGTCGTCGAGATCGAACGGTGGATACTTCCCGCCCCAGGCGTTGTAGCGAAAGTCGACCATCGCCGGCGGCAAACGCTCGCGGCCCGTCAGAAAAAGTGGCCCGTAATCGCGAACCCAAGCATCGTTCGTCGCGATGTCGTGCAGCGTGACGTTCGGCACGTCGCCGACCATTTCGCGAGCTTGCCGCATAACGCTCTCGCGACCCGCGAGAATATGGACCGGCTCGAACGGCGCCACGGCCCGCACGAACGCAGCGTAAACGGCCGGCACGGGCTCGAATTTGTCCGGCCAAGTCGCCGGGTTATGCGGCCACGAAATCCACGTCGCCGCATGCGGCGTCCATTCCGCAGGATAATAGTAGCCAAGCTCGGCGGGCGTCTGGGGCATTTCAATATCGGCTGCGTCTTCGCGCCAGGCATCGGTCGCGACGGCGAATGGTGATGAGTAAATCGTGAATGGCGAACATTTAACGCACAGCGCGATGCGAATCTTCCCAACAGGCTACTAGCCACCAGCCCCCTTCAGAATTCCCCGATGACGCAGCCAGGTTGCACATTGCTCCGACCAAACCGATACCGCCGGCAAGTCCTTGGCCAACCCCAAGCCGTGCCTCCCATGTTCGTACACGTGCAACTCTGCCGGCACGCGCGCCTTGCGAAGCGCCAGATAGAACAACACGCTATTCTCGACCGGCACCGCGCCGTCGTCGCCCGTGCTCCAAAGAAAAGTCGGCGGCGTCTTTTCGGTAACCTGCTTTTCGTTCGACAACAACTCAACCAGCTTGGCGTCCGGCTCCGTGCCGATCAGATTTCGCTTCGAGCCTTGGTGCGTGTGCGCGTCGTCGAGCGTGATAACGGCATAGCAGAGTATCGCGAAGTCGGGCCGGCAGCCTTGCCGCTCGATCGCATCGGCCGCGTCGGCTTTGCCATCGTCGAAGTGCGTCGCCGCAGTCGACGCCAGATGGCCGCCGGCCGAAAAGCCCATGATGCCGAGCCGTTTCGCGTCGACCTTCCATGCCTCGGCCTTGCTACGAACCGTGCGTATCGCCCGCTGTGCGTCGTCGAGCGGAGCCGGATGACCGTAGCCCGCCCCGCTCGCGCGATGCCGATATTTCAACACGAACGCCGAGACGCCGAGCGAATTGAACCAATCGGCAATCTGCCGACCTTCGTGATCCATCGCCAAATGGCCGTAGCCGCCGCCGGGACAAACGACGACGCCCGCGCCCGTGTTCTTGTCGGCCGCCGCCAGATAGACCATCAACTCCGGCCGGTCGCCATCGGCCGTCCCTTTCGCGCCCGGCGCGCCGTCCGGCCAAAGCAACGCCAACTCGTCGGGCTCGCGCGCAGCCGCCGTGTCCACGTTCGCAATCGACGCACTCGCCACAACGCCCAGCGCTACCACTAGCGCCAAGAAGCGAATATGTCGCGGTTGCAAGCGCAGTACATAAACATGGAGACGGCGAAGAGCGACATGCATCGAAGTAACTCGCGGCAAGGAGTGAAAGAAACTGGGTGTGAAGCGAAGCGGACTCGACGTTCGCCAGCGGCCGTTCGTGGACGTTAACGAAGCCCTATCGTAGAATACGCTCGTGCCGCTCGACAACCCAACGCCCGCAAATTGCCAACGCCCGCAAGTTGCGATGGTCGTCGGCCGGCGCGTAGGCCCCTCAACTTCGCAACTGCACGCAATCGATAACATGACCACCGACCTCTCGACCCGCCACGAACTCGTCGGCTCGCTATTCCGCCTTCCGACGACGCGCGAGGCATGGGACCGCTACCGACTCAGTGACGAGCAAGTTCGATTCTTCGAGGAAAACGGCTTTCTCTCCGGCATCAAGATCCTCGACGACGCCCAAGTCGAGGCGCTACGTGCGGAGGTCGCCGAATTGGCCGATCCGAACTGCACCGGCCACGAATTCTTTTACGAGTACCACTCCAACGAATCCGCATCGCCGGAAACGGTCTTGTTTCACGCCCTCGGTGCGTGGCGAACGCGGCCTGGCTTGCACGACATCCTTTGGTCGCCCGCATTCACCGTGGCCGCCAGCCAACTCCTTCGCGGCAAGGTCCGCTTTTGGCACGACCAGTTATTCTGCAAACCGCTCCGGCATGGCGGCGTCGTCGCCTGGCATCAGGACTATTCCTATTGGACGCGTACGCAGCCGATGGCCCATCTCACCTGCTGGATCGGCCTCGACGACGCCACGCGCGACAACGGCTGCGTGTGCTACATCCCCGGCAGCCACCGTTGGCCGCTGCTCCCCGTCACCGGCCTGGCCGGCGATATGAACGCGATCCAAACCGTTCTCAACGACGAGCAAAAAGCCCAGTTCAAGCCCACGTTCGCCGAACTCAAGGCAGGCGAAGCCGTCTTCCACCATCCGCTCATGGTTCACGGGTCGTACGAAAACCGCACCGACCGCCCACGCCGCGCCGTCGTCATCAACGCCATGGCCGACGGCGTAAAGTCCGCCTCGAGCGACACACTGCTCGAAGGCGTACCGCCCGTGCCGCCCGGAGAAAAGATGTCGGGCCAATTCTTTCCGCTACTATTCGATCCCGCAGCGGTTTGACCCGGCGTAGCAATTCCTACTTCAATTGCGCCTACTTCAACCGCGCACAAATCGCGTCCGCCATTTCCTTCGTCCCCACCGCAGTCGGATCGTTCCGGTCGGCCTTCAGATCGTACGTAACCGTCTTTCCCTCCGCGATCACATCGCCAACGGCTTTCTCCAGCCGCTGGGCCGCGTCGGCTTCGCCGAGGTGTTCGAGCATCAACTTGCCCGAAAGGATCACCGCCGTCGGATTCACTTTATTCAACCCCTTGTACTTCGGCGCGCTGCCGTGCGTGGCCTCGAAGACCGCGCCGTTGGGGCCGAGATTCGCACCGGGCGCCACGCCGAGTCCGCCGACTAGGCCCGCACCGAGATCGCTCACAATATCGCCATACAAATTCGGCAGAACGAGCACGTCGTACAACTCCGGCTTCTGCACCAGTTGCATGCACATGTTGTCGACGATCCGCTCCTCAAACTCGATCTCCGGATATTCCTTCGCCACCCGCGTCGCCGTCGCCAGATACAGCCCGTCGGTGTACTTCATGATGTTCGCCTTATGCACGGCCGTCACTTTCTTCCGACCATGCTTCTTGGCGTAGTCGAACGCACAGCGCACGATCCTCTCCGACCCCGATACGCTGATCGGTTTGATCGAAACGCCCGTCTCCTCCGCCTTGGACTTGATCTTGCGGTCGGTCGACAGCGCGTTGATCGATTCGATCAGCTTGGCCGTTTCCGGCTTGCC
>JAJDEG010000219.1 GCA_029259895.1 Planctomycetota bacterium
CCGCCGAGCGTTTTTGTGAACATGCTCGTCACCGTTTCGAACGTCTGATCGCGCGACGAAAGACCGGTGCCACCGGTCAGCAACACGGCCTCGACGTCGGCGCGCTCGACGAGCCGCGAAAGCACCTGGCGAATTTGCGCCGGATCGTCCGGAACGATTTCGCGGGCGACGACGCGATGATTGGCGGCTTCAAGCATTTCGACGAGCGTGCCGCCGCCGGTGTCGTTGTCGACGGTCCGCGTGTCGCTAACCGTAATCGCCGCACATGCGACCGACGCCGGGGCACTAGCACGGTGATTCTCAGGGATGCTCGACATGTGGTCGCGAGAGAGGGCGGGTGATGGAATAGGAATGCCCGCTAGCTACCGGGTGGAGTTAGCTACGCGGTGGAGCTAGCTGCGCGGTGGAATAGTCGCGAAGTAACGATTTCTAGACTTTCGCCCGCTGTACGATGTCGGCCGATGCTGGCCCCGTCGTGGTTGGGTTGGGGTCTAACAGCGCTTCGGTGACTTGCCGGCGGCGGACCTTCCGCACGATCGCCGAAACGCCGTCGAGATGCAGCACGTCGCCGCCGCGCAAGCGTCGATTGGCCGCCAAATGGAGCCAGTCGTTTACGGTCGTGGCGTCGGTGTGTTGGCCGCCGATTTCCGGACGCCCCAGCAGCTCGCGTAATCGGCCCAGCGAAGCCCCGCCGCCTAAAACCCATTGTCGCCCCGACGGCGCGATGTGCTTCGGCAAGCGGTCGAACTCGTCGAGTATGTCGCCGAACAACTCTTCGAACACGTCTTCCTGCGTAATCATTCCCACGACGCGGTCTTCGTCGTCGCGCACGAGGGCCAAGTGCAAATGCTCGGCGAGCATTCGCCGCAGTGCCTCGCTGACCGTCAGCTTGGCCGGCAGACTAATCAGCGGCCGCGTGATCTCCTCGATCCGCGGATTGTCCGGGTGCGTCTTGGCGAGCAGGATCATTTCCTTAAACGTGACGTACCCGACGATTTCTTGCGGATCGCCCTTGGCGTCGGTGACGGGAAACCGCGTGTGCAAGTCGAGGTGGGCGACGACCAGATTCTCCGCCAAGCTCCCTTCGGAAAGCACCATCACGATGTCCTCAGCCGGCAGCATGATGTCCTCGACGCGCATATCGGAAAGGCGGCTCGCCTGAATGATGATCTGCTCCTGCTCGTGACCGATGACCTTGCTCGCGCGCAGCAGATTCACCTGCGCTCGCAGTTCGTGCAGCCCGGTCTGTCGGTCCGATGAATTGGAACTGTCCGGCACCAACTTCGACGCCAAGGTGACGACGATCTTGGTCGTTGTCTCGAACACCCACACGATCGGAAACGCCACGAGCGCGAAGATGCGCATTGCTGGGCTGAGCACGAGACATACGAACTCGGCGTTGCGAATGGCAAACACCTTGGGAATCAGCTCGCCGGCGATAATCGTGATGGCCGAAAGCGGCACGACCAGCAACGCGACCGCGAAGAAATCGGCAAAACCTTCGCGCATGCCGAACGTCTGCATCAGCCACGGCGAGATATTCTCTTCCGCGTTCGCGCCGCCCGTGGCCGCGGCGATCGCGCCGACGAACGTGATGCCGAGTTGAATCACGGCCAGACTGCCTTCGATGCGATCCTTCATGTAAACCGCGGCCGACGCCCCGCGGCGATGTTGGGCCGCCAAGGCGCGCAGTCGTTCCGGTCGCGCCGACGCCAACGCGAGTTCGTACGCCGCGAACATGCTATTGAGCAGAACCATCAGGGCGATAAATATCAGTACGCTGATGCTCATGTTCTAAAACTCGACGGTCTCCCGTGCGGAATTGCTGTAATCGGAAACACCTTCGCCGGCCAACAACCGGTCGAACTCCTCGATCTCGTCGTCGCCAAGCTGGCCGTCGCTCGACCAACCGCGGCCAAGATTATACCCGCGAATCAGATTCTCCAGTCGCTCGCTCGGCAGGGTCGCGTCGGCGTCCCCCTCGACGGGTTCTTCGAGAAATCGACGCGGCAAAGTATCTTCCGCCGACGTCCAGCCGGCCCGCATGTTGAACAGCTTCTTGGCCGCCACGATCCGGCGGGCGGCTCCGCGCAACTCATCGGCCGAAGTATCCCAGCCGGCCGCGAGGCGCAACATTTGCGCCGCGTCGGCGTAAAAATCGTCCAGCGTGCCGCGGAGGAACTTGCACAAGATAAGCGCATCGAGCACCGCAGCGCGATCCTCGGTTTCGATCGCCAGCTTCGCCGCGTGCGCACCGGCTCGCCGGCGATCGACGGCTTGCGAAAAATCGGCCTCGTAGGCCCCCGACCGATTGTGGTCCGCTCCTCGCGTTCCCACGGCGAATCCCAACGCCATCGTTTGCAGGCCGCGCGGCTCGTAGCCTGGAATCTCCAGCCCCTTCACCTGCGGCGCGAAGTCGATCGATCCGCCGCCGACGTGCCCGGCCAGTCGCCGGCTTCCTTCGGCCATTGCGTCGCCGAGGCCGTCGCGCGCGGCGATTTCTTCAATCGCACGCGCCAACGCCGCCGCGTCGCCGAACATTAGCCAGGGGGCGTCGAGCAGTCCTCGCTCGACGCATTCCATCGCGAACGCGATCGTCCCGCCCGTGCTAATCGTGTCGATACCAAGGTCGTCGCAGCGAGCCGAGGCCGCCAACACCGCGTCGGCGTCCTCAATGCCGCACAGCGAACCGAGCGCGAACAAGCTTTCGTATTCCACGCGCACGGGCCGATCCGTTTGCCCGCCGGCTCCGTTCTGGCCGGTGCCGCTAGTTCCGTCGTTCCGTTTTACGCCGTAGAGATGTTCGCAGCCGATCGTACAACAAGCGCAACTCGCCCGCGTCTTCTCCCGCGTCGCCGCCAGGCTTTCCGGCGCGAGGTTCTGGGCTGCCGCGAACGAGCCTTGCTGAAAATTTCGCGTCGGCAGCACGTTCAGCCGGTTGAACACTAACAGATTGGCCGCCGTCCCCAACTCGCGGTACTTCGCCGTCGCCGGGCCGAACGACCTTGCCGATAGGTCCTTCGCGAGCGCGGTCAATGCTGCCGGCTCCGCCCAAGGCGTCCGCTGCGTTCCCCGCACGGCGATGGCCTTGAGAAGCTTCGACCCCATCACTGCGCCGCTTCCGCCGCGGCCGGCGTGACGTCCGTCGTGCGAGATCGTTGCATATCGCACGAGCCGTTCGCCGGCCGGTCCGATCGCGGCTAATTCGAATCGGTCGCCGGCGTTCCGCTCGCTGCCATTTCCCTCTGGCGCACGTCCGACAAGCCGATCGCGAAGCGTTGCCTCGGCCGCGCTGGTCTCCATTCCCCACACGTCGCCAGCGCTATCGATGGACACTCGACCGTCGTCGATCACCAGCACGGACGGCTCGCGAGCGTGGCCGACGATGACGATGGCGTCCGCCCCGGTCCGCTTGCCGGCCAAGGCGAAGCCGCTGCTGGAGAGTGAGTCGTTGATCCGCTCCGTAAGCGGGCTTTTGCTGACGACCGCGAACTTGGCCGACGTCGTCAGCGGACTGCCAACCAGCGGGCTGAAGCAGAAAATCAGCGGTGCATCGGCCGAAAGTGCGTCGTCCGCCGCACGACCTTCGGCGAGCAACAGCCACGCTCCGAGTCCGCTTCCGCCGATAAACCGCCGCAATACGCCATCGCCGAGCGGCAAAAAACGGGCGTCTCGCCGCGTCAGATCAATTCGCAGGTAGCGGCCGTGATAGGCGAACAAGGGTCGTCCGTATGCGGGGGTAAGAGTACGCTCATGCGGCATTCGCTGCCGCACGGACGCTGGAAACGCCGTGCATTCCAGTATAGCCGGACGCAGCCCATGCGTAACGGCCGCTCGACCAAAGCGGCAAGAATGCATATACAATTCATGAAAAAACCTCGCCAGACGACGCAAAAGAACGGGAATCATGGGCGACGATCTGCATCTCGCGACGCTCGCCGCGGCGTGTATGATTCTCCATAATCGAACTTTGGTTCCACTTCTGATGTTCGTACGCAGATCGGCCGTTCGTCGGCTCCGACCGAATGCAGCCCTTCGATGGGAGCTTCAATTCCGACGCCCTCGCGAGAAAACTCTCCGTGACGCAAATTACTGAATCTGTTGGCCAGTTGGTCGAGCATTTGGCGCGCCTTCCCGGCATTGGCAAGAAGTCGGCCGAGCGGCTGGCTTATCATTTGTTGCGCGTTCACAAGACAGAAGCGCTGGCCTTGGCCGACGCGATTCGCAACGTCCGCGAGAACGTTCGCTATTGCAAGGACTGCTTCAACCTGGCCGAGGGCGATCTGTGCGCGATCTGCCGCGATTCGCGCCGCGACCGAAGTTTGCTCTGCATCGTCGAGCAGCCGCGGGACTTGATCGCGCTCGAACAGGCGGCTTGCTATCAGGGGCTGTATCACGTGCTGCTGGGGCGGATTTCTCCGTTGGAAGGAATTGGCGCGGATCAACTGACGATCGATCGGCTTATGGAGCGCGTTCGCGGCGGCGACGTGCGCGAGGTGATCCTGGCGACGAACCCCACGGTCGAGGGTGACGGGACCGCGCTTTACATAACCAATCTGCTCGCCGACGCGCCAGTTCAATTCACCCGGCTCGCTCGCGGCATCACTTCGGGCAGTGTCCTGGAGTTCGCCAATAAGGAAATACTGGCCGACGCCCTGTCTGGGCGGCAGAAGTTCTAGAGCGGGCAATCCGAACGTCGCCGCGATGCGCCACCCGCAAGACCCGGTCATCCCAGGCTGCGGCAACCGCCCATTCCCACGGCAAACCGCCCCACTTCTATCGCCGCTGTGGAAGTTAAGAGGTAAAGTTGTCTGGTGGATTGGTGATTGGCGCTCGATTTGGGCGATCACCGCTATAATGCCTTGGGCGACTCGCGGCACGCCGCGTCGCACACGCGGCATAGCTTTTGCGTAGTTGGGAATCTCATGCGACTCGGATTTAGCCAGGAACTTCGACAGGTCCAGAAGCAGATTCTGGCCCCGCGAATGATCCTATCGATGGAGATCTTGCAACTGCCGATCGCGGCGTTGGAAGAACGCATCGATCAGGAGCTGTGCGAAAATCCGGTCCTGGAGATGCAGGAGAGCGACCCCGACCTGCCCGACGAGCCGCAAGAAGAACACGAAAACCCCGACGCTCCGACCGTCGAAGAGCGCGAGTTGGTTGTCGACGAAGGCAAAGACAACACCGACGATTTCGAGCGGTTATTGAACCTCAATGAGGAGTGGCCCGACCACTTCGAGGAGCGCACGCGACCTTCGCGCAACCGGATGGAGGACGACTCGCAGCGCAAGCACGACGCGATGGCCAACATGGCCGAGCGGCCGATTTCGCTGCAACATCATCTGGAAACGCAGATCGGCGAGTTGGAGATTTCGCCCGAGTTGCAGCAGATGGCCGTGCGGATCATCTACAGTCTCGACGGCAACGGTTATTTGCAGGGCCGGCTCGAAGACCTGCTCGATCCGACGGCCAGCCAAGCCGAACGCGAACTGGCCCACGAGGCGCTCGGCGTCGTGCAGCGACTCGATCCGACGGGCGTTGGAGCACGCGACCTGCGCGAGTGCCTGCTGTTGCAACTCACCGAGCAGATGCCGTATTACGAGGAAGTGAAGCGGCTGGTTTCCGATCACCTGGAAGACTTGCACCAAAATCGGATGCCGGTGATCGAACGGAAGACGGGTTATTCGATCGAGTTGATCAAGACGGCCCTGGAACAACTGCGGCGGCTCAATCCGAAGCCGGGAGCCGGTTTCACCGTCGACTTCGCGCCGACCGTGACGCCCGACGTGTTCGTCGACACGGCCGAGGACGGCACGTACAAGGTCCGGCTCGAAGAAGGCCACACGCCGAGCCTGTACATCAGCCGTTATTATCGCCAGCGTCTCCAATCGGGCGAAGCCACCGAGGCCGAACGCGAGTTCATCCGTCGCAAGGTGAATTCCGCCCAGTGGCTGATCGAATCGATCGAACAACGCCGCAGCACACTTACGAAAGTCGCCCAGGCGATCGTCGAACATCAGCGGGCGTTCTTGGAGAAAGGCCCGGATTTCATCGAACCGCTCAAGATGCAGCAGATCGCCGACAAGGTGGGCGTGCATGTGACGACGATCAGCCGGGCGGTCGACGACAAGTGGCTGCAAACGCCGCGCGGGCTGTTCGCGCTGCGTAATTTTTTCGTCGGCGGCACAACCAGCGCCGACGGCGAGGAAGTCGCGTGGGACGCGATTCGCGTCAAGCTTCGCGAAGTGATCGACGCCGAGAGCAAGCAAAAGCCCTACAGCGACGACGAACTGGTCGTGCAGCTCGCCAAACACGGCCTGACCGTTGCGCGGCGGACGATCACGAAGTATCGCAAGGCGATGGACATCCCCAGTTCCCGGCAACGCAAGGATTGGGCGCTGGTGGCGGCGTCGAGCGGTGAAGGCAACGGTCGACACGAAGATCGCGGCGAAAAGAATGGTGCCGAAGGCGACGATTCTTCGGAAGCAGAAACCGCGGAGTCGGTCCCCGCCGCGCCGATGCCAGCAGCGCCGATGCGCCGCACGTTCGGATAAGCGTTTGCCCGAGTTAGCACCGATCGTGCGATTGCCGACGCCTCGTTCGCCGCTCAATTCTTGCCTTTGGTGACGATTTCACCCTGGCAGCTCGAACCAGCGCCAGCCGTGCAGCCGAAGCAATGCGCGGCCGTATTGATGCGCCGGGCGGCGAGCTGTTCCAAATCGAAGGTTTCGATCGTTTGAGACGCGTCGGCGAGCGGCAATTCCAGCATCTGGTTGAAGTCGCAATCGTAGAGCCGGCCGCGCCAATCGACCGATAGCGTCGTGCGACACATCAATCCTTCGACCGCCGCCGGATTGAACGCATCGACCAGCTTCCGCATGTACGTCTCGTACTCGCCGCCGCGCAGCAGATCGTCTAAGAAGCGGCTGATGGGCATGTTCGTGATCGTATACAGCCGGTCGAAGGTGACGCCGTACCGCTTGGCAAGCTCCTCGCGATAGGCGGCTTCGAGTTCCGCTTGGTCCGGCGGAAGGCTGGGGCCGACGGGATTATAGACCAGCGTCAAGACGCGACGCGGCTCGCAATCGCCGTTATCGCTGCCGTCGATCCCTCGCCGACCGTAGCCCAGCGCGTTGAGCCGGCGCAGGGCCTCGATCGATTTGGCGAATGCGCCGTCGCCGCGCTGGCGGTCGGTATTCTCGGCCAGGTAGCACGGCAGCGACGCGACGATTTCCACATCTTGCTCAACCAGAAACTCGCACAGGTCGTCGTAGCCCGGGGCGACGAGAATCGTGAGGTTGCAGCGGTCGATCACGCGTCGCTTCAACTGCCGTGCTCGTTCGACGAGATGGCGAAACTGCGGGTTCATTTCCGGTGCGCCGCCGGTGATGTCGAGCGTGGGGATGTCGTGCCGTTCGAGTACATCCAGACATGCGTCGGCGGTTTCCCGCGACATGCTTTCGCGGCGGTCCGGTCCGGCGTCGACGTGGCAATGATGACAGGTTTGGTTGCAGAGTTTGCCGACGTTGACTTGAAGCACGCGAATCCCGGCGGCGCGCAGCGGAAAATGCTTCGCTCGCCGCAGCGCGTCGGCAAACGTCGGCACGTCATCGCCAGCGCCATGCAACAACCGCAATTGTTCCGCCGGGTCGGCGAGTGGGTTTCCTTGGCGGAGCAGCGTAAGTTGCATCATGCCGGCGTCTTCCCTTTCGATATTCGTCGTCTGTCCGTGGAGGATCGAGGCGCAAGGCCGCGTCACCCTTCGCTACCATCGTCACCGTCGGCGGCGACGCCGTATGTTATGTATCTCACCGAGCGGCGAATCGGACGTCTTTGTGGCTACGACGACGGCGATCGCGAAGGCCAATATGGCGGCTCACGCACGGGCCGCGAGTACAACCTTCCGCCGCGCGCACTAACATAGGTTGCCGAAGGAATCCGCGTCGGCGGCTCGAATTGTGGTCGCTGCATTGGCCCGTGTATACTAGGACTTGATCGCGAGGGCAGGGAACCGACGGGTTGGCCGTGGCGGCGCATCCGCCCGTGCGTTGCAGTCTTTCCTGCTTGCCTAGGTCGCACCGGTGGACGAGCCACCCCTGCCACGCGACGACTCGACCACTCCACGACCGGAATCGTACCATGATCGCCCGACGTTTTGCCGGTGGCTATGTTGCCGGTGGCCATGTTGCAAGAGGCTGTGTCGTTTGGACCGCCTTGGTGGTTTTGGCGGCGTTTGTCTCGCCGCGAGCGGAGGCCGCGGTCACGGCCGAGCAGCGAGCGAAGATCGCCGCATGCGGTCGCGATATTCTTGCTGCCGAGAAAGAACTTAAGTCCGGAGACGCGAAGCTAGCCGCCCCGCTGGTTGCGAAGGCCCAAGCCGCGCTCGTCGAGTTGTATGCGTCGGGCGACCGCGACGTGCTTCGCGTAATCGATCCGCTCAAGAAGCGCGTCGAGACGCTGCGTACGCCGCTGCTGCTCGAAGGCCTGGACATTCCGCCGTTCAAGCTTGGCGACGAAACGCCGGACGACGCTAAACCCGGCGACACCAAGCCGGCGGTGCCCGACGCGCCGGACGACGGCAAGGTCAGCTTCGTCAAGCACGTTGCACCGATGCTGGTGGCCAAGTGCGGCCGCTGCCACGTCGACGACAGCAAGGGCAAGTTCAACATGGCCAACTTCGCCGCGTTGGCGAAGGGCTCTGAGGCCGGCCGCGTGATCTTTCCGAAGGATGGGAAGTCGAGCCGCATCGTCGAGTTGATCGAACAGGGCGACATGCCGCGCGGCGGAGCAAAAGTAACCGCGGACGAACTGGCCGCGCTGACGAAGTGGATCGACGAAGGCGCCAACTTCGACGGCGGCAACGTCAATGCGCCGATCAAGTCGCTGATCGCCAACGCGGCCGCGCCGGCGCCGATGCCGGAACAGCCCAAGCTCGACGTCGTGCAAGCCACCGGCAATGAGGCGTCGAGCTGGTCGCGCGACGTGGCCGCCGTCGTCGCGGAAAGCTGCATGGGGTGTCACGGCGATCGGCAGCCGCGGGCCCAGTTGAGCTTCGCCTCGTTCGAGACGTTTCTTCGCGGCGGACAGGGTGGCCGCGTCATCGTGCCGGGCAAGCCGGCCGACAGCCTGTTGATCAAGAAGCTCAAGGGGCAAGTCGGCGACCGCATGCCGCTTCGCCAGCCGCCGCTGTCCGATGCGGCGATCGCCAAGATCGAGAAGTGGATCGCGGACGGCGCGAAGTTCGACGGCGCGAGTCCACAGGCCCCGACGGCTCAAGTGGCCGAGTTGTACATCGCCAAGCACGCCACGCACGAAGACTTGAGCAAGAGCCGCGCGGCACTGGCCGAAGTGAATTGGCGTCTTGCCGCGCCGGGCGATGAGAACAAGCCGACGGTCGTGTCGACGGAGAATTTCCTGGTTTACGGCAAGACGACCGAGGCCGAACTCAAGGAAGTTGCCGATACCGCGGAGGCGCAGCTCGAACGGGTCGCCAAGACGCTCAAGGCGCCCGAGGACAAACCGCTCATCAAAGGCCGCACGACGATCTACGCTTTCAAGCAGCGGTACGACTACGGCGAGTTTGGCCGGATGGTCGAAAAGCGGCAGGTGCCGCGAGCCTGGTACGGCCATTGGGGCTACAGCGTTACCGATGCTTACGCTTGCGTGTTGCTGAGCGGAGGGGGCTTTGGCGACGCCAACGAAACGTCGCTCGATTTGCTGCTCGCCCAACAGTTGGCATCGATCTATGTGGCATCGCAAGGGGCGGGCATTCCGCGATGGTTCGCCGAAGGCTCCGGCCGGGCGGTCGTCGCCGCGCTCGATAGCCGCGACGCGCGCGTCAAGGCGTGGGACGGCGCGGTCGGCACGATCATGGCCGGCGCGCCGCGCGCCGACGCTTTCATGTCCGGCGGTCTGCCGCCGGAAGAGGCCGATGTGGCCAGCTACGGCTTCATCAAGGATCTTAAGCCGGGCAGCCGCAACTACGAAAAGCTGCTCGATGCTCTCCGCGCCGGGCAGCCGTTGGACAAGGCGTGGGTGCAAGTCTTCCGCGGCACGCCGCAGCGGTCGGCACAGGTGTGGGCGGCGCGCGTCGTTCGCGGACGATAAGCGAATCGTCCTACGGCGCTCGGCCTAAGGCACCGTGTCGACGTCAGGTGCTGAGCCGACGTTGAGTTGTTCGCCGCGGACGTTCTTCTTGCCCTGCTGCGCGTCGGGCTGGGCGTTTGGCTGGACATTCGGCTGGGCGAAAAGAAATGCGCCGAGGCCGCCGTCGCCGAAGTCGATCGTCCGCGACGCCCAAGCGACTGCACCGGCGAACAGCGCGGACATCGCGCCGCTTGCGATCAACCAGCGGGCAAGCCTGCGACGATGATGTACGCGATGCCGTACGATCAGCCGATCGAGCGAGGGATTGTCGAGGACGTCTGCGCGCGCCGCCGACGCCGGTGGCGCGGATGTCGCCGGCACGGCTTCGTCCGCCACGTCGTGGTTTTCCGCGGTCTGAATTGGCGGCGGCAGAAGCAGCGGCGGTTCGGCGGGTGAACTGTCGATCTCGGTCTGCGGCAAATCAACCGGGGCTGGCTCGGCGGGCAACGACTCTTTGCAAAGTGGCTCGAATCGCGCTGTCTCGGAAGATGGCGCTTCCGACGACGCAGTATCGTCGACGACTACATCGCCGGGCACGCTAGCCGCTTCGTGAACCTCGGCAACCTCGGCGATCGGACAAACAGGCACCGACGCACCCGCTGCCGGATCGTCGTCGACCGGATCGTCTCCGCTGGGCACGCATCCGCTGAGTACATCGGGGGCGACGAGATCGGCTTCTTCGAGTTCTTCGCTTTCGTCCAAAAGAGCGTCCGCGGCATCCGATTCGTCCGCTGCCGGCTTGCACGACCGCCAGCGGAGCATCGTGAGCGTTGGCTTGCCGAGCGTCACGACGTCGTTCAACTCGACGGCACTCGCGGCGACGCGCTGCCCGTTGACGAACGTTCCCTCGCGGCCAAGTAGATCGACGACCCACGCCTGGCGACCGCTGGCGTGGAACAGACAGTGGTCCGCGGAAACGTGACGGTTGTGGAGCCGCAAGCGGCAACGTGGCGAATTGCCGACGAGCGTTAGCGGGTGCGTCAATTTCGCGCGGGCAAGTTTTCGATCATCGAAATGGACGTCGAACACCGGCGCGTCCTCGAGTCGATCATCCGGCAAGGCAAACGCGGCGTTGCGGTTCGCAGCGTTGCGATGCTCATCGTTGCGTTGCTCACCGTTTTGATTGGCCGTTGAATGCATCGCTCCTTCGCCGCAGATGCGCTCCAGAGCGAGATGGTATCCGCGCCACACCAGGCAGCCGTTCTTGCCGAACGCCCCGCTGCGCCACTGGCCGGTCGGCGACGACAGGTCGAGCCAGTAGATGGCCTCGTCCGTGGCGTGCAGGTAGAGGGCGACCGGTGCTGTTTCCAAGATCGGCACGACGATATCGCACCTTGGCGACGCGCCGACGAGGGCGTACGGACGGTCGAGCGAGAACGCCCTTTGTAGGCCCGGACCGTCGATGCTGGCCTTTAGACCGTCGGCGCACCAAAGCGAGGTCGGGGGTGAAAGAACGGTCGACATGGCGCTCTCGCGCAAACTCGTAGTTTGGGGGGTACGTCCCCCTAGTTTACAATCCTACCTTTTGCGTTGCGACCTTCGGTATCGCGTTTTTGGGCCGTAATTCGTCGTCGCTGAGGCGGGATTCGGCAAAATGCGGATACGGCAAAGTATCGACATTGCCCGCATCTGTGCCCGCATCTGTGCCCGCGGTTGGGAGTGTGGCTACGAAAGCGAAAGCGGGATGAGGACGGATTCGTCGTCGAACATGAACGAAAAGCCGCCGGTGGCGAATCGGGGCACATCGGCGATCGCGGCTTGGCCTTGCGGCGTGGCGAGAATCGATTCCAGGTCGGCGCGGCTGTCGGCGTACAGACCGACGATCATGTAGTACGGCGGCTTCTCGCCGGCAACCGCCGACTCGCATTTGCCAATCGTCCAACCCTTGAGGCCCTGCATGCGGCGGGCGATTGGCAGGTGCGTCTCGTGGTAGTAACGATCGAACGCGGCCGGGTCGGTCGGATGGCCGTAAAGAACGGTGAGGCGGTACATGGGCGCGGGCGGGGATTAGGGATTGGGGGCGACGACGGTTGGGGATTGGGGGTGACGACCGTCTGCAACGAGAAGCCAGTGTAGACCGGCGACGCGGCAAATCCCAGTTCGGGGCGAATGCTGGTCGACTTATTATCTTTCGGCCCAAGGTTTTGCTGAAAGAATTGGAACGCTGCAGTTCGACCTCTGGGACGGTCCGACATCGGTTGTGCGGCGCATGATTCGCGGCAGATTTTTGTGGAAAGTTGGCCAGCAGTTGTGGTAGAAACGGCATCGTGACGCCCGCGGACGCGATGGATGCGTGCGGGAAGGTTTCGGTTGCTCGATTTCGGCGCGGCGCGAGGCTTGCGTCACCGATTTACGGAGGGCAATCCGCGCGACGCCACGGCGCGAAAGGGAGGAATTATTGAACGCAACCCCTGAGGTGAATGGCACTCGTTTAGTTGCAACTTGTTTTCTCGAAACGACCTAGACAAAAAGGGCCTGTCTTGTGCATGAGGTGGTTTGGAAGCAGACTCCATCCCATGACAAGGAGGCCCGAGGATGGGACAGTTTAGTGGTTCGTCTTGGCGTCAGGTGGAAGATTCTCGGCGGCAGTTTGCTCAAGGGGATGGGTTGCCGTTTGCCGAGGTGCTGTCGCAGCAGTGCATTCAACAAACTTGGCGGGCCGAGGGCTGTTCGTTTCGCGACAGGTTGTACTCGCCGTGGATAACGATCATGGCCCAGGCCGCGGCGGCGCACAACATCGCTCCGCGCACGATCAGTTTCAAGGGAACGCTTCAAACGCTGCTGGCGTTTCAGCCGCAGTTGGCCCAATGCCGAAGCGACGACTATCATCGACTGCACGCCGTCCTGCTCGCCACGCATCGCCACGCACCGTGTCGGCGATCGCCCGAATCGCATCGAACCACGAGCACGAAAACGCCGGCCCAAAGACTACCCGCTCCTCATGCAGCCACGCCACGTCGCCCGAAAACGTTTGCTGACAAGCCATAACAACTAAACGAGTGCCATTCACCCCAGGGGGTTGCGTTCAATAATTCCCTACGGCGACCGAGTCGCCAACCAACGAATTTCACCAGCGAATTTGGCCGTTCGCCAAAAAAACACAAATTGCCAAACACCAACGACGCAACACCGCGTCGCAGCAACCATTTACCAAGATAACTGGCCTAATTACAAGCCACAAAACCCCAACGGCGACGCAAGATTACCCGCGATCCCGATCGACGTTCAGCCGCAGCCGAAACAGAACTCGCCATTCCTCCCCTCTCTCTCCGTGCCCTCTGTGCCTCCGTGGATAATCGAATCCACCACGCTAAGACCGCGTCCCAAAGAACGGCAACCGGGCAATCGGCTCATCGGCAACGCCTAACTCTCGCTGCCGCCGCAGCGTCGCCGGAATAAGCTTCCGTCGATTGACGAAGAACAGCCCGCCGCGCACGCCCCGCAGCCGCAGCCGATAATACGTCAGCACGGCCAACGTCCGCTCCGGCCATCGCACCACGTCGCGCACGCCGCGATAAGGACCGCCCTCGAAGAACTGCCCCGGCTCGATCGGCTCTCGCACGACCGCCGCGCGCCCGGCGGCAGTCTTCAAACGGTAAGTATCTCGAATCCAATTCCCCGTGATGATATTCACCACCGGATACGGCGCAGGATTCCCCCACAGCACACGCTGCTTCGGACCATTCGAATTGCAAAACCAAGGCAGCATCGTGCGAATGAACGCGATGAACTCGGCGTACTCGACGAGGTCGTAATCGCGCTGTCGAAAGATCACCACGACCTCGCGCCGCGTCTCGCGCGCGAATCGCCGCACCTCGGCCACGAACGACGGATCGCTAAAGTGCCGAACGCCGTCGCGAAAGTCGTCGAGCAAGATAAAACCGGCGTTGTAGTGAATCGCGCCGTGAATGTAGTTGATGCCATGCGGCATCCGCCGCGCCCGTCCCCACGGAACCTCCGGCACAACCGCCGACCGCGCCACCATCGCGGCCAAAAACCTCCCGATCTTCGCCACAATCGCTTCGTCGCCATCGGCACAATCGCTCCGCAATCGCTGCGCCGCGCGATAGACGATATTCCGCGGCCAAATCGTCTCGTCCCCGCCAGGCATCTTTCCCGTCACCCAAGGATGCGTTCGGCCAATCAATCCCGCCGCCATCGGCCGGAAATGAATGATGTCCCACACGCGAAAGATGCCGTGCGAGTTGTGGATCGTCAACTTCAACCACGTCCACGGCACGAGAATCCAATAAGCGATCCACGCCCGCCAAGATTCGCGCCGCAACGCGAAGTCCGGCGCATCCAACCTCGTCCTCCCGCCAGGCAACGTCGGCGCAGCCGCCGCGCACAGGCGTCGGCTCGAGTGGCGGCGACGTGGGCGCTCGGCGACCGGCATGGTGCATCCGCGGATAAAGATTCGATCCCAGACCCGGCCAATCCCGGATCTGAAGGAGGCGAATCCCTTCGCCGACAGCATCGCGGCGAAACCCATCGCCGACGGAATCGCTAAGTGACTGCAAACGACAACGTAATTCGCTTCCTACAGCCCCGCGAAAAGCTCCAGCCAGAGCGCGCACGGCAAACCGCCCCAACCGATCGTTGGCCAGTCAGCCCGACGCGACGAGAGGCTATCTAAAACCGCGATGGAGTCGTGCAAACGTACTTGCGCCGTCGCCGAATCAAGACGAGAACCAGTCGACGATCGACTGCCAGGCGTCGCAAAGAAAACAGCCGCCGCCTGCACGGACTTTGAAAGGCAGCGCCGCGGTCATCATGCACAGAAGTTTCGTCAGCATGGCTTGTCCCTTTGTTCGCGAGTCAAAATG
>JAJDEG010000220.1 GCA_029259895.1 Planctomycetota bacterium
CTCGGCCGGTTCGACCGCATGCGCCGTCGTGCGACTCGGGAAGTTGGACCATTCCGCGCCGTCCGCCGGCTCCTCGGATTCCACTTCATCGGGTTCGATCAACTGCGGTACGCCGATCGGCGGTAAATCCAAGTCCGGCGAAGTTTCCGCCGAGTCGACGTGCGCCGATCCGGAATCGTTCGACGCCGCTAGCTTGGCCAAGTATTTGTCGGGCTGCGACAAGAGACCTTCGCGACAGCCTTCGCAACAAATAAAGACCGGTACGCCGTTTACGTCGACTTTCTTAGGAGGCCCCATCGAACCGAGGCGGTAATCGGCGACGGGGCAGATGCGCTGCTGCTCGACGAGCGCGCGATCTTCCGGCGTTAGCGTTGCCAGTGCCGCAACGATCTCTGGCGACGTTCGATCCTCACCCGTTGGCATCAGTCGGCTGGGATCGATCAGCGACGGATTGCCGGCCAGTTGCATTTGCGAGTCGATCAAGAAATTGCCGCGCGTCGCCACTTGTTCTCCGGGCTTGACGCCGCTGCGAATTACGATCTGGTCGCCGCTGCTTGGCCCGAGCACCACGTGGCGAATCTCGAATCGGCCAGGTTCGGTCTCGACGTAGACGACGCTGTTGTCGCCGGCCATCAAGACGGCGTCCCGCGGCACGACTAATACTTCACGTTCGGCCATCGCCTCGCCGGCAAACCCGAAGTGCGCGGCGGGAACCAGTTCGACGCCGCAAATCGGACACAACCCGGCGGACTCGGCGATAACGTGCGGGTGACGCGGGCTGATCCACTTATTCGCCAACTCCGGATCGTAGGCCAGCGATTGATTCGTCGCCGATAAAGGGGCGTCGATCGTGGCCCGGGCGTAGTCTCCCACGCGCAGCAAGCCATCGTCGTTGGGAATCACGACGCGCACGCCGACGGTGCGGGTTGTTGGATCGACGTTCGGATCGATGAATGCAACCCGGCCCGTCCACTTACGCCCAGGCAGCGAGTTGACTTCGGCCGTTACTTTTTGACCGTAGCGAATCGCCGCCGCGTCTTCAGGAAAGAGCTTTAGCATGAGCCATACGGTCGACAAGTCGGCGAGCCGATAGATGGCGTCCCCTTCTTTCACGTATTGCCCTTCGACGGCCATTTTCTCGATGACCGTTCCGCTCATGGGCGCACATAAATGCAGTCGGCTGTTGGCCTCGCCTGTCTGCTCGAGTTGGTCGACTTGCGACGGCGTCATCCCCAGTTCGATCAGTCGTTGTCTTGCGCTGTCGTACATGTCTTGACCGGATTGAACCACTCGTGCGAGCGTCGCCGATTTGCCCTCGTCGCGCGACTTTTTCGCCAGCAAGAGCTCGACCTGGCCAGAGTAAAGTCGGGGCGAATAGACCAAAGCCAGATGGTCACCCTGCTTGACGACCACGCCTGTGTAGTCGGCGTAGAGCCGCTCGAGCCGACCGTCGACGTACGCCGCGATCGTCTTTAACGTCCCTTCGTCGTAGTTGAGTTCGCCGATGGCGTGGATAGTGCGCGTGGTGGCCATCGAAGTCACCGACGCCGTGCGAATGTTCGCCACGCGGCGGGCTGCCGGGTCGATGTGAATGGAAATCGAGTCCGATTTGCCACCTCCCGACGTCGCCGGCACGAGTTCCATCGCGCAGACCGGACAGCGGCCCGGTTCATCCTGCGGCGGAGTACACATCATCGGGCAAATGTAGCGCGTGGCTGTGCCTTCGCCGGGCGCGTGCTGATGACCACCGCCGCCGGCCGAGATAAAGCCCCAACGCTGGGCGAGGCCCAGCCCGGCGATCAAGGTCGCACCGCATGCGAGGAAAAGTAGGGGTAGCAGGAACAGCCGAAGCCACCATTGCCGCGAGGCCACGCTCGTGTTCGATGGCGTGGCAGGACTTGCCAATATCACGTCGTCAGGCGGCGCATTGGCGTTCTTGGCGGCCACCGACTCGGCCGCGGTCGCAGTGGTTTGGATCGACTCGCTCATGGCAACCTCACGTTGAATTCTGTTCTCTATCGGGCGGGCAAACTCGCGAAACGGACCCGCCGCGGGACACCGCTTCGCCAGCGCCGTACGGCGCACGGATCGCTAGACTTCGCGAGTTGGCGCAATCGGCGCGCAACGGTAGCGTGCGAAGCGAATCAGACTAGCCAGCGGCAGAGAATCGACTGTCGGCGAAGTGCCGGCCGCGATGAGAGTAGCGATGCGTCCTCAAATGCGCGCGCCAGCCGTACGTCGTCGCCGACGAACAACACGGACACCACGCATTCCGTTCGACGAGCATCGTTACGCTCGTCCGAGGTTCGCCGCTCCTGGGGAACGGCGGGACGCTTTTCGTCGACCGAGCAATGGCAGGCCCGCGGCCGTTCCGATTTGGAACAGCACGAACGCCCTGGGGCACTCGTTTTCGCGCAGCAAGCTCCGCAGCACGTTTTCGCCCCATGCTCACAACTCGCCGCCGTACAAATACCGAACGCAGGCACGACGCTCGTGTACGTCGTTGCCGCGATCAAGATGAGCGACAATAGCTTGTAGATGGGCGTAGCCACGGAAACCTCGGTCGAAGTCAGAACCGCTTCAATCATCTTGCGGAGATGCGTTCGGGTCAAGCTCGATTCTCAAAAAAGCCACTGAAATAGAGTCTGTTCGACGCGATTATCAGGGTAGCTTCTTCAGGTACTTTTCGGGTTCCTTCTTGAGCGCATCTTCACAGCCTTCGCAGCAGATAAAGACGCTTCGGCCGCTTACTTGCACCTTTACGGGAACGCCCATTGATCCCAGCGGTTCGCCGGTAACTGGGCATGTTCGTTGCTGCTCGGCGGCGGCTCGGTCTGTCGGCGACAGTTTCGCCAATTGCCTGGCGACGTCCGATGCGTCGCCGTGGGCCTGATCGTCATGGTTTGCTCCGTCGGTCCCCGGTTTTTGCGGCGAGGGAGTTCCGCATCCGGCTGCCCCAAATGCGGCCGCGACAACAACGAGCGATGAAAGAACGTAACGTCGACGTTTCATGTTTAGTTTTCCTGTTTGAAGATTACGCGAGGGACATTACAGCCTTGTCGCTCGTTCGCGAGTTCCATGATTGATTCCACCAACGACACTCGCGGCGTGCCTGACGCCGAGAGTGCCGCCGATCATGCCACCGAACCGATCGGGCGGCGCCAAGCGAGAACGATCGCCTATTTGCAACTCGGGCAATGCCCGCCCGACGACGACGCCGCGTCCAAAGTAGCGCGAGAACTTCCGGCCGTCTGACATCCCGTGAGGGTCATGGCTGCGAGAGCGACAAGCAGCAACGTGAATCGAATCGAATGGCGGAACATTTTTATCTCCCAATCGTTTAAGTATGCAGTGATCTCGCGTTCGGCCACGCCGGCGCAAGTGACGTTCCCGTCGCTGGAATTCGAGAGACCGAATGGATCGCGCAAAGCGAACGCGATAACGGCCAATGGAAATCAGCAACCGTCAGTCCAGGGAAAGATGCACGACAAACACGCACGCCGAGATACCGACCCGTTCCATCAGGTCAGCGCGCAGTGGTGTTGTCGGAATCGGTTCAAAGCATGAACCGGCAGAGACTGACGCAACGGTTGCGTGCGCCATACGCGTGCGCGTTGGCCGTCCCGTCGCTCCGGTGTCCACGTGCGGGGACTTGCGAGACGACGGTCACGCAGGCGAGGGAAAGCGTGTTCTTCGCCACCTTTTCCGTCGAGTTGTCGTTCTCGGCAGGTGGCGGTAAGTGTTTCGGCGGATTCGCTTTACCGCATCGACAGTTGAGTCCGCACGTGCATTCGGAAACTGGCGCGCGTCGGCGGCTACTGCAACAGGAGCGTTTGCTAACCGCGTCTTGGCACTCGCCGTCGCGATCTCTCGCTCGACAACAGCATCGTCCTTCGCGAACCTTTGTCGCCGAGCAACGGCAACTCCGTGGATGGCCTGTCTCCGAGCAACAGGCGTCGCTGTCACTGCATGCACACGATGCCGGCATTGACTGCACCGGGACCGACATGGCGGCCAGCCAAACCAGGATGCGTGCGGCGATCTTTCTTGTATACCACATGGCGAGCAATCCTTGCTTCGCGCCACCTTGATGTGGAGCAAAGGTTCTTATCCTCGGTTATCGGTCATCGCTTAGGCGAGCCAAAGTCAATTTGCCCGGTTTAGTGTTGCCCAATAGCGTGGAAGCCATTCAAGACGGCCTGACTTTTCACCTATCGCGACATGCGCGGCCAACGTGACGGACAATCCAGCATCGTCGCCGATCGAGTTACTCGGCGGGCAAAGACGCACGCAGCCGAAGTCGCGAGACGATTGTGTGCCAGCGCCGCCAAGACGAGCATGATCGCAACGCCCAGATAGCGCACCCGAACGGCGGCGAGCCTGATTGGCGTTACACTCTTTAAATCAACGCGGACAGTTCAGTCGATCGACGCCCGCCTGCCCCGAGTCTTCGGTGACGACCAGCACTTTGCTATGAATCAAAGTTTGTGAGCGAAAAGTGTCCGGCGGCAAACGTAACCTCATACGCGCGCGACGGGGGCCCACGCCCGCGCCTTCGGCATCCTCCACCGTATGGACACGTTGCCTTTCATCGTGTCTCGCGCGGCACACATTATCGACGTCGCGAACAGCGATCAAGCGGCCGCGAAACAACGCGCAAAGAGTGCGCCAACAGCAACGAGGGGCCGCACTGTCATCACGCAACCGACAGACATCGAACGGAATGAGCCACGATCTGTGCAGTGTATCGATACGATCGCGTATGACGCGCCGCAAGGCGACACAAACGACGTCTCAGCCGCACGCAAGCGTCGAACAGAGAGCACGTCGTCACGCGCGCTTGAATCGAATCCGACACCGCATCGAGTACGCAGAGTCGTTTGCGGATCGTCCGCATAAAAAAGACGGCCACGCTCGATGTTGAAGCATCGAACGTGCCCTAATGGGAATCTGACTTTTCCGACAGAGCCTAGTACAAAGCACTGGGACTGGGGGTTGGGGACTGGGGAAGACGATAGCGGGCGAGCCGTTTGGTCGGTTGGCGTCATCCCGTGCGACGTTGGTTGCGACATTTAGCGCAGTCGACGGTATGCCTCGACGGCCAACTCGTCGCAGCGGTCGTTCTCTGGGTGGCCGCTGTGGCCGGCGACGCGGTGGAAGCGGACGGTGTGTTGGGCGACGAGATCGTCGAGTTGCTGCCATAGTTCAACGTTCTTGACTTCTTTGTTCTTGCCACGTTCCTTGCGCTGCCAGCCGTTTCGTTTCCAGCCGGCCATCCACTGGGACAAGCCCATGCGGACGTATTCGCTGTCGGTGTAGAGATCGACGAGCGACGGTTTCTTGAGGGCCGCCAGCCCTTCGATGACGGCCTGCAATTCCATGCGGTTGTTGGTCGTGTGGGGTACGGCACCGGCCTTTTCCATTT
Source organism: Planctomycetota bacterium (assembly GCA_029259895.1). Taxonomy (GTDB): domain Bacteria; phylum Planctomycetota; class Planctomycetia; order Pirellulales; family PLA5; genus PLA5. The sequence continues at coordinate 5,426 of JAJDEG010000220.1, forward strand.
CTTTGCCGGTCGCGGGATGTCTTAGAATGAACGCCCAACCGCCGGGGCCGGGATTGCCGCCGCAACCGCCGTCGGTGTACAGCAGGACGTTGGGCAACGCGGTTGCGTCCGCGGAGGCTTCGTCGGCAAGAGAATCGTCGGTGTTTGCGTTCTGGGTGGGCGAATTACGAGCAGGCATAGTTGAAGCGCGTGGACGTGGAATGAAATTGATACGGACGGAAACGAGCGATGCGAACGCGGGAGTTGAGATGAGGCGTCGCTATGTCCGATACGACGTAGCGGTTGAGACTTCCTCGCTTTCCTCGCGCGGAGGGGCTTCGGCGAGCAATCGTTTGGCGTCGATGGGGCGGAGCTTCGTCAGTTCGTCGACGTCTTCGGCCAGCGGAGAAATCAATCTCGGCCGGTCGGCCAACCGCCACGGCACGCGGATCGTAAACGTGCTTCCGCGGCCGAGTTCGCTGGCCAGCGCGATTTCGCCGCCGAGCAGCTTGCACATTTCCTTGACGATCGACAACCCCAGCCCCGTGCCGGAATACTCGCGGGTCATGGCGTCACCGCCCGTGAGCGCCGTGGCGCCTTGGCGGAACTTCTCGAAGATCACCTGCTGGTCTTCTGGCGCGATGCCGACACCGGTATCGCTCACTATGAGGGCCAGGTCGCCGGAAGCGTGCCGCGCGGCCGAAACCGTGATGCGCCCGCCTTCGGGTGTGAACTTGATCGCGTTCGACAGCAGGTTGTTAAGTATCTGCTGCACCTTGGCTTGATCTTGATGCATCTCCGGAAGATCCAACGCGATTTCGACGTCTAGGTCGATGTTTTTGCGTTCGGCCAGCGGGCGAGCCATGTCGCACTGTGCGGCGATTACCGCATCGATGCGAAAATCGGCCAGCCGCACTTCCATCCGTCCGCTTTCGATCTTGGCCAAATCGAGAATGTCGTTGATCATTTCCAACAGCATGCGGCCGGATTTCTGGATGTTCAGCACGTAGCGCCGCTGGCGATCGTCGAGCGACTCGATCGCCGAAAGCACGTCGGAAAACCCAATGATGCTATTGAGCGGCGTGCGCAGCTCGTGGCTCATCGTGGCGAGAAAGTCGTTCTTCAGGCGATTGAGCTCGTGCAGCTTGAGATTTGCCTGGGCGAGCTGATCGACCTTGCCGTCGAGATCGACGTTAACGTGGCGGAGTTCGTCCTGAGCGGCGATCAAATGCCGCAACATGCGGTTGAACGCGGCGCCGACCTCCTCAAATTCGTCGGCCGTGTGGATTTCGGCCCGCACGACGAGGTTGCCGCGGCTGACTTCGTCGGCGACTTCGCGGAGATGTTTTAGCGGCTTGACGATGACATATCGCACGACGAGGTACAGCACGAGCATCGCCAGAAATACGGTTATGATCGCCGTGGCGTAGAGGATCGCTCGATTGAGGCTGAGCGCGTGGCGCGTGTCCTCGTCGCTGAATTGAATCTGCGCGATAGCGACAAGGTCGCCTTCGACGAGACTCCGCGCGCCGGAGATTTTTTGTTCGGTACGAGGGTGGCACCCCATGCAGTTTTTGCTGGTTATGTAAACCGGACGGTAGTATTGGTATTCGCGCGTATCCTCGATGCGCCGCTCGGCGAACTCGTATGGTAGTTTTTCTCCGTCCTTTCGATCCTTGCCCTTCGCCATGAATTTCGCGAGCAATTCGCTCTCGAACGAGTCTCGCGGCTGGTACGCTTCCGGTCGCACGCCGGCTCGGGGATCGTCGTTGCGGGGCACGAGATCGGGCGGGAGAATGAATCGCGATGTGAATTTTTGGCTCCGCATTTGCTCGATCGCGTCCTGGGCGAGCGGCACCATATCCTGACCTTCGTTGTTCTCCGTACCCGTCTGCATCCAGAGCCAGTGGAGCGAATATAGCGACTCGGTGATCAGGGCGTCGCCGCGAACGCGGGCCTGTTCGTAAACCAACTGCTCGTTTCGTCGGCCGTACCAGACGAAACTGGCGGTGATCAGCATCAGCAGACACGCGCCGAACAGGAAGCGGCACTTCCGCTCCAGGCTCGTCTCGCCGAGAACGCGTTTGAAACCTCGGTAGGACATGCTGGTATTCTAGGTAAGGGGGCCGGCGCGAGCCATAGCAACGCCGCTTGTCTCACCGCTCACTTAGGCGCGGCACACCCCTTGAACTGGCGGCGATTCGGCGGCTGCGATCAGCAGAATCGCCGCGGAGTAAGTCGTCGAAAGCACCGACAGTATCTATCCGCTCGCGTTGGGCTTCTGTGCGGTGCCGCGTGAATTCGCCGGCGCGTCGAACAGTTTGCGGATCAATGGGGCCGGCGGCGGTTGCGTAAACAAGCTGACGACGACGCCGACGACGGCCGAAACGGTGAGTCCCCACACGATCGGTTCGAGGCCAAAGAGAAAATAGGGCGCGAAGTCGCCCTTGATGCCGATTAGCGACTCGCCGCCGATCCAGCCGGCGATGAAGAGGGCGAGCACGGTTCCCGAACCGCTGAGCATGGCCGCCACGATGCCCGGTGCCGTGGCCCTGCGCCAATGGGCGGTCATGACTGCCGGAGCGAACAATGCGGCTCCCGCCCCAGACGTGCTGAACACGACGATGGCCTGGAGGAAGTCGACGGGCTTGATGTTCGCCGCCACGGCGATCGCGCCGATCGCGATCATCGAGCCATGCGTCACGCGTCGGATCGCGCGTTCGCCGGCGTGCGGATGGAGGAATCGCTGATAGACGTCTCGGACCAATCCCGACGCGATGACGACGAGATATGTGCTGACCGTCGCCATCACCGCGCCGAACGGCGCGGCGAGAATCAAGCCCGACACCAGCGGTCCGCCCGGCAAACCTTCGGTCACCAGGATCGCCATCCGCGGAATCATTTCGTCCGGTTTTTCCAGCGACGGCATCAAGGCTCGCGCGGCGATGGCCACGCCGATGAGCGGCAGGTAGATGCACATGTTGTAGATCGACAGCACGATGATCGAGCGGCGGATTGAACCGGTGTCCTCAGCGGCCATCAGGCGCACAAGACTGGCCGGCGATCCGACGCCCGTGAAGACCCAAAGAAAGAAGTACGACAGCGCCAAGCCGACCGGGAAGAACTGGTGTATGCCGCCCGGCGAATAGCCCGGCCCGGAGGCAAATTCGGGTCCGGTCTGTTCGATGGCGGCCCGCGTGGCGTTTTCGAGACCGCCGGCCATGCGAAACGCCAAGAACGTGAGGACCGCGACGCCGAAGAACATCAGCACGCTTTGGAATAAATCGGTCCACACCGACGCAAGGAACCCGCCGATCAGCGTGTAGCCAATCACGGTGACGGAGAAGAGCAGCAAGCCAAAGTAATACTGCGGATCGACGCCGTCGTCCGCGAACGGCAAGGTGACGATCGGCTCGCCCGGCCACGCCTGTTGCAATACCAGCGCTCCGCCCTTGAATTGGGCGACCAGCATGAACGACATGAATACGATGATGATCAACGAGCTGATGAGTCCGACGGCCGGGCTGTGGAATCGCTCGCGGAGCAAGTCGGGGACGGTGATCGCGCCGGTTCGTCGCGAAATCTGCGCGATGCGTTTTCCCAACAGCGCGAAGCCGGTGATCGGCACGACCATGTAGCTGGCGATCCACAGCGCGACGATCCAGCCGTGGTTGTAAACGAGCGACGGAAATCCGAGGAAGGTGCCGCCGCTCTGTACGGTCACGGTGAGAGCCAGCGCCCAGACACCGAGTCCGCGATTGCCGAGGAAAAACCCCTTGAGGAACGAGCCGCTTTCGACCTTGCGATGGGCTATCGCGCCGAGCCACACCGAAACTGCCATCACGGCGAGCAGGGCGATCAAGACTCCGTATTCGGACACGGCGTCAAGCATTGGGCGACTCCTTCGCCGTGGCCGAGCCGGTCGCGGCATCGGCTACGTAGTTGTCGGTATCGTCGTCCGCGTCCGCCGGGTCCGTCGCCGCGTCGTCTCCTAGCGGGTCGTCGCGCATGCAACGCATCGCGAACCAGATCGAAACGATCGTACAGAACGTCCACGGCGCGACGATGCCCCAGAACACCCAATCGGGAATGCCCATCACGAACTTCAGATCGTCCGCGGCTCGTTGATATCCGAAGAGAGAGCAATAGCCGACCGTGTAGATCGTTGCGGCCAGCCACAGCGACGCGGCGAACAGCGCTTCGCGCTTCGACGACGCGACGAGCGGGTCGATTTCGGTGGATGGCGTTCTGCGTTCGTTCACGGCCACGGCGGATCGGCTGACGGTCGAAGCGTCGAATGCAATGTAGAGTCGCATTCTTACGCATGGGCCGTCGCGCGGCAACCGGCGTGCTTGGGCGGCGCGAATTGGCACCGCGTGAACTACGGCCGCGTGGGCCGCCACGGCGGAAGGTCATCGCGCGATTCGTCCGCCGCGGCGCGATCGGCGTCCGATGACGGTGCGATGTTCGATGCCGCATCTTTCGCGGACGTCACCGCCGCCGCGCGCGGCAATTCGACCGTGAATTTGTGATCCGCCGAGAGTGCCGTCCCGTCGGCCACCGGACACGTCACTTGCAATCGCAAATTTGGCCGTCGCGGCGGACGATTCGGCCAGGGGAGGTCGAAATGCACGCCCGATCCGAA
>JAJDEG010000023.1 GCA_029259895.1 Planctomycetota bacterium
GCCGCGGACACATTGGGCGCGGCCATCGGCTTGGCGGTGTTTTCCGCGACGGCGGCCTACGCCAGGCGACGCGGCTTGAAGCTGGCTCGTGAGGGCGACGGCGACTCAACGACGCAAGAGCCATTGGGCGAGCATTGCCACGAGCAACAGGCCTAGCATCCACGTTCCAGCGTTGCGGACGAGCGGCGCACGCGACGCGCGGATTCGCCGTAGCTGTACGAGTCGGAAGATGAGTTGGTGGGCCAGCAGCGGGAGCAGAACGAACGCCGCCGGGTTCCATCTCCAGGCCGCCGCAAGATCGCCGTGCATTGCCGAGACGGCGGAGCGCGTGAGTCCGCAGCCAGGGCAGTGGACGTCGAAAATGCGGCGCGACCAGCAGACGATTGGCATAGCCACGTCGACAACGGGCACGAATACCTCGTCGCCGTCGATTCGCAGCGTGGCGGCCGCGGCGAGCGTGGCCAGGCAGAGGAGAGCGATCACCGCGTGTTCGCGCGCCGCTGAACTAACTGCCGCCGAATTAGCTTCCGTCGAAGTATTCGTTGCGACGGTACGTGGAGTGGGAGATGTCATCTATCGGCACGTCGGCGAGGAGCGATTCGGCGCGGCGGCATCTCGTCGGTTACAGAACGGTTACGCCAATAGGTCGCGTAGCTTGAAGTGGAATTTGCCTAGCTTGCCGCCGTAATTGCCGGCCCCGATCGCCACCACGCCTTCGCCGGCGATGGCACGCATTGCGGCCGCCATCGCGTCCGCAACCGCCGCTTCGCTCGCACCGTCGATGACGATCTCGTAGGCGCAATTCGTTTCCGGCAGTAGCACGGATTCGACGCGGCCGCGCAGCGTGGGGCAATACGCATCGGCGGTCGACGCCACGAGTTTCTTGTACCGCGAACCGACTTTGCTGCCGCTGCGCGCCACGCCGCCGGGGAAAGGCGCGATCACGCCATTCATCGAGGCGACCGCTTCGACGCCTCGTCGGGCGGCGGCGAGGCCCGCTTCCAGGGACGTCGCCTGCAAAATCACATTTCCGCCGCCGACACCTTTGCCGACGCCGAGCGACTCGTCGACGAGAAACTCGCCGTCCATAACCGGCACTCGCCAATATCGCCGTCCGTCGAGTTGTTTGCTCTTCTGATAACCGTCGCCAAAGTAACGCAGTTGCTTGCCGAGCGGCACGCGTTCATTGCCGCTCGGTTTAGAATCGTCGAGTCCGTTGAAGACGGCGGTGGTGGGGCAGGTCATAACACATTGCCCCACGCGATTCGCGACGGCCTTGCCAACCGCCTTCGTGGAGAACCCGAATAGCATGACGGCGGCACCGAGCCGCCCGTCGGGCGACAGATGCGGTGGGATCCAGCCCTCCATGCCGCACTCGGCGTCGCAGGCGATCACGGACGAGCTGTAGCCCGTCATCTCGCGGACGGCGGAATCGAGCCACAGGGCGTCGTGAGCCGTGACGATTAGGCGCGTGTATCTCATGCCGAAGGCTTCGGCAAACGTGTCGAGAATCTGAGTGCCGCCGAGTTCCACGAAATGCCCTCTCGTATTTGACGATCTTTATGATTGGCGGCAATCGACGCCGAGATAGTTGTTTTTTTTATTTGAACGTGTGCCTTGGCCTTGAAACAAATCTCGGTCGCCGCCGGTAAGCCTAAGCGAGGGACGACGACAGGGACGGCGACAATCACGGCGGCGACCTGTCGCGTCATCTTCGCGATTTGGATCGGACGAGCAAGACTTCGCTTGTCGCGACCGCCTAGTATGACGATAATAACCTGTTGGGGCGGCACGGGTTAGAGCGTGCGCTCGGGAAACTTCTCATCGATCGCAACTCGGGCACAACGCGGGCTGGCGTGAGGCTGTCGGCGAGGAATCGATGCCGAATTCTTCGAGAAATGCACGGCACGGGAAGCATTTGGCGGGGTTTAACGAACAATGAGAATGGTAGTTCGCGGCGTACGTTACCGTGCCATCACGCTCGAATCGCTAAGTTACGCGGTCATGCCGCCTAGCCTGTAGCACCGCCGCTCGCATCACAAGGACGCTGCTGATCCGCCGTGGAAGAAGCTTTCGATCCCTATCGCAAATGGCTCGGCATTCCGCCCGAGGAACAGCCGCCGAATCACTATCGGCTGTTGGGGATCGCGCTGTTTGAAGAAGACGCGGACGTGATCAGCAACGCGGCCGACCGGCAGATGTCTCACGTCCGGACTTACCAAACGGGCAAGCGGGCATCGCTTTCTCAGGCCCTGCTCAACGAGTTGTCCGCGGCGAGGCTTTGCCTTCTCGATCCCGCGCAGAAGAAGGCGTACGACGGCGAACTCTCGGCGCGTCACGCTCGTTTGCCGCGTGCGGTTGCCTCGCCGGCGGCGATTCCTGTCGCGTCAGAACCACCGCGGCACGGTGCGCCTGCTGCGCTGCCGGTAGGTGCGCCGTTCGTAAAGGTTGCTTCGGCCGTAGCGAACCAGCCCATGTCGGGACCGCGATTGAACGGTCAGTCGAACTTGCCGACCGCGTCCGCGCCGATCGCCGTCACGACGCGCGTGTCACGCGGCCGCCCGGTCCGCCGATCGTCGCCATCGGCGGCGATAACCGTCGT
>JAJDEG010000221.1 GCA_029259895.1 Planctomycetota bacterium
CAGCCTTCAGAGCGGCAGGACGAGCAGCCACCGCAGAACGGCGAACAACAAGATGGCAATCGTCAGCCCGGCGGGCGTCAGCAGCGTGAACCTCAGCAGGGCGAAGCTCAACAGGGCCAGCGGCAGCCGGGCGAAGGACAACCGGGCGGCGGCCAGCGTGGCGAACGACAGCCCAATGGCGAGCCTGCTCAAGGTGAACCGCGCGCGGATGAGCGGGAGAATCCGATGGGCGAGCAGGATCAACCAAACGATCCGAACGCCCAGGGCGGCAACGGCAATCCGCAACAGCAACAACAACCAGGGCAACAAGGACAACCGGGCCAACAAGCACGAGACGGCCGGCAAGGTCAGCGCGGGCAGCCGGGCGGTTCGCGCCGCTTGGGCGACGATCGCTCGCCCTCCGGCGGCGGTGGCTTGAGCGAGCGAGTTGAACGCGGCGACGACCGGCCGATCGCGCCGCCGGCCGCGCCGCGGGCGGCACCGATCGGCGGCGAGGATTTTCTCGACTGGTCCGACCGGCTCCGCGACGTGGAGGAAATGATTGCCGATCCCGAGTTGCGGGCCGAAGCGGCGCGAATCCGCGAACAGGCCAAGGACATCCGCAAGGAAGTCAAGCGGCACAGCGCGCCGCCGAATTGGGACGTCGTCCGCGACCGCGTGGCCGAGCCGCTCGTCGAACTGCAACAGCGCGTGGCAGAGGAACTGCTGCGGCGCTCGGCCGGCGAAGCGCTCGTGCCGATCGACCGCGACCCCGTGCCGGCGGAGTTCGAGGAACAGGTGCGGCGGTACTACGAGGAACTGGGGACGGGAGAATGAGGCGTGAGGCTTGAGGAATTGAGGAATTGAGGATTGCGTATGATCGACCTGCCGAACGTATGGGGCGCGCCAGAGTGGCGTTGGCCGGCGATTGCGCTGGTCGCCGTGCTTGCCGCTGCGCTCGTGTGGGGCTACACGCGCTCCGGCGTCGTGGCATGGGTGCGATGGGTCGGCGGCCTGGCCAAGGCGGTGGCGGTCGTACTGCTGGCGCTGATGCTCGTCGAGCCGCAGCGGAGCGACACTCGGCCCGTTAGCGGCGCGAATTTGTTTGTGTTGCTGGCCGACAACAGCCAAAGCTTGCGGGTGCGCGACGGCGACGCCGAGGAGTCGCGCGGCCAGCGGCTCAAGCAACAACTTGCCGCCGATGCCGATTGGCAGGTCCGGCTCGCGCACGACTTCGACGTGCGGCGATATCTTTTCGATCGGCGGATTCGGCCGGTCGCAGATTTCGACGCGCTGGCCACCGACGGCACGGGTTCGTCGATCGCCGCGTCGCTCTCCGCCGTGGCGCGAAGATACGCCGAGCGGCCGACGGCCGGCATCCTGATGTTCACTGACGGCAACGCCACCGACGTCGAGGCGTCCGCCGTCGATTGGAGCGAAATGCCGCCGGTGTATCCCGTCGTGTTGGGCGCGGCGAGCACGGCGAAGGACATCAGCGTCACGCGACTGACGGTGAGTCAAACGAACTTCGAGGCCGCGCCGGTCAACGTGGCGGCCGAAATCGTCTGTCACGGATACGCCGGCGAGGACGTGGCGGTCGAGTTGCTCGACGAAAAAGGGGAGCGGCTCGAACGACAAGTCATCGGCGGCGTCGAGGACGACAAGCCGTTCGCCGTGCGGTTTCAGGTGCGGCCGGAGCAACAGGGCGTGGCGTTTTATTCGGTGCGGGCTACGGGACTTGGCGTGCGGGGCTCGGGAATCGCGGAGTCTGCAAATGCGGATGACGCGGACGAAGCGACGCTTGAGAATAACGTTCGCTTCGCGGCCGTAGATCGTGGCGGCGGGCCGTATCGCGTGCTGTACGTCGCGGGGCGGCCGAATTGGGAATTCAAGTTCTTGCGCCGCTCGCTGGCCGACGATCCGGAAGTGGCGCTCGTCGGTTTGGTGCGGATCGCCAATCGCGAACCGCGGTTCAAGTTTCGCGACCGCGACGGCAAGGCCAACCCGCTGTTCGGCGGTTTTTCCGAAGCTGGCGACGAACAGGTCGAACGGTACGACGAACCGGTGCTGGTCCGCCTGGGCACGGAAGACAAGGAAGAACTGCGAACCGGCTTTCCGAAAACCGCCGAGGAGCTGTTCGGCTACGATGCTGTGGTGCTCGACGACATCGAGGCCGAGTTCTTCACGGCCGATCAGCACGCGCTGCTGCAACAATTCGTCGGCCAGCGCGGCGGCGGGCTGTTGATGCTCGGCGGGCAGGAATCGTTCGTCAAGGGGAAGTACGACCGCACGCTCATTGGCGAAGTGCTGCCCGTGTATGTCGATCGCGGCGGCGATGCCGCGCGTGCAAGGGAATCGGTCGAGAGAGCACCGTCTGGCGAAGCGATGGGAGACGAGGCATATCGACTCGATTTGACGCGCGAGGGTTGGCTGCAGCCGTGGGTCCGCGTTCGATCGACCGAGGTGGATGAACTGAAGCGGCTGCTGGAAATGCCGCCGCTGCGGACGCTCAATCGCGTCAGCTCGATCACGCCCGGCGCAACCGTGCTGGCCCGCGTGAAGAACAGCGACGGCACGGTGGCCCCGGCGCTGGTCGTGCAGCGGTTCGGCAAGGGCCGGGCTGCGGCGCTGCTGGTCGGCGATTTGTGGCGGTGGCACGTGGGCAGAAAAACCCACGAGGACACCGAGCCGGCCCGCTCTTGGCGACAGACGCTCCGCTGGCTCGTGTCCGATACGCCGAAGCGCGTCGAGGTGAGCACCGAGCGCGACGCCGACGATCCGAATCAGCCGATGCGCGTGAGCGTGAAAGTGTTCGACGAAGCGTACAAGCCACTCGACAACGCCGCGGTTCGCGTCACGGTTACGCCGCCCGACGGCAAGGCGATCGAACTGATCGCCGAACCTGTCGACGCGACGTCCGGCGTTTACGCAACGACGTATGTGCCGCGTATCGCCGGGCCGTATCGCGCCGAAGTCGTCGCCACGGCCGCCGACGCCAGCGAAATCGGCCGTCGCACGGCGGGCTGGACCGCCGAGCCGGCCGCCGACGAGTTTCGCACGCTCTCGCCCAATCGCGAGTTGCTCGAACGGATCGCGGCGGACACCGGTGGCGAAGTGATCGAGCTCGACGCGCTCGAATCGTTCGTCGACGATCTGCCGAACCGCAAGATACCGGTCACGGAACCGGTGATTTACCCGTTGTGGCATCGCTGGACGATGCTGCTGGCGGTCGTCGGTTTGTTGGTGTGCGAATGGGGCTTGCGACGCTGGAAGGGGCTGCCTTGAGATGATGCGATCGATTCTTCTACTCGCGGCGTTGTGCGGTGGTTGTTTCGCCAGCAACGCTGTTGCGCGCGACGACGAGAATGAAGTGGATAACGCCGACGAGCGATCGGCGACCGTCATCGTCGTCGTCGGCGCGGCGGGGAGCGAGGAATACGCGGAACGTTTCGCCGAGTGGGCCGGGCGCTGGAAGAACGCCGCCGACCGTGGCGACGCGACATTCGTCGGCATCGGACCGCTCCAACGGACGATCGATCCGACGATGGAAACGACGATAGAAACGACGACCGCAAGCGATACGCGCGACGTGCCGGAAGATCGCGAGCGATTGCGCGAGGCGATCGGCCAAATCGCCGAAATCAGCGACGGCGCATCGCGACAAGTGTGGATCGTCCTCATCGGTCACGGCACATTCGACGGCAAGCGGGCGAAGTTCAATCTCCGCGGCGAGGACGTGACGGCGGACGAACTCGCCGAGTGGCTCAAGCCGATCGACGCGCCGCTGGCGATCGTGAACTGCGCCTCGGCCAGCGGACCATTCATCAACCGGCTTTCCGGGCGAAATCGCGCGATCGTCACGGCGACGAAAAGCGGCGCTCAGTACAATTTCGCCCGATTTGGCGATTATCTCTCGGCGGCGATCGGCGACGAGACCGTCGATCTCGACAAGGACCAGCAGACGTCGTTGCTCGAAGCGTATCTTGCCGCCTCGGCCCGCACGGCAGAGTTTTACGAGCAAGAATCGCGGCTGGCGACCGAACATTCGTTGTTGGACGATAACGGCGACGCTCTCGGAACGCCGGCGGATTGGTTCCGCGGCTGGCGAGCCGTGAGCGAGGCCAAGTCTGGTGCGTCGACGGACGGGGCACTGGCCGGCCGATTCGTGCTCGTGCGCGGCGGCGACGAAGCGGCGATGCCGGCGGAGTTGGCTCAGCGGCGCGACGCTATCGAGGCCCGTATCGAAGAATTGCGCTCCCGTAAAACTTTGCTCGACGAAGAGGAGTATTACTCTCGGTTAGAGGCGATGTTGATCGAACTCGCCCGTTGTTACGACGAAGCGGAAGCCGCCGCGACTGAAAGACGAGCAAACGACGGTTCATGAACGACGTTTACCATCCCTTGAACTGGAACGCCGGTTGGAGCCTGGTGCTCGCGGCGTTTGCGACCGGGGCGGCGATCGGACTGTTCTTTCATCGCGACGATTTCTGGGGTGGATACGCATCGTTTCGCAGGCGCATCGTGCGGCTGGGACACATCGCGTTGGCGGCGTTAGGGATGATGAACGTCGTGTTCAGCTATTCGCCGTGGCCCGACGAATCGATGTGGCAAGGTCAAGCGGCATCGATCGCCTTCGTCGTCGGCGGAATTTCGATGCCGGCGGTCTGCTTCCTTTCCGGCTGGGATAAACGCTGCCGACATCTGTTCTTCATTCCGGTGACGGCGTTAATCCTCGCCGCTGTTTGGACGCTATCGGGAGCGCCGCGATGAAGATCGGACTGTTGGCGATGAGCGGTCTGCGGGCGCACGATCCCGATTTGCTCGCCCTTGGCCTCACGCTGCCGGGCGTGATCCAGCGCGGCGAAGTCGTGGCGTCGCTGCCAAGCTTGGGGCTGTTGTATCTGGCCGCCACGACGCCCGACGGACACGACGTGCGGTACTACGAATACAGCGGTCCCGAAAACGGCAACGGCGGCGACAGCGACGCAAAGAGTGACGCAACGAGCGGCGAACCGGCCGAACTGTACGATTGCGATCTGGTGGCGATCAGCACGTTTTCGGCGCAGGTGTTCGAGGCCTACGCCATCGCCGATCGGCTGCGCGCGGCCGGCGTCCGCGTCGCGATGGGTGGGCTGCACGTTTCGGTCGAGCCGGACGAGGCGCTCGAACACGCCGACTACGCGCTCGTCGGCGAAGCGGAAGAAACCTGGCCGCGGCTCGTCGATGCGGTCGCACGTCAGCATGGTGGCGGGGAAGCCGTCGACCGCCGACTCTGGCGGGCCAGCGACTTTCCGCCCGTCGACGTGCGGGCGCTGCCCGTCCCGCGTTACGATCTGCTCGCCGGTCGCGCGTACAATCGCTTCACCGTGCAGACGTCGCGCGGCTGTCCCTGGCGATGCGACTTTTGCGCGTCGACCGTGATGCTCAGCAAGACCTATCGCAAGCGTCCGGTCGAGCACATCCGCCGCGACATCGAGGCGCTCAAACGCTTTCGCAAGCGGCCGTTCATCGAATTGGCCGACGACAATACGTTCGTCGACAAGGAGTGGGGCAAGGAACTCTGTCGGCAATTGATTCCGCTCGGCGTTAACTGGTTCACAGAGACGGACATCTCCGTGGCCGACGACGAGGAACTGCTGCGGCTATTGCGACGGTCGCGATGCCGGCAAGTGCTCGTCGGCCTCGAAAGCCCGGAGCAGGCGTCGCTCGAAGGCATGGAACTGCATGCGAACTTCAAGGCCCGCCGCTGGGCGACGGCGAAGGAGGCGGTGCGGCGAATTCAGGAGCAGGGCATCACCGTCAACGGTTGCTTCATCCTCGGCCTCGATGCGCATGGGCCGGACATCTTCGAGCGCGTGCTCGAATTCGCCCTCGAAGTCCCGCT
>JAJDEG010000222.1 GCA_029259895.1 Planctomycetota bacterium
TTGTCGTCGAACGGAACGAAAGCGCGGACGGGGGCGCCGCTCGCAACGAGCGTCTGCATGCCACTTTGACCGGTGCCGGTGTTGTCGCGGACGGAATACGCAAATGTGTCCAAACCGTTGTACGACGTCTGCGGCGTGTACGTGATCGTGCCGTCGCCGTTGACGACCGCCGTGCCGTGCGCCGGAAACGTGCGCAGAACCACCGTGGTCGGATCGATCGGATCGCTGCCCGGCTCGTCGTTCGCGAGCACATCAATCGTGACGGCCGTGTTCTCCTGCGCAGTGGCCGTGTCGTCCACCGCCAGCGGCGGCCCGCTGCGGCTTTCGCCCGTGAGCGTGAACTGAATGAGCGCGTCGTCACCCGCCGCGCTATCGTTGAGCCCGCGGATGGCCAGCACGTTCGTCCCCGCTCGCAGGTTGGCAATCGCCCCGGCCAAATCGAGCGTCTCGAACTCGCTGGTCGAAGCTTGATGCTCGGCCGTCGCCGTGTCGCTCCACGCCGGATAGATCGTCGTCGCATTCGCGCGGGCGATCTCGATGCCGTTGAGCCACGCTATGTAACCGTCGTCGTAACGCAGATCGAGCGTCAATCGGTCCACGACCGCGGGGTCGGCCACATCGAACTCCGCTCGCACGAACACGGTCGGGCTGACGCCGAACATCGACGCTTCTAGATCGACGCCAATCAGCGGATCGTAAACGCCGCCCCGGTCGTAGCCCACGCCGTTGGGCGAGCCGCTCGTAACGGCCCATTCCGAATCGTCGAACGGCTCCACGCCGCCGATCCAATCGAGGCCGAAGCTATTGTACGCCGCCTCGCTCGGCGCGATCGCGCGGACCGCATCGCCCGCATCGTGCGCGAACAACACGGCCAACAGCCGGCGGTCCTCGAGTCGCTCGGCAATCAATCTCCGCGAAAACCGTTGGCGAGAACGTGCTGCCGATTGCGACGCAGACTTGCAGCGGCGCAATCGGCGTGACGAGGGCGAAGCGAACATGGCAGTAAATCCGTAGCGGTGAGTCCGTAACCGTGTAGTAGTACAAAACAACTACATGGCGAAAAAGTACGTACGGTTGGCGCTCGCATCGTCAGCAAGCGTCGCCGTTTCGGTTGGCAAATCCGCGCATGGTTCGGCGATTCGCCGCACTGCCGTTTCGTCGCCGCACCAGCATCGCACTCGCCACGGCAACGACCGCCACGAGCAACATCGTCGCCGACGCCGGTTCCGGCACCACCGCCGCGACGACCACGTTATCAAGCGCGAAGCCAGCGTCGCGACGATCGCCGGCCAAACCGGTGAACGTGACCGAAGTGACGCTTCGCAGTTCGTCGAACGTGGCGATCGATTCGAAATCGTCGACGCCGCCCGTTCCGTCCCGCTCTCCGTCGAGATCGAACGCCAGCGTCACCGTAAAGCCGCTGGTAAGCACGGCCTCGACTTCGATCGACGTCGCGCTAATGTAGCCTTCGCTCGCCGCGGCGATGTCGTCGAGAAATCCTTCGGCCGCGTCGAAGCCAACCAGCGCGAACGGTGCGCCGTCGTCGCGTTCCAGCGTGATCGGAAAGTCCCGTCCGCCACCAACGCTGGCGATGTAGGGCGTGCCGTTGTTGGCGAACCCCAAGATTCCGGCGTCGGATAGCGACACCGAATGAAACTTCTGCGACGCGAACAACCACGGCCCAACTTGCAAGCCCGTAAGGTCCGGATTACCGGGCCCGACCACGTCGTCGAAGACGATTGTCTCCGGCTCGCCCAACGGAGGTGAGGCCAGCAGCGGCGAGAAACAACCGCCGCCAAGAATTAACGAGAAAAAAGCCGCGCCGCGCATCGCGCAGCGAGACCGACCATAAAGATGCGAAATCATTGCGGGAACCACCTAATGAAAAACGATCGAGTCGAATGACCACGGCGTCCCTGCCAAACACTTCCGGTCAACAACCAACGTTTCGCACTAGCAGTTCCTCACAATCGTTTCGCGTTGCACGTCCGCCTCCCCCAACTACCGAATCTGGCGGACTCGTCCGACGACGGAGATAATAATCGGCGACGCCACGGATCGCAAGCATCCCGGCACGATACGTCGGATTCGGCACGCGAGATTCGGCTGCCACCGCCGACCAAACGGCCAAGTTCGTCGCGTAAACGGAGTTTTCCGAACGTTAAGCCGGAATCGAGCGGCACACGACGCACGAGAACACCTGTGCATGTCCGGCATACCGGCACAGGAACCTTGACGGTCGTCGATCCAGGGCGGATCATAAAACGAAGAACGCCTTACCTCAGGAGCGGCACCTTTGAACGCTTTCGGCAGATTCCCGATGTTCGTGCTAGCGGCGCAAGTCGTTTTGCCGCTTGGCTTTGGTTGCGCGCCGCGGGCCGATGCCGTGGCCGAAGAATCGCCTGCTGCCGACGGCGCTACCCGAACGGTCCGCGCCGACGAGCTTGCCCATTGGCGTGCAACGGTCGCGCGCCTTCGAGGCGAGCTAGCCAAGTTAGGCCAAGGGTCGGTCGCCTCGGAGGAAGAAACTCGGCGAAGGCTGGTCGAATTGACTGACGAACTGGCGTCCCTCGAACGCCGCATTGCCGCCCACGAAACGGCGTCGGCCAAGTCGGTGCAAGCGAACAAGATCGTTCTCGACGACGCAGCAAGCGCACTGAAGAACGCTCGCCGAGACGATCGTGTCGAACCCGTCGAGTTGCAAGTTCCGGCTGGCAAGCCGCTGCCGAACCATCCATTCATGCCGGCCGTCAAGCGGGCCCGCGCGGCGCTGGCCGAAATGAAGTCGATCGAAGATTATTCGGCCGTATTGGTCAAGCAAACGCGCATCGACGGCAAGCTGAACGACATGGAGTTTCTCCACGCCAAGATTCGCCACAAGCCGCTGAGCGTCTATCTGCGGTTTCTCGCGCCCCAGGAGCGTCGCGATCGCGAAGTGATTTACGTCCAGGGACAGAACGATGGAAACTTGCTCGCCCACGAGTCGCCCCATCGCAAGGGCGTCATCGGCTTTCTCAGCCAGACGCCGCTGGTGGGGACGACCTCCCTCGCGCCGGACAGCCCCTTGGCGATGATCGGCAATCGCTATCCGATCACGGAAATCGGCATTTTCAATCTCACGAGTAAGCTCGTCGAGGTCGGCGAGCACGATATGCAATACACCGGCGCGGAAGCAAAATACTATCCCGACGCCAAAGTCGAAGATCGCCCGTGCGAAGCCTTCGTGTTCATTCATGCCGAACAGCGGAAGGAATTCACCTTCCATCGCGCCGAAGTGTTCATCGATAAAGAGTTGAATCTGCCAATCCGCTACGTCAGCTACGGCTGGCCCGAAGCACCGGGCGAGACGCCGCCGCTCATCGAATCGTACACCTACACGCGGCTCAAGCTAAACGTCGGACTCAAGGACGAAGACTTCGACACGAAGAATCCGAAATACAAATTCCCGCAATAGCGCCGTCGCGGTAGCCGCCTACGTCTCGCCCACGCAACCGCGCCTACAAAACCGCGCACGACCCATTCATTCGCCTCTGTGCCGCTCTGTGCTCCCCCTCCGTGTCCTCCGTGGTTCAACGAGCCACGAGGCACGCCACATCCACCGACCGCATCTCATGCCCCAAGCCGCCGAACATCGCCAGAGCATTTCTTACCTTACGCGGCGGTTCAAGGAAGTCGGCATCGAGCCCAACCCCCGGCACGGGCAGAATTTCCTCGTCGACCTCAACCTGCTGCGTCTCCTGGCCGACAGCGCGGAACTCGAGGCCCACGACGTCGTCCTGGAAGTCGGCACCGGCACCGGATCGCTCACCGCCCGGCTCGCCGCCACCGCCGCTGCCGTCGTCACCGTCGAAGTCGATCGACGCATGTACCACCTCGCCAGCGAAGAGTTGATCGACTTCGCCAACGTGACGATGTTGTTGCAGGATGCGCTAAAAAACAAAAACGCGATCCATTCCGACGTACTCGCCGCAGTCCGTAGCCAGTTGGCAGTCAGCACGGACCGGCGATTCAAGCTGGTAGCGAACTTGCCGTACAACATCGCTACGCCGATCATCTCGAATCTGCTCGCCGGCGATTTGCTGCCGGCGACGATGACCGTCACCGTGCAAAAAGAACTTGCCGACCGCATGATGGCGTCGCCGAGTACGAAGGACTACGGCGCGCTAAGCATTTGGGTGCAGTGCCAGTGCCAAGTCGAATTGATCCGCGTGCTGCCGCCCCAGGTGTTCTGGCCAAAGCCGAAGGTCCATTCTGCATTCCTGCGACTGACGGTCGATCATACGCTACGCGAGCGGATCGCCGACGTGCCGTTCTTTCACCAGTTTGTGCGTTCGATGTTCCTGCACCGTCGCAAGCTGCTCCGCGGCGTACTCATTAGCACGTATAAACGCGAGCTGAACAAAGGACGGATCGACGCCCTATTCGAGCGGCTCGGCCTGTCGCCGACGCGCAGGGCGGAAGAACTTGACGTCGCGGAAATGCTCGTGCTCTGCGACGCGATTCGCGGCGAACTGGCCGAATCGCCTTAGCAGCGCAATGGCTGCGGCCGGTCTTCCGACCATGCCAGGCGTTGCAAAACCCGCCACAACGCCGTGTCAATCCGCGTCGGCCAATTCGTCGTCGCCCTCATCGGCGAGCTCGCCGGCCGACTCCGGGCAGATCTGCTGCATCAGCCAGCGGTCGACATCGCCGAGCATCATCGGCGCTATCTCGTCGCCGAACGGATACAAACGCAATGAGACCGTGATGCCCGCCGAGTGCAGTAAACGCAGATCGTCGTTCACTCGCGTCTGCGGATAGTGCTTGCTCGTCAGGCCCGCGATCAAAAGCAGCGGCACAGAGCGGGCATCGTTAACGTTCGCCAGCGGCGCCATGCCGCGCGGCAACTCGCCGCCGAGCGAAAGCGCTCCGGCAAACCGTCCCGGATTCGCCAGCGCAATCCGCAGCGCCATCGTCCCGCCGCAGCCCGCTCCCGCAAGAAAAACTCGCTCCTGCCGCACGTGAAACTTTCGCGCGGCCAAGGCCATGCAATCGAACACGCGATCTTCGGCCAAAGCGAAATCGTCGCCTCGCTGCGCCCAGCGAAAACCTCGGTTATCCGCATCCGCATCGAACGCCGACGTTCCCCGCGGCGCTACGGCCACGTAATTCCTCATGCTCAACTGCGGCATGATCCGCCGCAACTGCCGCTCGTCGCCGCCCGGCGAGTGCAACCACACGACCAGCGGGTAAGCGTAGTTCCGCTCGTAGCCCAACGGAGCGAACAACGTGTGGCGGCAAACGTCGCCACTTTCCGTGCACCGTGCAGAGGCCGCCGAATGCGCCAGGCCCAAATGCGCCGGGTCCGAATGTGTGGCGGAAAAGTGAAGACTTGGTTCCAGGGTCGGTTCCGAGTGAAGGCGATTCGTCATTTGAAATGGCGGGGCAAATGAAGAATAGTTGGCGGGTAAGTCGGACGGCAGGAAGGCAAGAATCACGCGTTCGGCGATTCGATACGTGCCGCGCAGTCGCGCAGCATAGCGCAATGGCGTCTTGCCACTACGCACCGGCGGGAAATTGGTTCGCGATCGGCAGCGAGAAATACCGCGGCGTCGTCGCCGCTGTCCCGGCAGGGTTCCGCGTCGTGATTCGCCAAGCTCTGCATCTCTTCGTTCCAAAAGGTAGGCCGATCGCCGGCACCAGAGTAGGCTGGAGTCCGACTCTACTGGTGGCCGCAGAACGTGTCAATGCCGCAAGGCAATCTGGTGACACGTCGTCGCAGCGACGTTACGATCGGCGCGAGTCGATATCGATAAGTCGGTACCGATAACGCTAACTCGCACCGGTGGAACGACGTCGCCGTGCTAGCATTGCGGGCCGCCAACCGTCTCGACAGAACCGCGCGACCACACCCCCGTCCACCGTCCCCTCGTCAAGTGTGGTGGCGAGCATGGTGGCGAGTGTCGTGGCGAGCGCGATCCCACGCAACGCGAACTTCGCGGCATTTCGCCACAAACTGCCTTCCCGCCGGAGCTTGCAGCCGCCTCCGCCATTGCGGTATGCTATGTTCGCTTGATCGAATGCCGTCGGTCGCGAAGAGCGCTAGCGTCATCCATGCGAACGTTGTCTCTTTGCAGATTGTCGCGCGGCCTTTAGTGCGCTCCATCGCCCACATCACGGATGCCCCTTGCCATGCTCTCGCAATTGCCGATCTTGTTCGCTCAGAAGGCCCAAGGAAAAAACACGCCAACCGAAGGCGATATCGTTTTCTGGCTCATCGTCGGCGGCATCGTTTTTCTGTTGTTTATCGTTTTTATCCTTGCGGTCAGCTACGGCAAGATCTGGCTGCAAGCCTACATGTCGCGGGCGCGCATCAGCATTTTCAGCCTCGTCGGCATGACGTTTCGTCAGGTCACGTCGCGTTTGATCGTCGAGGCCAAGATCAAGGCCATGCAGGCCGGCATCGGCACCGATCCGCACACCGGCATCACCACCCAACGTCTCGAAGCCCACTACCTCGCCGGCGGCAACGTCATCGGCGTGATTAACGCCATCGTCGCCGCTCATCGGGCGAATATCGATCTCGACTTCGACCGGGCCGCCGCCATTGACCTGGCTGGCCGCGACGTGATCGACGCCGTCCGCACCAGCGTTTATCCCAAAGTTATCGACTGCCCTGCAAACGGCGGCACGCTCAGCGCCATCGCCAAGAACGGCGTCGAGCTGAAAGTTCGCGCCCGCGTCACCGTCCGCACCAATCTCGAGCAGCTCATCGGCGGTGCCACCGAGGAAACGATCATCGCCCGCGTCGGCGAAGGAATCATTACGTCGATCGGCTCGTCCGGCAGCCACTTGGAAGTGCTGGAGAATCCCAATCGCATCTCGAAGGCCGTGCTCGAGCGCGGTCTCGACGCCCACACGGCATTTGAAATCGTTTCGATCGACATTGCCGACATCGAAGTCGGCGAAAACATCGGTGCCCGGCTGCAAGCCGATCAAGCCGAAGCCGATACCCGCGTCGCCCGCGCTCGGGCCGAACGCCGCCGTGCCGACGCCGTCGCTCGCGAGCAGGAAATGAAGGCCAAAGTTTCCGAGAACCGCGCTCGCGTCATCCTCGCCGAAGCCGAAGTGCCGCTAGCGATGGCCGACGCCTTCCGCTCCGGCAATTTCCAAGGACAAAACGGTGCCGACGGACGCGGGGCTACTTCGTAGCGCGCCCATTTCTCGCGCCGCGCCAGCACAGCTATCTGCCAAATCGACGCGCGCCGCGCGAAAGACGAGCGATTCTGACCGCGCGCGACGCTCGGATTTCTTCTCACCGATCTTGACGAAATCCGTATATTTCAGTGAACCGGTGCGGCCTGCTTCCGGATAATACAGCAGACCGTGGCGGACGGTATGGAATTGGCATTCGAGTTGCTTTATCTCTCGCATCCAGTTTCATGACTGCCCGTTTCGACCCAAGGTCGGCCATGGTTGGCAAACGCCCGGGGGGGCCATGCCCGTAGCGGCTCGACTGTGTGGAGCAGGTCGAGCCCGATCGCAGCCAATGTCGTCACGGCAATGGCTGCCGAGCAATCGTGTCCCATTCCCGCAAATGGAGGTGCAATCATGTTAGTACTCAGCCGAAAACCGGGCGAGCAAATCCGCGTCGGCGAAAACATCACGATCACGGTCGTGGAAGTTCGCGGTAACCGCATCAAGCTCGGCATCGAAGCGCCCCGCAGCGTCGATGTCGTTCGCAGTGAACTCGAACGCCAGCCCCGCCCGCCGCAAGGTAAAGCGTCAACTGGTCGGCCGGCGGCAAACGTGGCCGCGGACAATGCGGTTGAAGACCCTGCACTTGAATTCCTGTTCTGCGAACTTTGACGCGGCACCGCGAGAAACGCCGCGCCAGCGTGGCTGACCCACGAGAGCAGATTTTGCGGGAGGCCAGAACCACCCGCCGCCGAACGCCGAAGAACCGGCGTTGGGCGGCGGAAGGATCTCGCCTCCCGCATTTTTTGCGCGCCCCACCCGCCACCGCTGGCAACTCCCACGCGATATTCCCCTGCCGCCTGTCCCCTATCTCCCGCGTATCGCACTCGACGTTGTTCACCCGCTCGCAGCCAACTAAGCTAGCATTGCTTCGCCGCCTGGCAGGACGCCAAAGAACCAAGTGTCCAGCCCACACAACGTTAGGAATCTGCCGTGCGCCCCTGGATTCTCGCCGAGACCAACTACGCCCACGTTCGCGATGCTAGCTACGAAGTCGCCGTCCTCCCCTTCGGAGCCACGGAACCGCACAATCTGCATCTCCCCTACGGCACCGACACGTTCGAGGCCAGCGCCATCGGCGAGCGCATCTGTCAGGCGGCCCACGAGCAAGGTGCCCGCGTCGTGCTGCTGCCGACGATTCCTTACGGCACGGAAACGAACCAACGCGAGTTTCCGCTGTCGATGAACCTCAACCCGTCGACGGTCGCCCGCATCGTCGCCGACCTCGTCGAGACCCTCGCCGCGAGCAACGTCCGCAAGATCGTGCTGCTCAACTGCCACGGCGGCAATGAGTTCAAGAGCGTGCTCCGCGAGATGTACGGCGAGACTTCGGCCGCACTATTCCTGTGCAACTTCTTCACGGTCTTAAGCGACGTCAGCGAAGAGATCTTCGCCAATCGCGACGACCACGCCGGCGAAATGGAAACGTCGCTCGCCCTGGCGTACTTTCCGCACCTCGTGGCCAAGAACGCCGACGGATCGCTGGCCGCCGACGACGGCGCGATGGCCGCCACGCAATTCGAGGCCGTCAATCGCGGCTGGGTATCGATCACGCGGCCGTGGCATCTGCTGACCACCAACACCGGCGCAGGCAATCCGCACCAGGCGTCGGTCGAGAAAGGCCAGCGCTACATGAGCCTGCTCGTCGAGCGGCTGTCGACCTTTCTCGTCGAACTGTCGGCGGCGAAGCTGGACGAGAAATTCCCCTACTAAGAAATCGCGATCTGCCGCGGCATCAACCGCTCCGCGTCATCGCGATCACCGTCGACATCTGCCGCGTCAACTCTTTGTAGCGCTGCCGACCGAACAGCCCGACGAGCCGCTTCTGGGCCGATTCCCAATAGGGCACGGCCGCCTCAATCGCCGCGTGCCCCGCGTCGGTCAAATTGATCTGCTTTCGGCGACCGTCTTCCGCGGCGGAGAGCAAAACCAAGCCTTTCTGCGTTAGCGGCCGCAGATTGCGGTTGAGCGTCGAAGCGTCCATGACCAACCGCCGCGCAAGCTGCGAGATATTCGCCGCCGGCTGCACCGCCACCGATAGCAGAATCACCAGTTGCGTCGATCGCAGGCCGCAGGGGTGGAGCGCCTCATCGTACAACTGCGTCACGGCCCGCGACACCTTGCGAAAGTTGAAGCAGGCGCAGCTCTCAAGCGCCGCGGACAATGCCCGTTGCCGTGCGTCGTCGTCGCCGAGCGCTGTGTCGCTATCCCGCCCCATCCAGTCGAGCCCCGCTCATTCGTTGCTAACCCCAAACCGTCCATCGCTCTCGGACCCATCCTGCCCCCGCGGCAAGAATCGCCGACCAAACAAATCCGGGGCGAAAACACCAATACTACTATACCTACCACAAAAAAAGTGGCCGCACCACCGCCGCCCGGTTGAGCCACGCGTTGTGGTGCTAGGCATTAAGGCTGTTTGGCTGAAAAATCGTGCGCCTTAATGAACTCGACGAACGTCCGCGGCGCTTCGGCAAGCGACTCGCCTTTGCGAACGAGCACCCCGGAGTCGATCGGCCGTATCTGTCGGCCCAAACTGCGTACGGCCAAACGATGCCCGCGCGTCACCGCGCCCGACGGCATCAGCGGCACAATCCCCACGCCCAAACCGGCCTCGACCATGCGAACGATGAGATTCGTCGTCGTAACTTCCATTTCGACGCGCGGCGACAGTCCCAGTCGGGCGAAAGCGTCCACCACGTGCTGTCGCCCGGTCGAACCCCGTTCGTAGAGAATCAGCGGCGCGTCGACGATGTCGGCCAGCCGCAGTTTCTCGATCGATGAGAGCGGATGCCGACGCGGCGAAATCAGGCTCCAATCCATCGAGAACAGATGCGCGTACGTCAGGTCCGGCGACGACTCGTAAGGCGCGGCCACGCCAATCGCCACGTCCGGATTCTCCAGCAATTCCTTTTCCAGATCCTGCTCCGTCCGCGCGCTCAATCGCACGCGAATCTCCGGAAACCGCGCGTGGAATTGCCGCACGACGTCGATCAACGCGTACGCAATCAAATACTGGCTCGCCACCACGTGCACCTCGCGCACCCGCGGTTCGCTGGCGAACAACTCCGTCAACTCCAGAGCATGTTCCAAGAAAGCGATCGCCTTGGGCAGCAACAACTTGCCTTGCGGCGTCAGCGGCGTCGCCCGCCGCATGCCACGGCTCTTGCGATACACTTCAACGCCCAGCCTCTCTTCCAACGCCAGCAACCGGCTGCGTACGCCTTGCTCGGTGATGAACAGCACCTCGGCGGCTGCGCGCAAACTCCCCTGCCGCGCAAGTTCGACGAACGCCGCGATTTGATCGGTGGAAAGAGATTGCAGATTGGCCATCGACGGATTGCGTGCTCGCGTGGTGCTGGCACCCCATCTATCAAGACTAAGCCAGCGCGGCGACGATTGCGAGTTTCACTGATGGACGACCCGTCCATGCCAATCGCCACCATCGCCAGCCACAACCGGGTCAGGCCGCGTCTCGCTCGCGTACCGCCGAAGGCAGAAAGTGCGGCCTCGGTGGGCGATGTGCGAGCGAACGGCGGCGTTCAACTTCGTCGAGAATGTACTCGGCCGCCACCGTCGACGCTCCGCCGGCCGCCACCCGCGACCGCAATGCCTCTAGCTCGGCCACGCGACGCGATCGCGCCGAAGCATCGCCCAGCCACTCGACGACGTGCGCCGCGACCTGCGCCGTTTTGTCTTCAAACGTCAGATACTCGGGGAATAGCACCCTGTCGGCGTCGTGCTGCTGGGGATCGTAGGGCGTGTTATCGCGTGGAAAGAGCTCGTCGGTGCAGAGCAGATTCACCAGCGTGATGTACTTTACCTTGCGAAAATACGACTGCACGAAGTACGCCACGCGCGAAATCCAATACAACACCACCGTCGGTTTGGCGTGATAGAGCAATTCCAGCGACACGCTGCCGGAAACCGCCATGCAACACGTCGCCGCGTCGATCAACTCCGCCGTTCGGCCGACGTGGACCTCGACGTCGAGCTGTTTGCCGGTTTGCCGCGCGTGGGTCGCGATCATCTCGCGGGCGATCTCCGCCTGATGTGGCTTGAAGCTGGCCACGGCAAAGCGTGCCTGTGGAATCTGTGCGCGCACCCGCGAAGCCGCGCGAAGAAACCACGGCAAGTTGAGCGTCACTTCCTGAGTGCGCGAGCCGGGCAGAATCGTCACCAGCGGCCGAGAATCGCGCCGCTG
>JAJDEG010000223.1 GCA_029259895.1 Planctomycetota bacterium
AGTGGCCTTCAATCAGGCCAGTTCCCAGCGCCAGGCGTTTCTGGCCGTCGCCCGCGCGTACAACGACGACATCGCCGACTACGCGATCAATGTCGCCCGCGACGGCACCGCCGCGGCGGAACTGACGTCGATGTTGATCCGCGTTCCGTCGAGCGGCACCAACGACTCCGCGCGGCGAACGCAGCCGCCGGTCGCCCGTTCGGCCGCGAATCCGCGCCGCGGCGTTGCCGTCGATCGTTCGCTGCCAGTCGTGCCAGAGGCACCGGGCTCAGCCGACGCCGGCGGTTGGCAGCGCAAGAACGCAACACCGCTGCGGTAGCATTTCGTCCGACGTATTTCGGCGACATGCGACCCGCGCGTGGGATGTCGCGTGGGATGTATCGACGGAGCGATGCCCACTAGATCGCTGGGGACGATGCGCTACCCGCGCGGCTCGAACGCCAGCGGGTCGTCGGACATTGGGTTAGCGATGCGAATGCACGTGCGGCCCGCGAGCAGGTCTTCGAGAACCTTGCCGACGATTTCCGCTCGCCAACCGCGCGCCAATCGCGGCGGCCGACCACCGGCGCGATCGACCTTTAGGTGATACGCCACTAAATCGCGCACGTCCTGTACCGTGCCGACCAGCCCGACCGAAATACTTGCCGCGCGGCACACGCTGTTGAGAATCGACGAGAGCAACTGAGCGACGAGTTGCAACTGGCTCGGGCTGTCGCTGCGCTGCAAACGAGGGCACTCCTCGTCTGGCAGATCGATCGCAAGCTGGATCGCTTCGAGCAAATGTGGCATCGCGCGCGTCAGGTCGCGGCGATCGAGGCCGCGGATATTTGAAATCCGATTGGCGTCGGTCGACTGCAGCCGGGCAAGTTCGACGATCAGATCGTCGCGAATCACGTGGCGGACCGGCGTATCGCGGCGTTCGGCCATCGTTTCGCGCCATCGCCAGACTTCGCGGACGATCGCCAGCGAACGCGGCGCTAGATTCGAGATGCCGCCGACGCGCTGCCATCGCTCGCCCGTCGTCGCGATTTCGATTTCGGCTTGCCAGTCGGCCATTTCGTCGGAGAACCAACTACTTCGATCGAGCTTGGCCAGCGACTCCAAGAGCTTGTCGTACAGCGTTTCGAGGTACAGCACGTCATCGAGGGCGTATTGCAACTGCCGCGAAGAGAGCGGCCGGCGGCTCCAATCGGTCCGCGTTTCGTGCTTGTGCAGTTTGTGCCCCAAAATCTTCCAGATCAGCGAGCTATACCCCGCAGGGTAGTCGGTGCTGACGAGGCCCGCGGCGATCTGCAGGTCGACGAGCGACGCCGGATGGCGACCCGTCGCGCGCAGCGAGAACGACAACTCCTCTCGCCCGGCGTGGACGATGGTCGTGTGGCCCCCGTCGGCCAGCGCATTCCAAAAGGGCGTCAAATCGCTGATATCGAGCGGATCGATGATCGACAGTTCGCCGTCGACGGCGGCTTGGATCAAGCACAATTGCGGGCGAAAGCTTCGCTCGGAGATAAACTCCGTGTCGAAGGCGATCCGCCGCGCGCCGGCCGCCGCGGCGCACCAGTCGGTCAGGGCCTGATCGGAATCGATGAATTCGTAGTTCACGGGCAATCTGCCAAGGGGACATCGCGCGGCCGCCGTCGGGCGGTGATGGTTGAATGGCGAAAGACGAATCGCGGACCGGTCGAGCGCGCGTCGCGAGACGTTCGCGAAACATCGGGCCGAAAGGCCAGCGGCAAAAGCGGCTCGTTTCCCGCTTTCGGCCAGCGTAGTATACGCCCCCAGCCGCGCCGTCGAAAGGTTCTGGCCCGCGGCGGTCCGCCGTAAGCCAGTTTGCGCATATCGCCCCAGCTTGGCGTTGATTAAGTTGGAAGCGTTCGCGAGAATTTTCGGTAAAGCCACGTTCGGGCTACGAGCAATGTCCGAGCGGCAGCTTGGGAACGAGACATAAGCGGAAACGGCAACTCAGGAATGACGCGTAAGAACCAGCCGTAGATTGGAGAGTACTATGCGCCCCTGCATCGTGGCCATTACGCTGCTACTCGGACTCGTGCCATGCAAAGCGGAAGAGCTTTCAACAAACAAGGAGGCCGCTAGCGACCGCATTTCCGCCAAGAATCTGTTGCGAAGCGCCAGTGAATTGGTTGCCGAACAAAATTCCGTCTATGAAATTTGGACGCTGCCATTGCGGCATCACGTCAGTAGATTGCAGATTCGAATAGGGGATTTTGAAGGCGCGAGGAAATCAGCTTTGGGGACGGCAGGTTCGCACGTTCGAGGCGGCCATCATGCTGACTTTGCCGAAGCTCTCGCCGCCGCGGGGAAATGGCAAGATGCGCTCGACCTGATTGGCGAACCTCCATCCTATGAGGAAGAACTAACGCCCCATGATGAATTTGAACAGGAAGAGTACGATCGCGTTCGGCTACGGTGCGTCGAACACCTTATCGCAACGGGTGATCTCAACGAGTCGACGCAAGCTATTCCGAAGATTGTGTTGAACACGTATCGTGGGGAAGCACTGAGACAATTGGCTGTCGCATATGCAAAACTGGGTAACCATTCCAAGTCCGCCCGTATTTTCAAGCTCGCTCTCAGTTCGTCCGCAAAGGTCGACGGGTACGAGCACGCCCAGGCGCTATGGAGAATGGCGGAAGCGCAACATTCCTTGGGATTGGAAGACGCGGCGAAGGCGACGATGAAGCAACTTGTCGACGCGGCCGATGGATTGGGTGACTGGAAGGCAGAAGCTTTGAGCAAAGCGGCCGTGTTGGCCGCGCAACTGAATGACCGAGGAGCATCCGCTTCCTTGTTTGAGCGTGCGATCGATGCGGGGCTACGGCTAAATACGTACAATAATAGGGCTAGGAGTATTCAGCTTATCGCGACGGCGCAAGCTCGCATGGGCCAGATCGAAGTTGCCATTAGTACGGCCAAGTTGATTGCCCACAACGATTCGGACTCCCAGCAGGATGCGTTCCGCGAAGAGGCGCTATTGGCGGTCGTCAAGGCACAGTTAACGGCAGGTAATCCTGAAGGAGCCGAACGCACGGCCTTCGCCATTTCATATTTCCTTTATTATCGTGATAGAGCGCTTCACGCGGTCGTCGAACACCACTTAAAAAAAGGCGCTTTTGCCAAGTCGCTGGAGACGGCAGGAAAGGTCGACAACCCTATGCGCAGAGCCTCCGCGATTCTCAAAACCGCCACGGCCTACGCAAGAAAAGGCGACACGGAGATGGCGCGCGAAGTTGCGGCAAGGATCGAATTGACCAGCGAATCGAGTACGCCCGGTGCGTTTGACCATGCCGCATTCGATTTTCGACAACCAGCAACTTGGGTTAGAAACTATGTAGAGGAGGACGCGGTGATCCGTCAGGGGTCTCTAGCTGAACAGCGAGTATGCGAACTAGCGGCTTCCGCGATGACGCTGGCTCAAACACTCTCGATTTCGCCCAAGCCCAATTACGCTGAGTTGTTCAAAGATGTTCCATCGAACGCGGCGATTCGAGCCCTCGCCTATTCTCACGCGGCATCGGGAGACGCAGGTGAAGCGATGGCCTGGGCGGAGCAAGTAGGCAGCGACGAGAAGGCTCTGCAAAGTTTCGATCGCGAAGCTGTGAACGCGGTTCAGAAGCGATTTTACGCCCTGGTCGGTGTCGCCGAAGGATTGATCGAACGGCCGGAAGGCGAATAGCTAATTGATGCTTCGCCTCGAACCTGGTCGTCGTCAGGGATTAAGGCAGTGCGAACTATTTCACCGTTCCGGCGACGGGAATCCACCGGGAATAGCGGCGATATGCGCGTGCATGACTACTTGCGAAAAGCCGTCATTCCGCCCGAAACGGCGATGGCGATCCACCCAAACACCCCGCCTTGCCCAGTTCTCCAGTCAAGCGTCCTCTCGCCGCGCAAATAAACGAGTTTGCGTCAAATAATTCCCTCTTCCGAGTGGCACGAGCTAGCATCGGTCGTCCTGTCGAGCACATTCCGTAGCCTCACAAACGCCGCCTGCGGCCTGTCCAATCTCGGCAATCAAGAACCAGCAACGGGCATCGCGACAATCCAAAACGAGAAACCAGCAGACACCCGCGAACGTACCAAATCCGTGGCCCAACGACCACAACGAAACAGGCCACGCCGGCTCGAAATCCCATCGCGGCGTGCTCGTCGCTAAGCGGTGTCCACTCGCTGGAATCCTTCGCCGTGTTGCCGAGTCTCAGGGCGACCGAAGCGGCCAGATCCTCGACCCCGGGGAACGCGGAGACTCGGAATGTTCGCGGTGCCACGTAAGACTTGTAAACGACCGCCCATTTCCAGAGGCCGTGAAGCCCACGGCGAAGCCCGTAGTCGCTCTGCGGCGATTTTGATAGGGTGTGTGGCGGCGTCGCCCCGCTGGACGCGATGCCGTTTCCAGATTGCCGTTCGAGTTCGATTGGAGCGAAAATCGCCATGTCCGCCGTCGCTAGCCCGTGGATCGGTCCCGCCGTCAAGCCGCGCCGCGAAGACGTAGCCGGCGGCAATCTGTGCGAACATTGCACCGCCAAATGTTGTCGGTACTTCGCGCTGCAAGTCGACACACCGACCGATTGGCACGACTTCGAGATCATCCGTTGGTACATGATCCACGGCGACGTGGCGCTGTTCGCCGAGGACGACACCTGGTATCTGCTGGTGTACAACGTTTGCCGTCACCTGCAAGAAGACCAGCGCTGCGGCATTTACGAGACGCGTCCGCAAATCTGCCGCGACTACACCACGGACGAGTGCGAATACGACGACGATTGGGTCTACGACCGCTACTTCGAAACGCCGGAGCAAGTACTCGAATACGTCGATGCGTTTATGCCGAAGAAGCCAAAGGAAAGCATTCGCAGTCCCAAGCCGGCGCTGTTGCCCGTGATTGGGTAGGGAGCGGTGGCCGGATTCGGGATTCGGCATTCAGGGGACAGTTCGTCGCAACTGGACTTCAAAACACGATGCGTTTGCCGCGCCGCGTAATCTTGCAAGCTACGAATCCACCTGTTCCCGATTCCTGAATCCCGAATCCTCGCCTCGCCCCTTCGCTCCGCCATGTCCAAACTTATCGAGCCGCGGACACTCAAAGGCTTTCGCGACTTTCTGCCCGCGACGATGATTCCGCGCGAGCGGCTGATGGAAACGGCTCGCCGGGTCTATCGTTCGTTCGGCTTCGCCCCGATCGACACGCCGGCGCTGGAATACACGGAGATTCTGCTCGGCAAAGGCGGCGCGGAAACCGACAAGCAAATGTTCCGCTTTGAGGATTCCGGCGGCCGCGACGTGGCGATGCGGTTCGACCTGACTGTGCCGCTGGCCCGCTTCGTCGCCCAACACGCCGGCACGCTCGGATTGCCGTTCAAGCGGTACCACATCGCCACGGTGTGGCGCGGCGAGAACACCCAGCGCGGCCGATACCGCGAGTTCATGCAGTGCGACTTCGACACGATCGGCACGCGATCGATCGCCGCCGACATCGAAACGACGCTCGTTATTCACGAATTGTTCTTGGCCATTGGCTTCACCGATTTCGCCATACACGTCAACAATCGCAAGGTACTCACCGGTTTGCTGGAGCGGCTGCAACTCGCCGATAAGTCGACGCTCGTACTGCGCGCACTCGACAAACTCGCCAAGATCGGCGCGGCCAAAGTGAATGAGGAACTGGCCTCAACCACCGGCGCAACGACCGAACAGGCCGCCGCGATCCTGGAATTCGCCACGCTGGCAGGCACGAACGACGAAATCGTCGCCGGCGTCGCCAAGGCCGTGGCCGGCTCCGCGCTGGGCGAAGAAGGCGTCGCCGATCTGCGCTCGTTGCTCGCCGCTTGTGCCGCGGCAGGCGTTCCCGATGCGCGACTCAAGCTCGACGTGTCGATCGCCCGCGGCCTGGACTATTACACGGGCACGATTTTCGAAACGTTCCTGACCCATCTTCCGAGCATCGGCAGCGTTTGCTCCGGCGGCCGGTACGACAACCTCGCGGGGCTATACACGAAGCAGGAACTGCCCGGCATTGGCGCGTCGCTCGGTCTCGACCGGCTCCTCGCGGCGATGGAAGAACTCGCCATGCTGCCCAAGGCGGCCACGCCGGCCGAGGCATTGGTCACCTATTTCGACGCCGAACGTTTGCACGACTATCTGCGTCTGGCCGCACTCGTGCGCAGCGATGGGATCGGCGTCGAAGTCTACCCTGAGCCAAAGAAGCTCGGCCAGCAGCTAAAGTACGCCGACGGTCGCGGCTTCCGCGTCGCCCTCATCGCCGGTAGCAACGAACTTTCTGCCGGAGAGTGCCAGGTGAAAGACCTGAGGACCGGCGGAAGCGAAACCGTCCCGCTTGCCGACGTGCCAAGCGCGATTAAGCGGGTGCTGTCGGCCGGGTAAGCAGGACGAGCCGTAGTCGGGCTGATGTCGTGGGGCGGATTTAGCATGGTCGGCGAAGGCTGCCGTTTAGGGCATATCCACAAACGTGATGTTGCCGCGTTGCGCGTCGAGGTAGTAGATACCGATGCTTTCGAGCGTTGCTATCAGCATCTGCACTTTAGGCCAGTTGTGCTCGAATCGTTCTTGCCCTTGCTCGTCGTATATCGCCAACGCGTCCGCGGAGAAGTCCGGCGGACGATCCAATCGAATTTTCGCGAAGTCAATGATGTAGGGCGGTTCCTGAACGATGTCCATCTCGACGACACGAAGATCGTCGTCGAAACCGAGCATCATCGGAACCCAAAATTCGCCGATGCGTTTCGTGTAGCCATATTCGGCAAGCCGAAGGTATCCATCTCGCTCGTTCCCGTACCCGCGTACTTCGTGAAACACCTTGACGGCCGTGTCGGCGGTCGTTTTCCAAACGAATCCATCCGTACCTTCGCCAAGTCGACTTTTGACCTTCGCGCCGCTGCCGCCTAAGCTAAGATAAGCGACGGCACGGTCCAAAAGCTCTTGGTGTGACATATGGGCATTCGTCGAGAGAACGGCTATTCCGCGACGGTCAGCGCGTATTTCGCAGCCGGCGGAGAGCGTTTCCGATTGGCGAAAACAAACGGGTCGACGTTCGTATTGTCGGAGCCGCAGGAACTGCGCCCGGGGACCGAGGGAGACCTCGTCGTTGTCGTGGACGACGAGAAAAGCTCCCGTCGCGTGGCCCTTCCCGATGGGGCGGTCAAATCCGATTCGACGGTCAACTACCGGGTTGTCGCTCCATTCTGAGCGACCGACGCAACGAGCGGGTCGGCTGGTGCGTCGATTGGGCCATATTCCATTACCGGAAGCCCATTTGCCTAGTCGAGCCACCATTTTAGTCGCTTCATCGACGTCCGACAGGCTCGTCGGTGTACGTGCCACCGTCGCTTGACCGCGAACCAAGCCGCAGCTAGACTTGTCGAACTGAGTGGGCTGCGAAAAACGCGGCTTGCCCCGTATTCAAACGCACGTTAGACACATGGCCAAGATCGCGAACCTGCCGCTGCTGTTGTTGGGCCTTACCAGCTAAGGGCCAAGGGTTCGTTGACCGCGCCGCCATCGAAGAGACCTACGAACCCCGCAAGCCCTGCCAGGCCGCGGGGTTTTTTCGTATACCGACCGCAACCGTTTTCGCCGTACATAACACGAGCCATCCACGCCATGCGACCTTCTCGCGTGACATTGCGAATCCACGATCAGCCGCGGCGCGTCTCGTCCGCGAGGGCCCGATTGGTGTTGCGACGGCCGACCGCAAGGTCGGCCTGACCGCGACCGCCTTTCGCTCATTCTTTGAAAATTGCCCTCGATCGATTTAAAGGACCGCAAACTATGTCTGCCGACCGCACGATTCGTATCTTCGACACCACGCTCCGCGACGGCGAACAATCGCCGGGCGCGAGCATGAACCTCGCCGAAAAGCTCGAAGTCGCCCAAGCCCTGGCCGACCTGAACGTCGACATCATGGAGGCCGGTTTCCCGATCGCCTCGCCCGGCGACTTCGAGGCGGTGCAGGAAATCGCCCGCGTCATCCACGGCCCGACCATCGCCGGCCTGTGCCGCTGCAACGACGCCGACATCGACCGGGCGTGGGAAGCGCTCAAACTCGCCGACCGGCCTCGGCTGCACGTCTTCCTCGCCACCAGTGCCATCCATCGCCAGTTCAAGCTCAAGATGAACAAGGACGAAATCATCGCCCGTGCCGTCGCCGGCGTGACGCGGGCGGCCGGCTATTGCGACGACGTCGAGTTTTCGCCAGAAGACGCCGCCCGCACCGAGCCGGACTTTCTCTGCCAAGTCGTCGAGGCGGCCATCAAAGCCGGCGCCACGACCGTAAACATTCCCGACACGGTCGGTTATGCCACGCCCGAACACATGGGCAAGGTCATTCGCACGCTGGTCGAGCGGGTGCCGAACATCGACAAGGCGGTGATCTCGATGCACTGCCACAACGATCTCGGACTGGCCGTGGCCAACAGCCTCGCCGGCGTCGAGGCCGGCGCGGGGCAGATCGAGTGTACGATCAACGGCATCGGCGAACGAGCCGGCAATGCCGCGCTCGAGGAAGTCGTTATGGCGCTGCGCACTCGCCGCGATGTCTACAACGTCGACACGCGGATCAAAACCGAGCGGCTCGTCCCCACCAGCCGCCTCGTGGCGAACATCACCGGCATCCAGGTCCAGCGGAACAAAGCTATCGTCGGCCGCAACGCTTTCGCCCACGAGGCCGGCATTCATCAGGACGGCATGCTCAAGGAACGCAGCACCTATGAGATCATGCGGCCCGAAGACGTCGGTTTCGCCAAGACCGATCTCGTGCTCGGCAAACACAGTGGCCGGGCCGCGCTGGCCGATCGCGGTCGGGCACTCGGTTATCGTCTCTCCGGCGAGCAGCTCCAAACGGTATTCGAGCAGTTCAAGATACTCGCCGACAAGAAAAAGGAAATCTACGACGGCGACATTGCGGCCCTGATCGAGCACCAAATCCACGAAATCACGGACGTATGGGCGTTCGTGTCGTACGACATCGCGTGCGGCACCGGCCAAGCGCCGAAAGTTCGCCTCACCCTGCGCCGCGGCAGCGACGAGCGGACCGAGACGATGGAATGCGGCGACGGCCCGGTCGATGCGGCGTTTCTGGCCGTCGAGAAGATCACTGGCCTGTCCGTGATGTGTCGGCGGTTTCAGGTGCAAAGCGTCACGGTCGGCAAAGACGCCCAGGGCGAGGTGATGGTCGAAGTCGAGTACAACGGCCAAATCTACAAGGGCCGCGGCGTCTCGACCGACAGCATCGAAGCCAGCGTCAAGTCGTTCCTCAACGCCATGAACCGCATCGCCGTCTATCACGGCGCGCCGACGCCGATCAAGGCACAAGAGTGACGACGGAATTAGGCAATCGAGCAGCGTAACGCGGGCCGCGCCCCGGCCCGCGTTACCTATTCTTCCCAGCATCGCTGTCGCGGCGCTCGTTCGCGCCGCAGCCGTGTAAATATGCGCGTTCTGCGTGCTTTGCGTCCCGCTGGATGTTTCGCCCGTCTCGTCAGATTGTAACGATTCCTCAAAGTTTGACGGCAGCGATTCCGATACCTGACGTGCCGCCTGCTGTATTCGTGCGTCGACGCCATGCGCCGTCGCGCGGTTCGGGTGGTCGTAGGGGGGACCGAAAAACTTGACGTGGCAACGGACCGCGACGCATTGCGCACTCCTCGTGCGCTTGCCGCGCGGAAGAACCGTGAACCCCTCGGCCAGGGACTCATCCAAATGCGACGGCGACTGCACTTCTATTGCGTTCTGCTCACTTGCGCCTCGTCCGTTTTGACGGGCTGCAATCCGCAGCAACCGTTCTACCTCATCGAGGACGGCGATCTGTCGCACTACGTCGCGACGGCCACGGATCTCGACAATCCGGACGCCTTCGACAGCGGCCTGGCCGAGGTGATGCATCCCGACGCCCCGCGCTCGCTGGCCAACGCCGGCGGCGAGGACGTTTGGAAGCTCTCGCTCGAAGAGGCGGTGTCGCTGTCCTTGGCCAACAGCAAGGTCTTCCGCCAGCTCGGCGGTCGCATCGTCCCCGGAAACTCCGGCCCGTCCCCGGATACGCTGCTGCGAAATCCCGACGCCATTCCGTCGGTCTACATGGCCGGGATTCAAGAAACTGTCCCCGGCGGCAGCACCGAGTGGGCCTTGGGAGCATTCGATACCCAACTCGGCACCAGCTTGTTCTGGGAAAAGAACTCCAGCCCTCGGAATAACCTCATCTCCGGCGGTTTGGGCAGCTTCTTCGCCAACACGTTCGAGCAAGACCTCGGCACCGGCCAGGTGCAGCTCACCAAGCGCGGTGCCGCCGGTACGTTGATGCAGTTCTCGTCGCAATCGCGGTACGAACAGAACAACATCCCGTCCCGCGAAGTCGTCAGCGACTGGCAACAGCTTTTCGACGTCCGCATCGAGCAACCGCTGCTCCAAGGCGGCGGCGTCAATTGGAACCGCATCGCCGGTCCCGAAGGTCAGCCCGGCAACTTCAACGGCGTGATGATTTCCCGCATCCGCACCGACATTCGCCTTGCCGATTTCGAGGCCGGCGTCCGTAACATGGTCAACGATGTCGAACTGGCGTATTGGAACCTGTATTTCTCGTATCGCAATCTCGACGCCGCGCGGACCGGCCGCGACAGCGCGTTGGCTACGTGGCAGAAGATCTATGCGTTTTTCTCGGCCGGCGACGCCCGCGGCAACGCCGAGAGTCTCGCCCAGGCGAAGGAACAGTATTACCTGTTCCGCGGCTTGATGGAAAACGCGCTCACCGAAGTCTACCGCAGCGAATCGCGGCTCCGCTACATCATGGGCCTCGCGGCCACCGACGATCGTCTGATCAAGCCGCTCGACGAACCGACAACCGCGATGGTGAAGTTCGATTGGCAAGACGTCCACGCCGAAGCCCTCGCTCGCAGCGTCGAATTGCGTCAGCAGCGCTGGCGGATCAACCAGCGCGAGCTGGAACTCATCGCGGCCAAGAACCTGTTGCTGCCGCAGCTTAATGGCGTTGCCCGCTATCGCTGGGAAGGCTTGGGCGACCAGTGGCTCAGCTCGAGTCGCTCCGGATCGAGTACGCTCACCGGCTCCTCGGCCTTCGAGCGGCTCACCGACGGCGACTTCCAGTCGTGGCAGATGGGCTTCAACTTCAACATGGCCATCGGCCGGCGCCGCGAAATGCTCACGGTCCGCCACCACGAATTCCTGCTCGTCCGCGAACGGGCCATGCTCGAAGATCAGGAACTCGAAGTCTCGCACCAGATGGCCGACGCCATTCGCGAGTTGGAAGGCTTCCACCGCGTCACCCAAACGGCGTACAACCGCCGCATCGCCGCCCGACAGCAGGTCGACGCCGTCGTCGCCCGCTTTGAAGCCGGCACGGCCGAAGCCACGGTCGACCTCGTGCTCGACGCCCAGCGCCGTCTGGCCGACGCCGACACGGAGTATTACCGCACGCTGGTCAACTACAACACGGCGATTCTCAACGTTCATTTCCGCAAGAACTCGCTGCTGGAGTACAACGGAATCTTCCTCGCCGAAGGCCCCTGGCCCGGCAAGGCCTATTTCGACGCCCATCGCCTCGCTCGTCAGCGAGACGCCAGCGTCTACCTCGACTACGGTCTCACGCAGCCCGAAGTCATCAGTCGCGGCCCGATTTTGCAAGGCACCGAGGGCGAGACTACGCTGGAGGAAGTCCCCAGCGAAGCCACGCCGAACGAGAACCACGTCCTTCCGCCGCCGAGCGACACGCCCAATGCCGCGCCGTTGCCCGGCAGAGCAGCGCCGATGCCCAAAACGGCCTCGCGCGGTGTAAGGGCGTCGAGCTACGCCGCCGCGCCGGTCGGACCAAAGAGCGACGGCCGCTCCAAGCGTTCGGCAAACGGATCGAAGGCAGGCACGAAGCCAGGCACGACGCCCGCCAAATTCGACTGGGGTACCGTCGACGGTAATGCGGTCGACGACAATGACAACGATGCAGCCAGCGACGACCGAGCAGCGCCGCTGCCCGGCGCCGCCGGCCGATCCAACCGAGCCAGCAGCAACGTCCTCCGTCAGCAGTCGCAATCGAATCGCACCGATTACCGCACCGAAAGCCGCAACTTCGCCGATGCACCTGGCCCGTATCCGACGTCTGCTGCAACTGCTCGGCCATCTTCAAACTGGCCGCGGGCATAACGCGCGCGCCCTCGCCGACCTCTGCCGCGTCAGCCGACGCACCATCTTCCGCGATCTCGATCTGCTTCGCGACGCCGGCGTCCCGCTGCACTACGACGCCCAGGAAGAACGCTTCCGCATCCCCGGCACATACTATCTGCCCCCCACCAACTTCACGACCGAAGAAGCCCTCTCCGTCATCGTCCTCTGCCACGAAGTTGGCCAGCGGACCGAATCGGCGTTCTTCTCCGCCGCCCAAAGCGCCGCGGCTAAGCTCGAAAGCAGCCTCCCCAGCCCGCTCCGCGAACAGCTCGCCAGCATGACGCGGGCGATCCAAATCCGCCTCGGTCCGCTGGCCGCAACCAACGAGCAGGCCAGCATCGACGCCCAGCGCGCTTACTACGGAAAACTAGTCGCCGCAATCACGCGCCGCAAATCGGTCCGCATCCGCTACGACAGCTTCACCGAACGCAAACACATCAACACCAAGCTCAGCCCGTACCGTCTCTGGTTCAGCCGCCGCGCCTGGTACGTCATCGGCCGTTCGTCGCTGCACCGCGCCACGCGGACGTTTCACCTCGGCCGCATCGTTTCGCTCGTGTCGCTCGACGACGGCTACAAGATGCCCCGCGGCTTCAGCCTCGATCGGCACCTCCGCAACGCCTGGCACATGATCCCCGAACGCGGCCGCAACCGAAAAGTCGTTATCCGCTTCAGCAAGCTCGTCGCTCGCAATGTCGCCGACGTCGCCTGGCACAAATCGCAGCGCGTCGCATGGAACGACGACGGCTCGATGGACTTTCAAGTCAGCGTCTCCGGTCTCGGCGAGATCTCCTGGTGGATCCAAGGCTACGGCGACCACGCCCAAGTCCTCGAACCGCCGGCCCTCCGCGACATCGTCGTCAATCGCGCCAAGCGCCTCCTCGCCAACTACAAACGGCAATCGCGATCGACGTAGCGCCGGACGTAGGGTGGATCGAGCGAAGCGAGGCCCACCAAGCACTACCAACCGGGCCGCAACGCCAAACCTCTTCGCCTCTCCACCGCCGCCAGCTAAAATCGCGGCATGGACACCGATCTCGCTTCCCGCTCGCCCGCTTCGCTTCCACCGGCCGTCTTCTTCTCCTTCGACG
>JAJDEG010000224.1 GCA_029259895.1 Planctomycetota bacterium
AAAGTCGATCCGCGACATCAACCCGCGGGTGAGCGGATCGGCCAGCGCCGCATCGTCGTAATCCTCCGGCATCAACATCAACTCCCGCCAGCCGACGCGCTTCGTCCGTAGCGCCTTCGCCAGCAGCCGGCCGATGATGTAAACCATCGAATGATCCGCGCTCTGCCGCGTTTGCGGATCGCGTTTCGCCGGGTCGCCGATAATTCCGAACGCCGGCTCGTAGATCGAAATCGTGATCTTCGCGATGTCCGCGGCGGCGACCCCCTCATCCTCTCCGAGCACTTGCGGATGGTCCGACAACACGTCGATCAAACCGCCGATCGCGCCGGCCGACTGATGTTCGTACAGCCCCAGCTTGAAGTGCATGCCCATCACGGCGAAGTCGTCGCCCGCACAAGCCAGCGTCAGATCGAACGGGCTTTCGTCCTCGCCCGGCGGCTCGTTCAGGCAAAACACTGCTTCCCGATTGCGAAACACGTCGCCCGGCCCAACGAATCCCCGCTTTGCCCGCTGCGCGCTCAGCACGGCGACCTCGGCGGACAGCGCGGCCGAAGCGCCCTTCGAATCGGAAAGCTGATGGCCAGCGCGAATCGCGCGATACGGAACGTAATGCGCGACCACCATGCCTACGGCCGATTCAATCTGCTCCGCCGACGCCCCCAACATCGCCGCATACACAACGGCCGAGGCGATCGCGCCGTGAACCACGTGGTCGATCTTATACTTCCGCAAAGCAAACACTTCGGCCAACCGCCCGCGAATCTCGTCGAGCAAGATCATCGCCCGCACGGTTTGCCGACCATCGCACCCGGCAATCTGCGCGGCCGCAACGGCCACCGGATAATAATCGTTGTGCCCAAACTCGCCCGCCACGTGTCCCAGCGCCGGGTTGTAGCCGAAGTTCGTCCCGTTCGCGTCCCACTCGCGAACGGCGGCACAATTGGCGACCACGGCCTTCTCGCTCCGCACCAACGTGGTCGATCCAAAGCAAGTCGGCCCGCGCGCAGCTGGCCCACGCTTAGCGGCCCCGTCACCGTCGACCAACGGATATTCCAACGCCTCGCGTCGCAGCACGGTCGGCGCGTTCGTCCCCGCCGCGATCGCCGATACGCCGCAGGCGATTGCATCGACATGAAACAATTCCGTACGGCGAAACACCGCGTCGCTTGGCTCGCCCAGTCGGCCCGCCAAAAAATCGAGCGCGAACCGCCCCAGGCCGAGAGCCTGATTTTCCGTGCGGGCAAGCGTGACGATGCGAGTGGACATAGCGGTGATGCACTGGGCTAGCGTGCCGACGTGGCGAATAGGCGAAGTTACCAAACGCCAGGCAACATGGGAACGGCTGTTGTCGCCGGTCTCCCGACCGTGCCACCGGTTGATAGGATAAGCTCGTACGCCGATTGTGGCTCGCAACCATCGTTGGTAGTGTGAAGCGATTCCTTTCACAACGGCAACGCGAAGGCTCGTGCGCTTGGACTCTCCCGAAACATCGCCGCCAGCATCGATTAACTCAGCATCGCGCAATCCAGCGGTCCCGCGCGCCGAGCGCTACATCACCACGCCCCGCGGCCGCCGCCACGCGCTTCCGCTATTCCTACCCGTCTGCCAGCTCAACGACCCGTTCGTGCCGATGGACGTGCTCCGCGACGAGATGCGCGTCGACGGCGGCATTCTCAATGCCTACTTCCTCTACAAACAGCGCGAACTGCGCGACCGTTTCGACCAAGGGCTCACGCTGCGCGAGTATGTCGGGCTTGGCGAAGGTCTCCTCGTCACCGACTCCGGCGCGTTTCAAGGCTTCGTTCGCAAGTTGTTCCTGTCGAACAAGACGATCGTGGCGTTTCAGGAAAGCATCGGCACCGACGTGTCGTCGCCGCTCGACCTGGTCACGCCGCCCGGTGACAAACGACGCGTTGCCGAAGACAAACTAAACGCCACGAACAAGCGCATTCGCGCCGCGCTGCCACTTGTCGAGCAGTCGACGCTCGCTGGAGTGCAGCAAGGAGGGCGGTTTCTCGATCTCCGGCGACGCAGCACGGAAGAACTCGCGGCGATGAACGTCCGCTACCTCGCCATCGGCAGTCTCGTGCCCTTCTTCAATCGCAACCACGATGTCTCCTTCGTCGGACCGGTCCTCCGCGACGCCCGCCGGATCATCGGACCCGACGTACCGATACACGTGTATGGAGCCGGTGACCCCGTCGAAATCCCGTTCTTCGTCGCACTCGGTGCCGACATCTTCGATTCCTCATCCTTCGGCCACTACGCGCGCAAGCGAGCCTACATGACGCCCTATGGCGCGGTCGACCGCGTCGACGAGCTGGCCGCCGGCGAGTATCGCTGTCCGTGCCGAGTCTGCCGCGACTTGCGCGACGTCGCCGACTGGGAAGACTTGCTCGGCGACGAGCGGCGATTAGCCGAACACAACGTATGGACGATTTGCGAAACAATTCGCCGCGTCCGCACGGCGCTGGCCCAGGATCGGCTCGAAGCCATGCTGGCCGATATCGTCGAGACGCACACTCGGTGGTTCCCCAACAGCGCGCTGGGGCCGACGTGGGAGGCCCTTCATGACGTCTAGCGAAGCGCCGCGAACGACGAACGACAATGCCCGCGTAGCGAACGCCCGCGTATCGAATGAAGGTTGTCTGAGCGCCGGCTGGCTCAAGTGCGAGCAGTTCACTCCGCTGCTCGCGGAGTTACTCGCCACCGTAGTAAAGCAGTACCGCGTGGAGGAGTCCGCGGCGCGAGAACTTTTATGCGAGTCGTTGTCCGGCTCGGGCTTGAGTTCCGTCGTCGACGGTGCCAAGTACACGGGCGATATTCGGCGAACGCGAGTTTACAAGGACGCCGCAGCCGCCGCCAAGCGGCACGTGTACCACACGCTGCGCCGTTATCGCGCGGATGACGACGAGTACGACGCATGGATCGCCCAACTACGCGACGGCGGCACGAGCATGGCCGGCAACGAATTGGCGACCATTGTCTCCGGCCTCCTCGCCGGCCACGCCAGCACGCGCGAACGGATGGCCAATCCGCAGCAGGAACGAGCCTTCGTCAGCTTCCTGACGCGAGTCATCGGAAGGGCGACGAATGTCCTCGACGTCGGCTGTGGCGTGCAGCCGATCCGTTTTCCGTTCGCCCAGTTTCCGTCCCTAACGACCTACGTCGCGGTCGACTCGAATCGTCGCTCGATCGAAGCTGTAGCCGCTTTTGCGTCGGCCACCGGCAACGCCGCGCTGCGGCCCGTGTACAACGATCTGAGCGGTGGTTGGCGCCCCGTACTCGACGAGTTGGGCATGCAGGGCGAAACCTCGTTCGACGTGGCTCTGATGCTCAAGCTCGTGCCCGTAGTGGCCCGCCAAGCGAAAGAATTGCTCAGCGTGCTGGCCGACACGCCCGCGCAACGTTGGATCGTGACGGGCAGCACGACGAGCCTCGCCAAGCGGACCTCGATCGAGCGGCGAGAGCAACGCGTACTGCGGCGCTTCGTCGCCCAGAGCGGGCGAAGCGTGACCCAAGAGTTTGTCTTCGGTGAAGAGTTCGGTTTCCTGGTCGAGCCGACTTGATCGAGCAGCCGCCGCGATCGCTAGCACCGCAAAGCTCAACGCTGCGGCTTCCACTCGCCGAACGTGCGCTGCTCGTAAATCGTCAGCGCGTGCAGGCCGTGCCCCAGCGCGCCCATGTGCCAATCGCGGTCGGGCTCTGCCAGCAAGACGTCGGCCAAGTAGTTGACCGCCTTGACGCACCGGTTTTGTTTCAGCTCGTCGTCCGGCAGCGAGTATGCGAGCCATTCGAGCGTGTGACCCGTCGTTTCCAGCCGCCTTGCCGAGTCGCTGCTGCTCGCCCGGCTGCGGAAATAGTCCGTGCTAAAGCTGCCGTCCGCGTTCTGCAGAGTCCAAGCATAGCGATGATAGTCGTTGACGAACTTCTCCGCGCGGGCGAATTCACCCGTGAGCGGCGCGCTGGCCGCCTGCGCTTTGCGAACGGCGTAGCTGAAACCCGTCATGCGATGCGTTCCGCCACACGCCGCGCCGATCACGTTCTGTGCAAGCTCCTCGCGCACCATTCGCTCGATCGACCAACTGCGATTCTGATCGTCCTGCCACGTGGCGTCGAGCGGCAGATAGTGAACCAATCCAATCAGCTTGAAAGTCAACTCCGAGCCTGGCTCGCACGTCCGTTTCTCGAACTCGATCAAGTCCGCGACGGTGAACGTCTTGCCGTTGGCCCGCATCGGGTAATCGCTGCGAATGCGCGATTGGGCGTAGATCGCCAGCAACTGACCGTCGTGCCCCTGCACGCCCGGCCCACGTTGCACGCCGAGTCGCCCCTGAGAGTCGACGTACAAGAGCGACTGTCCCTTGCAACGCCCGTTCCAGCCGAGCCAACCGATTGCCGTAACGTTTTCGTTGTCCTTGCCGCCGTCGAGATAGGTCTCCGCGCCGAAAGCAACGGCCCAGTGCATCACTTCCCACGGCGTCCGGCGGTCCACGTGCTGCTTGCGGGCGTAATAGCGATCGAGCGCGAGACGGATCTTCTCGCCCAGCGCATCGAGTTCTTCCGCCGACGCCGGAGCGTTAGCCGCTGCCTCCGTCGCCAACGAAGGTCGCTCGATCTCGCGAGACAGCCGTTCGCTCGATGGCCGTGCATCGGCAACCCGCGCGATCCCAGCAGAAGCGTCCACGACGGCCGCATACCCCTGCGAAGGAACGAGCACCGAGACTTCATCTCGAATCACCGTATCGGCAGTGACCGTATCGGCAGTGACCGCATCGGCAGTGACCGCATCGGCCGTCGCCGTATTGGCTATCGCGTCGTCGCAACGCCCCAGCCCAGCGGCAAGCAAGACGCCAAGCAGCGAGACCCCAATCAGTCGGGCATAGCAATGGCGCATCGTTTTCTCCTGCGTTTCGCTCGCGGATTCGGCCGCGGCGATGGATTCGGTGTCGAGAATCGCGATGGAAGCATTGCAAACGGGCCGGCCGCACCGACGAGCCGACCACTCTGATATTCGGACTCCTCGCGGCGATCCATTGACCCGTTCCGCGTTAGCCGCTTCGCGCGCCAGGAACGTTGTTTACGATACAAACGGAAACTCCGCAGATCGCTCCTGGCATGGAGCGTCGTCATCGGGCATGGCGACCGGCACAAGCGGCACGGCCCGCGCGAACCGAGGCTATTGCCGGCGTGTCCTCTCGGCAGGTTATCCGAGAATAGGCACCAGACCGCGACAATTCGCGAGCGGGAACCGCGATTATCGTCGCCGCGTAACATCGCCGCGTTGCTTTCAAAATTCGGATCAATCTGAACGAACGAATTTGAATGGTGGATCGATTCGGTATGCAAAAGCGACGTCGACAAGTCAACGGAGTGGATCGCAAGACGCTGCAACTCTGCGCGCAGGTCGCCGATACGCTCAACCACGTGCTGTCGGGCGAGTGCGACGACGACATACTTCGGCAACTAATCGTCGCCGAAGTTGTGCCCGCCCCGAACGCCGGTCAGCTCCTCGTTTCCGTCGCGCCGGCCATTCCTGGTGAACCGCTCGACGCCGCGCTGGTCGCGCAGAAGCTTGCCGCGGCCACTGCGCGACTTCGTCGAGCCGTCGCGGAGTCGATCACCAGACGTCGCGCGCCACAGCTGGTTTTCGCCGTCAGGCCCGGCGGTTGGGCGGAATTCCAGAGGGACGCGACCGGCAAACTCTCGCAGCGAGAAACAGCGTCGCAA
Organism: Planctomycetota bacterium; assembly: GCA_029259895.1. GTDB lineage: Bacteria > Planctomycetota > Planctomycetia > Pirellulales > PLA5 > PLA5. Next base: position 5,731 of record JAJDEG010000224.1, read on the forward strand.
TGAGATTGGTCGAGCAATAGGACTCGCTATCGCTACGCTGGCAAACGGCTGGCAATTTGGCGATACCGGGAAGCGCACCACCACGCGCCAACTGCCGCGGCTAGCCAGGCTCGACAATCCGTTCGCGAGTCCGCAGTCCGTCGATGTTCGCGTCGTCGAACGACTGCCGAACTTAGTGCGGCGTCGGCCGTGGGCCCTGTTGTTCCTCGGCATCCTTTACGGCACGCTCATCGGCAGCTTGGCGGGGGGCCTAACGTCGGGCACGATGGGATTCCTTGCCGGCGCGCTATCTCGAATGCTGTCTCAGGATGCGGCCCGTCTCGGCAGCGTGGGTTTCGTCCTTGTCGCGGCACTTCTTTTCGGCGGCTTGATGGGAGCAATAAACGGCGCATGGATGGGCGCCATCGTCGGAGCGATCATCGGCTTATGGTGCGGCGTAGCGACGCCGCTGCGACGCGTTCACGCGATGTTCACCGGCGCTGTCCTCTCGGGATTGGGTGGCGGAATCTTCGGTGCCGTGGCCGGCACGATGGTCGGGAGCGCCGTCGGACTGGCCGTCTCGAATCGGGTATTCGCCACGGCGACCTGTGCCCTTTTCGGTGCCGCGGCGGGCATCGTCGCCGGAGCCTTCTTGGGAAAAATGATCTACCGCGCCGCCGAGCAAGCAAGGAATTAAAGCCAACGCGGCAATTCCGGGCCAATGCGCAGCGCGGGCAAGCCGCGAGGCTAGCCGCAATTCAGCCGGCGGAAAACTGGTCTGGCGGTGAAAACGCGGCTCCGATACGATCCCGCCGCGAGTCGTCCGGCGTTTCGTCGCCGTCGCCCTCCGTGGCGATCTTCGCGTCGTTTCGCCGCAACGAACGACGCGACTAACCGCGGCTCAATTTGCTTCACCGCTCCGCGTATCGTCAGGGAGGACGATCATGCAACTGGTGCGAAACGGAATCGTAATCCTGGTCCTCATCGGCGTGGGCTACGCCGTTTACACGTATGTAAACAAGCCGGAGCCAACGCCTCCGCCGGGCATCGATACCGCAATTCCGAAAATGGCGGTCGAAAACGGCACGCTCGTCGAGCCGGGCACGCCTGTCGCCGACCTCAAGTCGATACCTGCGCTTCCCAGTTCGCCGCCGCAGCGATTTCCGCTCGGCGGGGCCACGGAGGACGCGCCGCGTTTCGGTGCCGGCAATGGCGCCGAAGGCAACACAACCAAGACGGATTCCGCCAAATCTACGTCGCCGCTCGCGCCGCCAGCGTCGATCGCGCAATCGAAAACGCCGTCCGCAGCTGCGGGCAATTTCGCCGACGCCTGGCAAGAAGCGCAGCAACACTTAGGCGAGAACCGCCTCGTCGAGGCTCACTCGGTCTTATCCGCGTGGTACGGCGATCCGAGTCTATCCGCGAGCGACGAACAACGCCTCGTCGACCTGCTCGGCCAACTGGCCGGCACCCTCATCTACTCCAACTCGACTCACCTGCTCGAACAGGCGCACATCGTTCGCGATGGCGAGACGCTCAAGAGCATCGCCGACCAATACGAAGTCCCCGCTCAATTGCTCGGAAAGATCAACGGCGTCGACCTGCAACAACCGCTGCGACCGGGCGAAAAGCTCAAGGTCGTTCGCGGCCCCTTCGACGCCGTTCTCGACCTCCAACGCAAGGAAATCTCCCTCCAACTGCGCGGCAAGTACGCCGGACGATTCAAGGTCGTTCGCACGGGCGTGACACCCGAATTGCTCAAGAACAGTTCCGCGGAATTCCAGGTAAAAGAGAAAATGAATTTCCGCGGCGAGTATTACGTTGGCCTGGAACGCAATCTCGGCATCTACGCCGAGGACTATTCGGAAAACGCACTCAAAGTGCCACCCGAAACGTCGGTCGTTCTTTCCGCTCGCGACGCCGAAGACGTGTACGGCATTCTCACATACAAGTCGAAGGTGGCCGTGGCGCCGTAGGTGCTCAACGAGAGTACGGGTCGAGAGCGAGAGGAAAATCGTTCGCCGCATAAGCGAACCATTGCGCCCTCTCTGCCGTAGAACGTCGGCAAAGGCCGCCAATCGCCACTCGAATGGCGTCGTCGCGACTGTCCAGCGCCTACCCGCGGCGGGCTATACTTCTTCGCCGCCAGCGAGCGGCGCCGGCCGCCAGTCGATCTCGCGACGCCGGCCTTTGCAGCATTGTCCCCGGCGGTTGCAATGACCCTGGCCAAAACCGCCACGAAAATCGGCAAGCTCAGCACGATCTATCTGATCGGCAGTTTCGCGCCGCAGTTCATCAATATGATCGTGCTGCCGATCTATACGGACTATCTCTCCAAGGAGCAGATGGGCATCTTCAATCTGGCCTTGAGGATCGGCACGCCGCTCGGAGTTCTCATTCAGCTTGGAGCGCTGGCCGGCTTGAAGAGCTGGTATTTTCGCACCGATGAGCAGCGTCGGCCTCAGCTCATACGCTCGATGCAACTGGGGCAATTCGCAGTCAACGCCGCCGTCGTCTTGATCTTGGCGTTGGTCGGATTGGCGTTCGTCGACACGATCCTGCCCGACTTGCCGCTCTCGTGGGCGGCCTTGTATGCCCTGTGGCTGCTCATCTTAGCCGACGCTTTCGGCGACGCCTGTGCGAGATTGGCGTCGATGGTCGCTCGACTCCGCGAGCATGCCACAACGTCGATCGCGATCGGCCTCTCGCGGTATGCGGTGCAGACGGTCGTCGGTCTGACGATCGTATTCTGGCTCGCAGCCGAGGGGAAAGACGAATGGCAGGGCGTCGGCCGACAAGTGGCGGCCACCGTTGCCGCTCTGGCCATCGCCGTGGTCGCCGCACGCTTGGCCTGGAAATACGGAGGCGGCCCGTTCGATGCGAGCATGGTGAAGCAAACGTTGCGCACCGGCATCAACTTCGTCCCGCACCAGATTTCCGACGGCCTCATGCTCACGGCCAACGCTTGGATGGTCAACAGCTTGTTCTCGACCGCCGCGCTCGGTGTATACGGCGTCGCCATCGCCTTCGCGCAGCTCATCCAAATGCCGCTCATCAACTTCGGCGACGCCGCCTATCCGACGCTTTCCCGTTTAATGCGCGAAGGCGGCCACGAAAGCCGACGACAGCAAACCCGCATCTACACGCTCACGCTGCTCCTCGTAACCGTTGCCATACTAGGGCAACAACTGTTTGCGACCGTCGCCATTCGCGTCCTCACGAACCCGTCGTACCACGAAGCCGCCGCCGTCGTGTCCGTGCTCATCTTCGCCTGGGTGTTCCAAGCCTTCTACATGATCGTCTCGCAGCCTGTGTTTTACTTTGGCGGCGGGCTTTGGCTCTCCACCGCCACCGTCACGTCGATCGTCGTAAGCGTTGGCGTCGGCGCGTGGGCGATTCCAGAGTACGGCATGTACGGCGCCGCCTGGTCGATGGCGGCCGGATTTATCGCAAAGTTCCTCGTCGCCGCCGCCGCGAGCAACTACCTATACCCGCTCCCCTGGGAGGTATCGAAGATCGCCCGGGCGCTCGCCTGCGCGGCGTTGGTCGTTTGGATCGATCTCGCGTTCGTCGACGGCTGGCTAACGGTCGTAAAAAACATCGACCGACCGGGATCGTTCTTCGAGCGCGTCGAGTGGGTCAATCTACTCGTCATGGTGGTCGCAAAGCTGCTGCTCGTCGCATCGATGGCTCCCCTTCTTTGGATCACCCGCGTCGTCAGCGCCAGGGAGTTCAAGATCGTCGCCGATGCGGCCCGCGGCAAGTTGCGATCCTGGATGCGACGCTAGATTGCAAGCACGGCCTACTCTAGCACGGACGCAATATTCCTCAACGCATCGCCGCCGATCCTTTCGCACGATGAACGAAATGCTAAACTCGTGAAGCGACCGGCGTGCTTGCGCCGCGGTGATTCGCAAACCTCCGACCAGACCCAAAATCACGCCACTCGCGTTCCCTAGCCGATGACCGAACCCTATCGCATCGCCATCGTCGGCGCGGGCATGATCGCCGAGGGTTCGCATGTACCCGCGGTGCTGGGTTCGCCCGACGTGCGACTGGCCGCGCTGGTCGATCCCGAGGCTCAACGCTGCCGCGACGTCGCGGAACGATTTCAAGTCTCGCCGAAGATCTGCACCGACGTCGCCGCAGTTCTGGGCGACATCGATGCGGCCATCATCGCGACGCCCAATCACACACATAGCGCCATCGCCATGGCGTGCATTCGTGGCGGCGTGCATTGCCTGGTGGAAAAGCCACTGGCCGCCACGTTGGCCGAAGGGGAAGAAATCGCCGCCGCGGCGGACGAGCACGGCGTCACCGTCGCCGTCGGATACTCGTCGCGGTTCATCGACGCGATTGAATTGCTCGGCGACCTGATCGTTCAAGGCTTCTTCGGCGCGATCCATCGCTTCGCCTACCAGTTCGGCACGCGCGGCGGCTGGAATCCCGCGTCGAGCTACATCCTCGATCGCAAGTCCATCGGCGGCGGCGTCACGGTCGTCGTCGGCACGCACTTCATCGACTGGATGCTCACCTGGTTCGGCTATCCCGATGAAGTCACCTACGCCGACGATTCCCTCGGCGGTCCGGAAGCCAACGCCGCGGCCACGTTCCAATATCGCCATCGTCCGACGCCGCTTGCGGGCACGATGCGGCTGTCGAAGACGGTCGCCCTGCCGCCGGGCTTCGTCATGGAAACCGACCGCGGCACGGTAAGTCTCGAAGACAAGTCCCTCGCCGCCCACGTCATCCTTCGCCCGCGCGACGCAACGGATTGCGAGATGATCGTCCGCAGGCCCGTCGAGATGGCAGCCGGTAGGACCGCTCGATCGTCGAACAACTTCGCCCGTCAGCTTGACGATTTCGTCGCCGCGTGCCGCACGAAGGCGCCACCGCGCGTGTCGGCGCGGCAAGGCGTCGAATCGCTTCGACTGATCGAAGCGTTATACGCCGCACGAACGCCGCTGCCGGAGTTCGCCGCCCGCTTCGCCGAACACGAGGCCACGGCATGACGCGACGCGTGGCCATCTTCGGCGCTTCGGGGCACGTCGGCGGGACACTCGTCGAACGGTTGCTCTCGCGTGGCGCGTACGACGTTCGCCCAATCATCAACACCAGCGGCAACGCCTGGCGTTTGGCACGTCGTGGGATTCGCCTATGGCAAGCCAATCTCGCCCGGCGCGAACAGATTCGCGAGGCCGTTGCCGGGTGCGAAATCGTGGTGAATTGTTCGTTTCCGCCTGCCGAGCTGATGGAACCAACCATCAAGAACCTGACCGACGAATGTCTCGCCGCAGGCGTCAAACGATTCATCCATCTCAGCAGCATCGCCGTTTACGGCGAGTTTCCGTCGCCAGCGGCCGAGTACGAGTCGGCCACCGAGCGAGCCAAGAAGCCGACTTACGGCTATTACAAGCTGCGCCAAGACGCAATCGTGGAGAAGGCGGCGCGGAGCGGGCTGCCGAGTGTCGTCCTCTGCCCGCCGAATATCACGGGGCTGAACTCGCGGTACGTGTTCGACATCATCGACGCCCTACGCCGCGGCACGCTGCCGCTGGTCGGCGACGGTAGTGCGCCCTGCGTGTTGGTCGACGTCGTGAACCTCGCCGCGGCAATCGAGTTGGCGTTCGAACGCGGCCCGGTCGACGGCCGGCGGATGTTCGTCAACGACGACGATCGAACGAACTGGCGCGACGTGATCGATGCGTTGCTGCCGATCGTCCCTGACGCGCCGCCGATAGAGTCGATTGGCGAGGAACAAGCCCGCCGATTCGTTGCCTCGCAGCGCGAAGGACATTCCATCGCCCAAGCGGCGCGGCGCATCGCCGGCCTCGCCGAACTCAAGCGAATCGTCAAGCAAACACCAACGCTATTGCGGTGGGCGCGTCGCTGTAAAACTTGGTCGAAGTACGGACCGAAGCCCATTCAGCGGGCACTTGGCGGCGGAACCCGCGGGACACTCGGGACTCCGCCAGCGCCGTCGCTCAGCCGTTTGGTCGGCCATCAGCTTCGCGGCGTGCGGCACCGCTGCGATCTCGCTCGCCGCGAACTCGGATACCGCCCGGAAGTCACGTTCGCCGACAGCATGGCGACGTTCCGCCGCTGGTACGAAGCGTATTGCGGATTCGGCGGCGACGAATGGCGGTTGCTGTCGGAGCTTTATCGCCGGGCGAATTCCGGCGGCTAGCGCGGCGTGCAAGAGACGAGAGCGAGCTTCAAGCCGCATCGTCTACGGCAGCGGCGAAATCCACAGCAACGGCTTATCCGCCTCGTCGACGCGCAACTCGTACTTCAGCCGCGCTTGATACAGCAGCTTCTTGAGCACGTTGGAATAAGTCAATCGCTCGGCCGGCAGCGAAATGCTCGCTTTGGCCACGTCGATCCCCCGCCGCGCCATGTTGTTGTGGTCGAACAGGACCGGCGCTTCCAATCGCTTCGCCACGATCCCCAGCGCATCGAGCAGCGGCGTCTCGTCGATCTCCACATTCGTAGGCTTGATGATCGCCGGCAACAGCTTCGCCGGCGCGGTTTCCGACGTCCAGCCGACCGGCCACAATTCCTTCGCACCCGCGCTCGACGTAACGACGAGATCGATCTCGTCGCCCCGCACCCGTGGCACGAGAATCAAGCCGGCCGGCCGCACGGCCGCCGCCAGCGCCGTGCCGCTGGCCACATCCGATAGTTCATCGAGCACGACGTCGCCGCCAGCCAGCGCCTTGGTCGCCGATCCATCGATGGTTAATCGATGCGAAAGCGGCGCGGCGATCCGCGCCACGACTTCGCCGATCCGCGCCCCTTTGGTCGAGAAGCCCACCTTCCTTGCCATGTCGCCCTTGAGCTTGCCGAACTGCTCGTCAGTCAATCCGAACGCCGCGATCTTCGGTTTGTTCACACCGCCCGGCCCGTGCTCGGCCAATTCCTTCAGCCACTCGCCCAGCCGCCGCTTGTGTTCGATCTTGAACCGCCCGCCGGGCAGATGCAGCGTCCCGTCGGCGGCGAGAATTCCAGTGACGTGATATACGGGTGCGTCGTCGCGGCCACGCTTGTCGATATTCGTTTCATTGCCGACCTGCGCGGCCCGAATCTGCACGTTCTTAATCCCCAGCCCGATGAATGCGTCGAGCCAAGCCCTAGTACTCTCGAAGGGAAAACCCTTTTCAGTCAACAGTTCGACTTCAACAGTACCGGCGGCCCTCGCCGTCAGCCCACTCGATAGAACGACCGCGGCGACGGCGATTGCCGCAGCCGCGACAAATCTCGCGCTAGAAAAGTTCGCGCTGGGCATGTTCAAGTGTCCCGTAGGATGGCCGATTCGTCCGGTCGCCAACGCCGAGTCGGAAAGCGACGTTCTCCACCAAATTGTACCACACGGCGGCGTCATCGCGCTTCTCCGCTATTACTCCGTGCCCCACCCCACGGTATGATTACACGTACTCACGTTCGTTTTCTCGATTTGGATTGACATCACGCACCATGCCCGTCGCCGCCGCACCAACGCCGACGTATCCCTTGGCCGACTACAAACCGCTGGCCAACGAGACGCTCGCCGAGCGGATCGAATCGGTCCGCCGCGACTTCGGCCGCCGGTTGATGATCCTCGGTCATCACTACCAGCAAGACGAAGTGATCGCCCATAGCGATCTCCGCGGCGACAGCTTGCAGCTCAGCCAAATGGCCACGGCCAGCGACGCCTGCCGCGCGATCGCCTTCTGCGGCGTTCACTTCATGGCCGAAACGGCCGACATCCTTGCCAACCGGCCGGAAAAAGTTGCGGCCCGCGGCGGCGAGCGGATTCCCGTCATCCTGCCCGACATGGCCGCCGGCTGCTCGATGGCCGACATGGCGGCGATCGAACAGGTCGAATCGTGCTGGGACGAACTCGGCGAAGTCATCGACACGGCCGACATCACCCCAGTCACGTACATCAACTCGGCCGCCAGCCTTAAGGCATTCTGCGGTCGCCACGACGGCATCGTCTGCACCAGCAGCAACGCCAAGGCCGTTCTCGATTGGGCCTTCGCGCGGACCAAGCGCGTGCTGTTCTTTCCCGATCAGCACCTCGGCCGCAACACCGCCCGCGCGATGGGCGTCCCGCTCGAAGCGATGCCGGTCTGGAATCCTTACGCAGACGAACTCGGCGGCAACACCGAACAGCAACTCCGCGACAGCCGCGTCCTGCTCTGGCAAGGCCATTGCAGCGTCCACCAAATGTTCACGCGCGCCCACGTCGACCTGTTCCGCGAAAAGCATCCCGGCATCAAGATCCTCGTCCACCCCGAATGCCCGATGGAAGTCTTCGACGCCGCCGACCTCTCCGGTTCGACTGGCAAGATACTTCGCATCGTCGAAGAAGCCCCGCCCGGTTCCAAATGGGCGATCGGCACGGAACTGCACCTCGTCAATCGCCTACAGCAAGAACACCCCGACCAGGAGATTCACTTCCTCTCGCCGGTCGTCTGCATGTGCGCCACGATGTACCGCATCGACCTCGCTCACCTCTGCTGGACCCTAGAAAACCTCGCCGCCGGCACGCCGGTAAACATCATCGAAGTCGACGAGGACACCGCCCGCTGGGCAACGGAAGCGCTGGAACGAATGCTGGCGATGAAGGCGAATTGAGCCGCAAGATTGCCGACTGAATCGCCGCAACTATCTGCAAATTTGTTGCGTCCTGAAGGCCAACGGAAAAGTTTTTCTCTATAGCGACTTCTCGCGTTCGACGGTCAGATAGAGAATCCCTTTTCGCGGGATCCAAAGTTCATCCGTTTCGTAATCCACTTTTAGTACCAACCAGTCGCGATCCATTTTCACGAGCGTTCCGGCAAGGACGATTGCGTCGCCGTTACTCGTTATTAAGGAGCCGATGGATAGGATGCGATCGGACGAAGCGCTGCCGAGGATGTCCCGACGAAAATGCACTTGGCACGCCGTGCCAACGGCGGGCGTTATGGATTCCGCTTCGCTACGAGGAATCAACTGCGGGATAAACGCGAGGATGGCACACGCAAGTACGACGGAGAGACCGACAATAACGGCTGCTTTAGTGTTCATAGAGTTCGGGTTTTCTCAAGAAGCGCCAAACGAGCGAATTCCTTGTCATATGACAGAATGGACCGCATGGCTTCGCTCACGCCGGATTCGGCTCCGCGGCGGAACCTCCCGCCGGCGCAGGCCCCGTCCCCCGCGGCGCGAAGATCAATACAATCACCGCCCCCACGATCACGATGATCAACCCCGCGTAGAATAGCGCGTTGATGTGGCCATACAGGTCTTGGCTGATGATCTCGGTAAACGAGTTGATCACCGGCGCGCAGCCGAACACCAGTGGCATGACGTAGATCGGCTTGCCGCCGAAATTGAAGGCCATGATGACGCCCAGCGCCCCGATGGCCCCGGCCGCTCCGCCGGCCAGGCTCCAGATCACCCCGGACGTGTTGAACGACTGCTCCGGCTCGAGCGCGCCCAACAGCGCCAACGGAACGATCACGCCGATCACGAAATACGCCAGCCCCACGCAAATCAGCGGCCGCAGCCGACTGCCGCTCATCGCCACCTGCCCCTTATGCAGCACTGGCCCATACGCGCCCCAGCAGATCGCCGTCGCGGCAATGAACAACGACGCCCAAACGAAGTCCATCGCCGTCATCTTGCTCCGTTTGTATTTCTCGTACGCCTCGTACGCATCGGGGAATCCCGCTTCGAGCTGCGTCGCGTCGGGCGCGGTGAATGATTCGCCTTCGACGCCTTCCTTGGCGGGCATCTTTACGGTAATCGCGCCATCCTTACTCTCGCTCACTTCCGCGCCCACGTGCCCTGGCTTGGCCACCAGCACCGTCACCGCCCCGATCGCCACCAAGATCAACCCGGCCAAAAACAGCGGTCCAGCTTGCTTGAACGATTTGCCGAAGTACATCGTCACCGCGGTATTCACCACGGGCGCCAGCCCGAATACCAGCGGCATCACAAACACCGGTTTGCCCTTGAACGAAAACGCCAGAATCACGCCCAGCGCCCCCAGCGCGCCCAGCGCGCCGGCAGCGACGCTCCAGACGAAGCCGGTCATCGTCCAGCTTCCCTTCTCGCCCTGCGACCGCAGCAGCAGCATCGGCGCGACCACCGCGATCACGAAGTAAGCGATCCCCACGCACACGAACGGCCGCAGCCGGCTGTCCATGGCAAACTGCCCCTGCAAGATCACCGGGCCGTAAACACCCCAACAAAGGGCCGTCACCGCAATCGATGCGGTAACGGCCAGCGTGCCGCGCAGCATAAAACACTCTCGTGGTGTGAAAAAAACTCAATCGAAATCTCGGCGGCCCAAACGATGCACGCGATCGCGCTCCGCGCCGCCAGCATTGGCTCAAAGTCTAGCAGATTGCTGGTAAGACGACACGGCCGGCCCGTGTAAGGACGATCTGGCGTGGCGTTCGACTACGCTCGAATCCGCCGGCTGATTGTCCGTGCTACGGCGACAGGCGAGAGTGCCTAATTGGCGCCCACGTTCGCGGCCGGTCGCGCCTGGCTCGTCGCACCAACCGCAGCGTCGTGCTTACCGGTCGTGCCTTTCGCCGAGGCAACGACGTTTTCAATACGAATTGCCTTGCGCCCCTTGAACGCTCCCAACGACGCAACAAACTTGTCGACGCCTTCCACGCGCACCGACAGCGGCGTGCGAACGTCCTTCTCCGTCGTGATGATGTCCCCGACGCGCAGTCCGACGAGGTCGTTGGTCGATATCTGCGTCTTCGCCAGTTGCACGGCCATCTCGACGAGCGATCCGTGCAGCCGCTGCGCGATTCCCCGCATCGTTTCTTCCGTCGACTCCGTCTTGCCGTAGCTGAACCAGCTATCGCTCGACAGCTTGCCGCTGATCCGCTCGATCGAATTGAACGGAATGCACAAGTTCATCATGCCGCGGACGTCGCCAAGCGTCAGCTCGAAGCTGATCAGCACCACGACTTCGTTCGGCGGCACGATCTGCACCAACTGCGGATTGCTCTCGACGCGTTCGACGGCCAGCTTCAAGTCGACGACATTCTCCCAGGCGTGGTGCATCTCGCTCAAGAATAATCCCGTGATCCGCCCCACCAGCCGCAGTTCGATTTCCGTAAGTGGCCGCCGCGCCGGCGGAGCGCTTTCCTTCCCGCCGCCGAGCAGTCGATCGATGATCGGATAAAGAATCGACGGGTTGATGTCCAGAATCAAGTTGCCTTCGAGCGGCTCGGCTCGCAGCAAATTGAAGCACGTCGGGTTCTCTAAGCTGAATACGAATTCGCTGTACGTGAGTTGATCGACGCTGGTCAGCTTCACCTCGACGATCGTCCGCAGCAGCGCGGACAAAGCCGCGCCAAAATTTCGGCCGAAGCCCTCGTGCAGCGACTGCAGCGCACGCATCTGCTCCTTGCCGACACGCTCTGGGCGCTTAAAGTCGTACGGCGTTACCTTCTCCCGCAATCTCGCGGCAGGCGCAGCGGCGGCCGCTGCTGGCTTCGCCGTCGGCCCACGGTCCATCGAACTAAGAAGGCTTTCAACTTCAGCTTGACTGAGAAGGTCGCTCATGGAACGTGAGTTGGGGATCGAGGTTTAGGGGATGGAGATCAACACTCGGCGTTCAGCGACGGCCCGACGACGGCTCGACGACGGCGAGCCCCAGAGCACGTACTGTTTCGTGGCGACTGGCAGCCACCGTGCTGTCCGAAGACGCGACCAACAATGGATGCCGCCAACAAGGGACGGCGGGCAACGCGCACGTGGCGACGAAAGGCAATTCCCACGATTCGGATCTGGCGATACGGCATGACGAACGTCCTTGTTCAAGGCTCGAGCCGGCACGTGCCCCGGCTTCTAACCCCTTCTCAGTCTTTACTCGTGCTTTACTCGCGAATCTGCCCCGTGCCGTACACCACCCATTTGTAGCTCGTCAGTTCCTTCGCTCCGCACGGGCCTCGGGCATGAAACTTATCCGTGCTGATGCCGATTTCGGCACCCAGGCCGAACTGGCCTCCGTCGTTGAAGCGAGTGCTGGCGTTGATTATCGCCGCCGCCGTATCCACTTCGCTGGCAAATCGCCGCGCCGCGTTCAAGTCCGTCGTCAGAATCGCGTCCGTGTGCTTCGATCCGAATCGATTGATATGCTCGATCGCTTCGTCGATCGAGTCGACAACTTTACACGAGATGATCGGGCCCAAGTATTCCGCGCCGTAGTCTTGCTCGGTCGCCGCGACGGCTGCCGAAACGAGCCGTCGCGTTCGGTCGTCGCCGCGGATTTCGATACCACGCTCGATGAGTGCCGCGGCGGCACGAGGAAGAAACGCGTCGGCCACGTCGGTGTGAACCAATAGCGACTCCGCCGTGTTGCAAACGCCCAACCGTTGACATTTGGCATTAACCAGCACGCGTTCGGCCATATCGAGATCGGCCGCCCGGTCGACGTAGACGTGGCAGTTGCCGTCGAAATGTTTGATCACCGGCATCTTGGCTTCGGCGCTAACGCGGCGAATAAGGCCTTCGCCGCCGCGCGGAATGGCGACGTCGATCAGTTCGGCCAGCGCGAGAAACAGGCCGACGGCTTCGCGATCCGCCGTCGAGACGAGCTGCACGGCGTCGGCGGGAATGCCGTACTCCCGGCCGGCCGTGGATAGAATGTCCACGATGGCGCGGCTGGAATGGGCCGCCTCCTTGCCGCCGCGGAGGATCACGGCGTTGCCGCTCTTGACGCATAGGGCCGCAGCGTCCGCCGTCACATTCGGCCGCGACTCGTAGATGAAAAACACGACGCCGAGCGGCACGCGGACTTTGAGAATCTCCAGTCCATTGGGTCGCACGGACGACTCGATGACTTCGCCCACCGGATCGTTTTGGGCCGCGATCTCTTCGAGCGCCGTGGCAATGGCGCGAACCCCTTTGTCGTCCAAACGCAACCGATCCACCGCGGCGTCCGTCAACCCAAAGCCGGCCGCGGCCGCCAAATCTTTGGCGTTGGCCGCGATTACATCCGCCGACCGTTCGCCCAGCATCTCGGCCGACCGACGCAGCCACGCGTTCTTCGCCTCACCGCCTACGCGCACCAACAGTCGCGAGGCCGCGCGGGCCCGCTGGGCGACGTCGAGGCAATAGTTAGGCAAGTCGGAGGACATGGCCGGTTTCGGGAATCGAGATTAGGCCACGATAACTCGCGGCGCACTGTGCGGGGGCGCGGAGTATCGGCAAACGGCAATAATGCGTCAACGGCGACTGGGCAATCGACCCTTATTCTTGCCGCCGCTAAAGCTCCAGCAACGCTGGCAACCTCGGGTATCACGATGCACCCAACCCACCGCAGGGTTCGCTCCTCCGCCGCAAAACACTCGGAATACCCCACTCTTGATTCGATTCGCTTGCACGTGAGTCGGCCTATCGGCATGAATCGACGCACTCCGCACTCTCCGCAGGAACGTCCAAACTCCAAACACCTAGTCTAAACCGCGTCCCTCAAAGAGAACAATCCAAGCCTCTCTAGCGCCGCCCGTCCTGCGCCCAGTGTCCCGGCTCTCCCTTCGACTTGCCGTTGCCCATCGGCGGTGTATTTGGTAGTAATCCCGACGCGATGATCGTCGACCATTTCAATACGTTGCTCGCCGGCGGCGCGGCGTCTGCCGCGCGGCGAATCCATCGATCGCTTCACCGACTCGGCGTGACGAGCCGCTTTTGGCATGCCAAGCGGACCACGCTGGCCGACGAATCCGTCGACCGAATCGATTGGGGACGCGGAGACATGGCCACCGTCCGCCGTGTCGTCGCCCGTTGCATCGAAGTTGGCCGCAAAATACAGCTCAAACACGACCTTCGCCGCCATCTCGC
>JAJDEG010000225.1 GCA_029259895.1 Planctomycetota bacterium
TTGCCGTCCTCGCCGACGGCGGGCACGAGGACTTCGTACTGACGCGGTTTCCGCAGCGCAGGGCTTTCGCGAACGAACATCGGCGGTTCGACCGTCGCGATGCGTCGCGTCGCCCATTGCGGACCGCGATCCAAGAACGGCGGCTGTTGGATAACTTTCGGATATCGCACGCCCGGCACATCGGGCCAACCGCTCGCTTCGCGTTGCCAGCGGACCAGCGTGCCGTCGGCGATGCGCGGGTAAACGCTCGGCGGTGGTTCCTCTCCCTTCGTCACCCAAACGTCGAGCGCGACGACCAGGGCGCGCATCAGCGGCCGATAGTCGGCCGGATTCGACGCGAGTTGTCCACCGCCCTTTTCGCCTGGCACGCCGCCGCCCGGTCCATGCTGCGTGCCACCGAACGTGTAAACGCGCACGTCGGCCGGAATCTCCGCGTCTCGCTTGCCGAGCGGGTCGGTATGCACCAGCGAACCGCTGCGATGCCAGTATTCGCTCGACGACTGCGTGTGAAACACTTTGGGTACGGTGTTGGTGAGGCGGGATTTGGCGAGAATGCCGTCGGTCGCGCCAGTGTACGGATCGCTCGCGTCGCCATACGCGAACGGAAAATAGTCGGCGGGGAACGTGTGTTCGTCGTGTTGGCCGTTGGTTCGCGTCGGCGAGGCGAAGCGGTGGTTGAACGACCCCAAGCCGCCGCCGGCGACGTGCGAGATCACGCCGTCAAACACTTTGCGGCCCTGTTCATCGGCGTTAAAGCCTTCCCAGAGAAAATGGCGCAAGCAGCGGCCGCTTTGCGATGTGCCGAAGCCAAGCGCCCGGTTGATTAGCGGCTTTCTCATATCGGCGAGCAGCGGATTGACCTCTTTTGAATCGCCGTACTTGAGCGCCGAAATGATATCGCGAATTGCGGCCAAGCCAGCTCCCTGCACGAGTGACCCTTCGGCCTCGTAGATTACCTCGTAGATCCAGCCCGGCCGCAATCCGCCCGCGACCTCCAGTTCGACTAACGGCAATTGGCCCTTCACGCCACCGGATTCGACGTCGGCGACGATCAGCTTCCACTCGTCGGCGGCGACGGCTTCCCGCTGGTCGGCTTCGCGCTCGCGACGGGTAAGCGTCGCCAGATGCAACTTGTCCGCCGCCGGGCGATAGCTGCCCTGATTGCCGCGGTGCGAGATCGAAGCCCTCGCCGCCGGCCGGTCGACGACCAACTCGTTTCTCACGACGCCCCGCAACGGCTTGCCGTCTTCGAGCGGAACAGGCGCGTTCAACCGCAGCTTGCCGCCACTGGGTTGAACCTCCGCGATCCAGCCGCTCCACAGGATCACAAAACCTTGCCGACAGAGAAAATCGTCCGCCCCGCCGTCGATGATGCCGGGCGCGGTCTTGTTGCCGCGATTGTTGACCTCGTAGAACAGCGCTCCGTTGGCCTTGCTGCGGTCGACGGGCACGAGCATTTCGAAGTCGGCCCAGAACTCGACCTTGCCTTCGGCGTTGGTCGGCACGAGGTCGAGATCGACGATCGCCCGATTCGGTGCGGAGCGGGGATCGATCGCGTAACGGACCTTGCCGGTCCAACGCTCGTAAGGGCCCCGGTCGCCCATCGGCTTGCCGCCGGCGTACGGCTCGCGGGCAGCGATTTCCCAATCCGTGACCTCGGCGGGCAGCCGAATCGCGGTTATGCCGACAAAGCAAACCGCGAGCGGAACGATCCACGTCGCCGTCAACGACACGCGAAACGAGGCTTGAAACTTGGGCATCCTCACGTTCATCGTCCTCTTGCCAGGCGAATGCGTCAGCACGCGGCCATGCTACGTCGATAGCGACAACGTTGTCAATGAACGCATGGCTCGGCACGGCGAAACGGCCATCAATCACGCCGGCTAGTGCCAATTGCGATAATGGGACGCGGAAGCGAGTATCGATCCGCGCAACTTGCTTCTGTCCACGCGGCCGACTACAACAGCGTGAGGATTCTCGGTCCACTTCGCAGCGGGCCATTTCTCGTTTGGGAGGTTGCGAAATGCGACTCGTTTTGTTTGGCGTCGTTGGGGCCGTATTGTTCGGTACTGCAAACAGCAGCAGTCGAGGCGACGAAGTGCTGACGCTAAGAGCCCGATCGCAAGCCGCGGCGGGAGAGGACGGCGAGGGTGCCAAAACGTACAAGATCGTCGAAAAGAAGCTCGCGTGGGATCCCAACAAGACCGCCGTCATCATTTGCGACATGTGGGACGACCACTGGTGTAAAGGGGCGGCGGCGCGGGTGGTCGAATTGGCCCCCGCCATGAACGACGTCGTCAAGAAGGCCCGCGATCGCGGCATGTTCATCATTCACGCGCCCAGCACTTGCGTCGATTTCTACAAGGACACGCCGCAGCGCCGCCGGGCGATCGAAGCGAAATTCGTCAAGCCTCCCGTCGCGCTCTCGACGAAGGAACGCTGGGGAACCTGCTGGTGTTGGCCCGACGATTCGCGCGAGGGCGATCTGCCGATCGACGATTCCGACATGGGCTGCGACTGCCAGGAGAAATGCAAGATTCACGATCCGTGGAAGCGGCAAATCGCCACCATCGAGATCGCGGATGCCGACGCCATCACCGACAACGGTCAAGAGACGTACAACCTGCTCGCCGAGCGAAAGATCGACAACGTCGTCATGATGGGCGTGCATCTGAATATGTGCGTCCTGGGACGGCCATTTGGCATTCGGCAACTCACCAAGCTCGACAAGAACGTGGTGTTGGTCCGCGATATGACCGATACGATGTACAACTCCCAGATGCGGCCGAAGGTCGATCACTTCACCGGCACGGATCTGGTCGTGGGGCACGTCGAGCGGTATTGGTGCCCCTCGATTTCCAGCGTCGATCTAGTCGGCGGCAAGGCGTTTCGGTTCAAGGAAGACGCGAGGAAGTAGGGGGCAGGCGATAGCGGTCCGTGGATAACGGGCAGGAAGCTGGGACGAATTGCATGGCGCAGATCACCTTTTACGGCGCTGCCGAGACCGTTACGGGATCGAAGTATCTGGTCGAGGCCGGCGGCGCTCGAGTCATGGTCGATTACGGCGCATTTCAGGGGTTAAAGACGCTGCGGGAGATGAATTGGAATCGACCGGCCTTCGAGCCGAAGTCGCTGGACAGCGTCGTCCTCACGCACGCCCACATCGACCACATCGGCCTGTTGCCGCGGCTCGTCAAACAGGGCTTTCGCTCTGCTGTGTACGCTACGCCTCCGACGGTCGAGTTGGCTTCGCTGATGCTGCTCGATTCGGCTCACATCCACGAGAGCGACGCCGCGTACGCCAATCGCAAAGGTTACTCGAAGCATCGTCCGGCGCTGCCGCTATTCGACACGGATGACGTTCACCGCACGCTCCGACTGCTCAAGGCGATTCGCCGCGACACGTGGTTCGCCGTCAAGGAGCCGATCTGGATTCGCTACCACGACGCGGGTCACCTGCTCGGCTCGTGCATGATCGAGATGGAGATTCGCGAAGGGCCGAAGCCGCTGCGGATTCTGTTTTCCGGCGACGTGGGGCGTTACGACGCACCGCTCTACTTCGACCCGACGCCGCCGCCGCCGTGCGATTATCTCGTTTGCGAAAGCACCTACGGCGACCGCGATCATCCCGAAGGCGACTTGCTCGAAGAACTGGCAAAGGTCGTCCATCGCATGATCGGCCGCGGCGGCGTAATGGTCATGGCGGCCTTCGCCGTCGGCCGGGCGCAACAGTTGATTTACCTGCTCGAAGTATTGATGGAGCAAGGCCGCGTACCCGACGTGCCGATCTTCCTCGACAGCCCCATGGCCGTCGACGCGACGCACCTGTTTTGTAAGTACGCCGACGATCACGATCTGGCCGAGGGAAAGCTCGAGGGCCATGCCTGTTCGATCAAAGGCCCCCACTTGTCGCTGATCCGCACGACGGAGCACTCGAAGCTTCTCAACAAAATCGGTGGACCGGCCGTTATCATTTCCTCGTCCGGAATGATGACGCAGGGACGCATCCTGCACCACCTCCGCAGCCGCCTGCCCGACAAACGCAACACGATCATTCTCGGCGGCTATCAGGCCGAAGGAACGCGTGGGCGGCAGCTTCAAGAAGGGGCGAAGTACGTCCGGATTCACCACCAGGACGTAGCCGTGCGAGCGGCAATCGAAAAGGTTTCGGGCATGAGCGGCCACGCGGATCGCGGCGAATTGCTCAAATGGCTGGCCCCGCTGCCGACGCCGCGGCACGTTTTTCTCACGCACGGCGAAAAACGGAGCGCCGAGGCCCTGGCCGAAACCCTCCGCCGCGAGCGACAATGGAACGTGGCGATTCCGCGCCTGGGCCAATCGTTCGATCTACGGTCGTAATCGACCGCCAATGGTCGAATCCCTTGCGTGCGTCGCCTCTTGCCGCGCGGGCGCGGTCCGCCGGCAGGTAAACTCCACATCGCTCGTCGTTTGTGCGTCCAACTATCATTGCGGCTCGATCCATGACTTCACCAGCGACGTTCCTATTGGTTACATGTCAGGTCGGCGCCGAGGGAGCGCTGAAGGCGGAAGTCGGTCGGCGCTGGAGCGATTTTCGATTGGCCTATTCGCGGCCCGGCTTCGTGACGTTCAAGCTGCCGCCTCGGCGTCCGCTCGACGAAGACTTCGAGTTCGGTTGCGCCTTCGCACGGGCGTGGTCGTTTTCGCTCGGCAAAGTGACGGGCGACAATGCCGCGTCGCTCGCCGACGAAGCGTGGCAAATTGCCGCGACCGCACAACGCCCGTTCGACGCGCTCCACGTTTGGCAGCGCGACACGTTCACGCCAGGGTTTCATCACTTCGAGCCAGGGCCGACGCCAGTGGCCGACGAAGTGCGCGCGGCGCTACTGGCCGCCCGGCCGTCGGCATTGGCTGCGGTCGGCGCGGCGTCGTCGAGCGTATCGACGCCGCCCGATGGCGAGCGCGAGAATAGGGACGCCCTCGTGCCGCGCGACGCGGCGATCTTCGACTGCGTCGTGGTGGAGCCGCTCGAGTGGTGGTTGGGATGGCACGGCGGCCGGTCGATTGCGTCGCGCTTGCCAGGGGGCATGCGGCGGGCCGAATTGCCGCCACACGCCGTCTCGCGGGCATATCTCAAGATGCAAGAAGCGCTTTTTTGGTCGCGGTTGCCGCTTCGATCCGGCGACGTTTGCATGGAGTTGGGCTGTTCGCCCGGCGGCGCGGCGCAAGCGTTGCTCGATCGCGGCGCAATGGTGATCGGCGTCGATCCCGCCCTAGTCGATCCGGTCGTGTCGGCTCATCCGAATTTTCGGCAACTGCGCCGCCGCGGCAAGGAAGTTCGACGGGCCGAGCTGCGCGACGTGCGATTTCTGTTCGCCGACATGAACGTCGCGCCGAACTACACGCTCGACACGGTCGAAGCGCTCGTCACCCACGAGAAAGTTCAGGTCGAAGGCCTGGTGTTGACGCTCAAGTTGATTGACTGGGAACTAGCCGACCAACTCGACGCGCAGCTCGACCGCATTCGCGGTTGGGGATTCTACGACATCCACGCGCGACAACTTCAGCACAACCGCCAAGAGATTTGCGTCGCCGCGCTCCGACGACCGACGACGCGAAAACGCCTTGCGCGAGTGGCACGACTGAAACGACGATAAAGCTCGCGATTTCGGGCCGAGTGCGCGGCACCATTCTTTCAAAAGAGTGGCAGCGGCTCGCCGTCGCAGATGCGAAACGGTCGGCCCATTTCGTCGCGGAGTTCCGTGGCGTGGTCGATGCCCAGCGCTTTGAAGACAGTCGCGTGCAGATCGCCGGGCGTGCACGCGCCGGTGGCCGGTTGGGAACCGGATTTATCGCTGCTGCCGTGGACTTGCCCGCCGCGAATGCCGCCACCGGCGAGGATCGTCGAGTAGACGTTGGGATAATGATCGCGGCCGCCGTTTTTGTTGATCTTCGGCGTGCGGCCGAAGTCGGTAAGAACGGCGACGATCGTTTCTTCGAGCATTCCGCGCTGTTCGAGGTCGGCCAACAGCGCGGAAACGGCACGATCGAACACGGGCAGCAACCGCGTTTTCATCTTGACGAAGTGATCGCGATGCGTATCCCAATTGTCTCCGCTGCCGCCGGCCAGATCGCCCGCACCAGCGCAAACCTGGACGACTGGAACGCCGGCTTCGACCAATCGCCGGGCGAGGAGCATGCTCTGTCCACCCACGTGATTGCCGTACATCTCGCGGATGCGCGGGTCTTCGCGCTCCAGATCGTAAGCCCGGGCGACCGCGCCGTCGAGCAACAGATCGGCGGCCATGCGAGCGAACTGGCCGAGCCCGTCGTATCCCGTTCGATTGTCGGTCGTGTGGTCGAGTCGTTCGAGCAGCGTCCGCCGCTCGGCGAGCCGTTCTCGCTCAATGCGCGGTTGCAGATTCAACTCGCGGCCGTCCTTGCGCGAGACGCCGCCGTAGGGTTTGCCCGCCGGCGTAGGGACGAGCATCGGATCGTAGTCCGGCCCGAGCCAACCGCCGTATTCACCGGCCATCAGCGCGCCGTTGTCGTACATCGAATAAGGCATGCGAATCGCGCGGGGCGTGCCGACGCCGGGGTCGCGGAAGTGCGCGATCATCGCCGGCAACGACGGCCAGTTAGTGCGATCTTTGGCTTTGCCGCCGGTCGGTTTGTGTCCCGTGAGGTTGTGGTACATCGCTCCGCCGTGCCCGCCGTCGCCGTGATGCAACGAGCGAATGACGGCGAGCTTGTCCGAATGCTGGGCCATCAAAGGGATGTGTTCGCAGAACTGTATGCCAGGCGTTTGCGTCGCGACGGGCGAGAACTCGCCGCGCGTTTCGGCCGGCGCGTCGGGCTTCGGATCCCAAGATTCGTAATGACTGATGCCGCCCCAGCAATAAATGACGATGCACGACTTGGCTTTTGGCGCAATCGTACCGAGAGAGCGGGCTTGCAGAAACGAAGGAATCGTCAGTCCGGCGAGTCCAATGCTCGACCGCAGAACGTCGCGTCGCGAGTAGCGAAGATCCCACATGATTCGTCTTTCATGATCTGGCAAAAGGAATTCAATCCAATCACTGGCTCGGAATCACTGCCTTCGCCACTTCCGTGCCGACGACGAAGTAGCCAAGCGGCTTGTCGTTTTCGTCGGCGATCAGCCAGGTGTTTCTGGAGTACGAGTTTTGCTGGCGCGTGCCGCCCGGTTCGAGTTGGGCGTAGAGCGTCAGTTCGTTGCCGTAGCTGATCCAATACAACTTGACTCGCTTCTTCGAGGCGTTCTCGAAGAACACCTGCGTATTGACGCCCTGAACCGACTTGGGCGCGTCGGCGCGGTCGCTGGTGGCGATCCACTTGAGCGCCGTCGTGGGTTTCGGTTCTTCGGTCTCATCGGTGTAAGTCGGCAGCTTGCTCAAGTCGACGCCGCGGCTGATCTTTAACTTCGGGATTTGCTTTTCGAGCCGGGCTACGCCGTCGTCGGTGACGCCGGTTTGCCATACGTACAGCCGCCGGAGATTGGCGAGACCGGCAAGCGACGTTAGCGATTCGTCGGTGATGTTCGTCGAATACAAATTCAGGTATTCGAGATTGGCGAGGCCCGCCAGATGGGCGACGCCGGCGTCGTCGACGGCGGTTCGTTCAAGATGCAACGAGCGAAGCTGCGAGAGCCCCTTGAGATGCGCCAATCCGCCGCCGGTGATCTTCGTATCGCGCAAGTTGAGCGAAACGATGTTATCGAGCGCGGCGACGCGGGCGAGGCCAGCGTCGTTCAAGTCGTTTCCGCGGAGGTGGAATTCGACTTCCCATCCGTCGCTGGGATTGCTGGAAAGCGGCCGCGCCGATCCACCGAGTTCGTCGATCGCGGCCAGCGCATCGGCGCTCGTTGAAACCTCAGCATGGACGGACGAGCCGGATCCGGAGACGACCAACAACCCGAACAACGTCGCACATGCGAGAATGGAAAATAAAGGCGTCTTCATGTCGTGCTCCCACCGCCGCAAGTCACGCGGCGCTGCCCGAAGCATGGGTTCGCCGCAGGCAGCCCGCATTATAGCGCGTAGGTCGCCTCGGCCGCACGCCGAACTTTGCGGCGGCGCGACGGCGTCATTTTGGGGGTTGGGTCTCGTGAGAATGGCGTGTTCGTGACGCACGTCTCGTCACAGTCGACGGTGGCCAACCACTCGCGCGGGGGCGGTGCGACCCGTCGGATCGTCAGGCCGACACGCATAATTGCCGGGCGTGGACGCAAAACCACTGGCAATCGCCGAACGAAGCAGGGTAATCTGGATAAATCCGACGAACACAAGTTTCTTTCGAGTGAAGCCAACGCCATGGACAACGAACCCACGAATTCCGCCGATTCGCGATATGCCGAGACGCTCGCCGGCGAGGCGCAGGAGTATTCCAAGGAGCAGCAGGACGTCGCGCTGGCGGCGGCGGCGATCCGGTCTGGTCTGGTGACGGAAAGGCAGTTGTCATCGGCCCTGAAGACGTGGACGATCCACGGCAGCGTTTCGCTGGCCGACCATCTGGTGCAAGTCGGCGCGATCGACGATGCGGACAAACGGCGATTGTCGCAAGAGGCGGCGGCTCGGCTAGCCGAACTTCTCGAAGGCGGCGGCAGCGGTGTTGGCAGCGGCGGCGGAAACGGCGCGGCGAGCAAGAGCGCGCTGTTCGGCACGCTCGATGCCTTCGATCCGTCGGGCACCGTCGCGCGATTGCTCGGAGTAAGGGGCGTCGCCGGCGCAAGTACGATCGACGCAACGGGAGCACGCCAATCGGCGGCCCGGTTTCGTCTCGTCCGCAAGCTCGGGCAGGGCGGCTTGGGCCGCGTATGGCTAGCCTTCGACGAGGGACTACGGCGGCACGTGGCCGTCAAAGAGATCACGGTCAACGACAATCCGGCAGCGGTCGAGCGATTCCGCCGCGAAGCCGAGATCACCGGACGTCTGGAACATCCCGGTATCGTGCCGATCTATCAGTTGGGCAGCGACACGCAAACCGGCGAAGCGTTTTACGCGATGCGGTTTCTGGGCAAGACGACGCTGCACGACTCGATCGCCGAGTATCACGAGCGGCGCGGTGAAGGGGACGACGACCCAATGCTGATCCGCCGCTTGCTGACGGCATTCGTCAGCATCTGCCAGGCGATCGGCCACGCCCATTCGAGAAAGGTGATTCACCGCGACCTCAAGCCGGAAAACATCGCCATCGACAGCTTCGGGCAGGTCATCGTCATTGACTGGGGTATCGCCAAGGTGATCGACGACCTCGGCGGCGCGGAAGACGTTGGGTCCGCGAATGCCGGCGCGAGCAGCGAGAGCACGATGCAAGGGCAAGTGCTCGGCACGCCGTTTTACATGGCCCCGGAGCAAGCGGCGGGCCGCGTCGATGAACTCGACGAGCGAACCGACATCTACGGACTAGGCGCGATCCTGTTCGCGATTCTGACCGGCTTCGCGCCGCACGAGCAAACGCGCGACAGCAGCGGGGCGACCAGCGGACGGCAGTTACTCGCCGCGATTGCCGGCCGCCCCACGCCCGACGCCAGCGAGGTGCATACCGAGGTCGATCCAGCGCTGGCGGCAGTCTGCGCCAAAGCGATGGCGCGGCGGCAATACGCCCGCTATCAATCGGCATCCGAGTTGGCCGACGACGTGCAGCGGTGGATGGCCCGCGAAAGCGTGTCGGCGTATCGGGAAAAGCCGTCGCAGCGGATCGCCCGTTGGGTACAGCAGCATCGCGTATGGTCGCAGGCGATTTTGGCCACGGCGATCGTGGGCGTGGTCGGATTGGCGACGTTCGCGATCGCGTCGCGTCAAGGTCAGCTCGCCGCCAGGCAGATTCTTTTCGACGAAATGAACTCTTACGCTCGTGAGATCGAATTGCACGCGAAGTCGACGGCCGTAGGCTTGGAAAGGGACGCCCGGTTCATGTCGACGCTGCCGCCGATTCAGGGCATCATCGACGCGCGCGGCGGCGACGCGGAAAACGAAGGCGAGCAGGTGTGGCGCGGCCGGCTGGAGACGATTTACGAAGGGCTGATGCGCGCGAATCAGAACTACCTATCGGTGTCGTTCGTATCGACTTCACCCGACGGCGACGCGACGGCCGACGGCGGCGGCGTGAGCGTCGTCCGCGTCGAGCGTAACGTCAGCGATGCGTCGTACGTGCGCCGCGTGCCGGAGAGCCGGTTGGGGACGTTCGCCGACGCAAGTCTGTTCGCAAAGACGTCCGCGCTCCCGCCCGGCGAAATCTTGTTGACGATCGTCCAGGATGCATCGGCGGCGGAGTCGAAGCGGCAGAGCGTTCGATTGATCGCGTCGACGGCGGTGTACGACGAGAAAAAGGGCGACTTCTTCGGCATCGTGGCGGTCGAAACGAATTTTTTGGCCCGCTTGGCCGAAGTCTTGAATACGATCGAACAGCACGACGCCGCCATCTACGTCACGGATTCCAGCGGCAACGTATGGATCACCGACGATCCCGTCCGCGGCGTTGACGTCCGCATGCGGGCGTTGCGAATCGACGAAGTCATCGCCGGAACGGAAGGCTTCTTCGCCGCACACGACAAGCACGTGGAACTCGATCGCGACGAGGGCTGGGTCGCGCGCCACGTCCACCTCGATCAAGGCAGTACGGATACGAGCATCGGCGTCGTGCTGCGGCTGTTGGAGGACGAGTAACGCATTGAGCGAGCGGCGAGTGCGGCCGCACCGGCGGATCAATCCAGCGGCAGCCACTCGATGCCCTGCTTCGTCGCCCGCAGGCGTTTGGCGCGGATATTCGAGCCTTTGCCTTCTTCGTAATAGACGACCAGCACGGTGCCGTCGCGGAGGTTGACCATCGAGGGATAGGCCCCGATGAAGTCGTCGACCAGAGTGCTGTCGCTCCAGGTGCGGCATTCGTCGGTGCTGTAGCGGAGACTGGTCTGCGGCAGGCGCGTGCCGAGCAGGATGATGTTGTCCTTCGTTCGCAGCAAATAAGGACAATGGCCGGCGAAGCCCATCTCTTCGGACTTGCTCCACGACTGGCCGCCGTCCTTGGAAACGGCCGAGCACATCGCCGGACGCTGGGCGGCGAACAGCGTGCCGTCGGTCAGCTCGATGACGTCCGTCTCGGCGTCGAGGCGGATGCCGCCGTTGTCGATCGCCACTTCCTTGCCCCACGTGCGGCCGCCGTCGTCGCTGTGGATCGTCGCGCCGTGGGCGTCGTCGCCCGTCGCGGCATACAGGCCGAGAATCAAGCGGCCGGTGGAAAGCTCGCGAATCGGCGAGCTGCAATAGTGATCGGCGGAAATGTGCCGCGGCTTCGACCACGTTTTGCCCAAGTCGTCCGACGTGACAATCCACGTGCCCAGGCCGGTCCACTTCTTGCCTGATTTTGGCGGCGGATCGAGCTTGCGGAGCGTGAAGAAGTTGCAGATCAGCGTTCCGTTTTTCAACTGCACGATCGACGGGTCGCGGTCGTCGTCGGGTCCGTCGAACAGCGTCTCGGCGGCGGACCACGTGCGGCCTTCGTCGCTCGACGTGCAATAGGCGACTCGACCGCCGCGGGGCAGTTGTTTGTTAGGGAGCGCGACGTGGCCGTAGCCGGCGTAAAACACGGTCATCAACCGGCCGTCGCTCAAGCGGCAAACATCGGGAAACGCCTCGTACGCGCCGGCGCCGGCGTCCTCGCATACGATGACGTGTTGCGGTGGCGGAATTTCAAACTTCGCCGATGGCTTGGCGGCCGCGCCGACGACCTCGATGTCCTTGACGTGCGCGAGACCCTGGTTGGCATAGAAGCCGATGCGGCCTTTGGCAAGCGTCGGATCGCGGGCCTCGAAAAGCTGCTTGCCGTTGAGCGAGACGCGCAGCACGTCGCCTTCGACGGAGAGTTCTCCGCGATGCCACTCGCCGGCCGGTTTGTCGAGTTCACGTACCCGTTTGATCTCGTTCCATGCCTTGGCCGCGTCCGAGCGAACGAGGATGGCTTGGGCCCGGTCGAAGTGAACGTAGTAATAACTGTTGGCGTCGGCGGCGCGGACGACGAAGCCGCAGGCAAGAACGCCGTCGCGTTGTGGTTCAACCTTGAAGATCGCCCGCAGCGCGACGTCAGACCATTCGACGGGCACATAAAACGCGCGGGTCATGCGACGACGACCGTCGAGAACAAGTTGACCTTCGACGATGCGCGCTGACCTGTCGGCAAAGACCCATTGGTCGGCAGCATTCGACGCAGCAAGGTCGATCCTCGTGGTCGGATCATCCGCAGCGCGGGCGGATGGTGCTATGGCCGCGGCGACCAGTGCAAGCAATCCTACGAGGCGTTTTACGGCGACGGACGACGGCCCAGGATTGCTGATCGCGATTAGTCGTCGACGGATTATTCTCTGGCTTCGCATTGGCGGTCCCCATCGAGTGAGTGTTGTCGAGTTCGATCCACCGGCTTAGTTGCCCCGCTGCCAGTTTACACAACTGGCGTGGGACGCTGGTTGCGACGATTTCTGCGCGTCAAGTGGCGAATGGACGAGCATTGTGAATCGTGGTGCCGACTGTGCCTCTTATGTTCACGCATTCTTAATTCTTGCGTTCGGCGGCCCGACCGACTATATTCCGCTAGCCAGCTATTTAGGGCTGTGACCTGATGCCCATCAGGCGGGTATTTGGATTCGCCCGGTCGTACCGCCATCAATGACGTAACGGGAGCAACCATCATGACTTACATTCACTTTCCATTAATGCGTCGTCCGTCCTCTTTGCGTACGGCGAGTCGCCGCGCGCGTCCCCGTCGTGTCGGCAGTGTTGAAACACTTGAACGCCGGGATCTGTTGATCGGCGACCCGGGCTTCAACGCCTTGCTCGCGCTCGAACACGCTCCAATCCACTACCAGGACACCGCCAACGACAACGACGACGGCCTCGATGGCAAGGCCGACTACATCACGTCGTTCGATTTCGACGGCGACTGGGACATGAAGAACAATTGGGAGAATGCGGCGACGGTTCCCATGCCGGCCTACGTGTATTATTCCGTCGCGGAAACGGCGACACATTGGTACATCGTTTACGCATTCTTCCACACTCGCGATTGGGAAACGGTTTGCACCTGCGCGGACACGCACGAAAACGACTTGGAGGGCCAACTATCGATCGTCAGTAAGCCGACCGATCCGCTGGCCGATCCCTACGGAACGCTGGAAGGCATGGTGACGACGTTCCACAAGGACTTTTATTCCTACGTCGCGCCCGGCAGCTCCTGGACCAGTGGCGATCAAGGCGTCGACGGAATCGTGGCCTATTTGCCAAACCCACACACGGGCAAGAACCATCCGGTGACCGCGCAGCAGGCCCACGGACACGGACTGAAAGCCTGGCCCCACGTCGACATCGAAGGCGGCGATGGCGTGGTGTATTACCCGACGCTCAGAACGGCCGAGGTTCCATCGAGTCCGAACGACCGGGACGTCAAGTATCGGCTCGTCGACATGTTCGAGCCGGGCGGGTTGTGGGACCACCGTTTCGACCCGCAGGTGTTCCAGGAATACGGCGTGTTTCATAGCGAAGAAGGAACCGGCGCAAAACCGGTGACGCCGTGGAAGTGGGACGATCAGAACGACGGCGGCGAACTGACCGGCGGCGAGTTGGCCGAAGATCCGGCCAAGTTGGTGGAAATCTATTTCAATAACCTAGACAATTCGCTGGGGACATTCGATCGGGCGTACGGAGTGAACGGCTATATCGGAATCGACGACAGCGGACCGAACTACGTCGACCTGTTGCCCCAGTTCCATCTTCCGCCCAAGATCGGCGGCGGTGATGCCGACTTTGCCGGCAATGGTCCGGTCGTGGACATGCGCGCGGAGCTAAACGTCGTCTTTGGGCGATTGACGACGCGGCTGTACATGGATGCGATCGAGGACGGCGGCGACGGCACGCGGGCCAGGGGCACTTCGGACAATCTCGTGGCGTACCAACCGCCCAAGGGCAAGCGCGTCGTGCAGCTTCTCGGCGGTCGCGAGTACCCGGCTGCGCCTACCGGCTTCGACTTTCCGGGCTTGCTCCCTTCCTATGCCGACACGGATCACGAGGTCGACGAAATCGCCGTACCGGCGGGCAATATCGTGCAGTTGTTTCGAGCCACCGGCGACACATCGGGCGATGAAGCCGGCACGCGGACGGCGATGATCGCGTACTTCGGCCGCACTCGCGTCGTGTTGGGTGTCGACGCCGCGCCAACCAACCTAGGCATCCTCGCGACGGACGAACGCACCGGCAACGGCTTTATCCTGTACAGCGAAGAGGACGTCCACGAGCGGTTTTCCTCCATTCAATCCCTCACCAGCACTCACTTCATCGCCGTCCAATACGTAGGCGGGGTCTGGTACTACGACGACGACAAAATCCTGGTTCCTTTCACGCCAAGGCCCACTGACGTACTGATTGCGTCGGTCGATTTTGCGAACGACCAAATCGTCGACCTGGTCGGTACGAACAGCGAGGAGTACGGCATTCCCAAGGGCTACCTCGGCGGCGATCTCACGTTCGCCGCCGACCAATACAATTTTTCGGTCGACGACGGAGAGTTTCAGATCGGCGGCACTTATTTTCATCGCAACGAGGAACCCGTCGACATCGGGCCGACGCTGGCCGGAATCGCTGCCCAAGACGCCGCGACCGGCACCGGCTACCTCCTGTATAGCGAGGAGAATGTGTTCGGTCGGTTCGACATGGCCCCGTCGGCCGAAGCTGCGAGCCATCATTTCGTACCGGTCAAGTACTTTGGCGGACAGTGGCACTACGACAATAACGCGGCGTACATCGCGTTTACGCCTCGCGGCAGCGACGCGCTGGTGGCGCTGGTCGATTTCTCGAACGACCGCGTCATCGACCTGGCGGGCACCGGCGGAACGTATCAGGGCCTTCCGCTTGGATACGCTCTCGGCGATCTGCAACTCGAAGTGGATCGTTATAACGGGGCGAACAACGACGGCGAATTCACCGTCAGCGGGCGGTATTTCACGAGGAATCTCATCGCCAAACCGCCGCTGGGCGATTTCAGCGGAGACGGCGTCGTCGACGCTACGGACATCGACCTGATGCACGGCGCCGTAGGCGGAACCGATCCGCGGTTCGACCTCACGGGCGACGGAAACGTCAATTCGCTCGACGTCGACGTGATGTTGGATATGGTTATGCAGGTCCGGCCCGGCGACGTGAATTTGAACGGTACCGTGAATCGGGCCGACTTGGCGACGATTGTGCGGAACTTGGGCTACGTCGGCGCGCCGGCGTGGGCATTGGGCGATCTCGACGGCAATGGACGCGTGGCATTGAATGACGTGATGATCGTTCATCGCGACGCCAACCTGCCGGCGTCGCCGCCAGCCGCGGTTGTAGCCCGTGCCATGCGCCCTGAAGCATCGCCGCTGCCGAGAACGAACTTGGCGATCGATCGCGGCGTGATTCGGGCGCAGGCACGTCGGGCGATTACGCGGAGTGTCGCCGTAGCGACGGATCAGTTTTTTGGGACCGACGTGGACCGTAGCGCGGCGAACGATCTGTCGACTGCTACGGCCTCACGACGCGCATTCCGTATGAAATCGCTCGTCGCGCGGTGACGCAGTCACGGGCGTTAATTTGAAGTTGATGGGTCGTGTTGCGCTTGCCCGGCGTCGTCTCAATTCGCCGAAGTGCGAATGGAAATTTCCCGCTCTCCCGCGGCGGACTTGTCGGCAGAAGCTTCCAGACCTTCGAAGACCACTCCGTCGGGCGTGTCGCGGCCGATCTTCACCGTGTACGTTCCCGCGGCGAAAACGTGTGGCTGAAACGTCCGTCCCGCCGCGCGGATCGTATAGAGAACTTCGCCAGTCTTCTCGTCGACGACTTGCACGACCGGCCGGTCGACACCACGGACGTTCAGCTTCGGCAACCACGCCGCCGGCTTGCGGCCGTCGTTGTCGCTCGTGCGAATCGTCATCGGCCAGCCGGGATACTGGGCCTTGTCCTCTTGCTTGGCACTGGCGAATCGCGGCCAGCATTCGAACGTCACTTTGCCGGACTTCTTGTCGAACCGCACGACGCCGTAGCCGTCGCCGCGCTGGCGTTCATCGCGGACGTCGGCTGGATTCGCATACGCGAGCAGCGAAATCTTGTTGCCTAGTCCGTCGCGGAAGTCGCCCGTCCAAGGCAGCGGACTGTCGGCGACCGGGTTCGGCCCCGGCTTTTCGTCCTCGGGATGCCACCAGCGGCCGTAGATCGTGTTGACCAGCGCCGGACTGGTGAAGGCATACGGTCCATCGCCCCACTCATCGATGCCGTGCTTGACCACCACGGCCAGATGCTGATCGCCGCAAAGATGCGTGGCATGGGCGCGGCGGATTTCTTCGAGCGCCCGATTGCGGCCGGTCTGCGGCCAGCCGTTGCAGTCGAGATCGGCCAGCAGGCGGTTGCTCGGCGCCCCGTGCAAATGGACC
The DNA here is from genome assembly GCA_029259895.1 of Planctomycetota bacterium. Classification (GTDB taxonomy): domain Bacteria; phylum Planctomycetota; class Planctomycetia; order Pirellulales; family PLA5; genus PLA5. The sequence continues at coordinate 16,439 of JAJDEG010000225.1, forward strand.
GCGCCGCAAAACGCCGTCTGCGACAAGACAGCCTTCACGTCCGCGCCCGTCCAATCTTGGCCCCAGTTGCGTAGGAACTTGAGCTGCCGGTCGCCGAGCAATTCCAAACCCGGCAGGTCGATCGTCTTGGGGTCGTAATTCTTGTCGTTGATGTGATCCGGCCGCGGACCCATCTGCGGAATCTTTCCCTGCGGTCCGGATTTGAACTTGCGGTCTTCGAGAATCGCGAAATCGACGCCGCCCACTCTCAGGCGAGTGAAATAGACCGTGATGTCGCGGTCCACCGGGCGCGGGTCAACGGCGTCGGGCAGGTGCCACGTCTGCTGCCGCTGCACCATGTTGACGTACTCGACCGGATAAAAGTATCCACCGTCGGCATTGTCGCGGCGTGTGGACCGCTTTCCGGCTTCGCCCCACAGGTTCGGATGCCCTACGTCGTGGTCGTCGGGAATCGTCACGGCGGGCCGATCGCGGAGCACGTCGCGGAATTGCAGGCCGAACTCGATCCAACCGGCCGTGTGCTCGGTATGGCGATACGTCTGATCGCCGGCGAAGAACAGCAGGTCCGGGTTTTGCGACTTGAGATTGTCGATGATCTCCGGCCGCAAGCCGGTCGTGCGGCTGCTGTTGCACGACATGTTGGCGACGACGATCACGTCCTTGTCGCGCGGGTCGCGGCGAATGAGGCCCTCGAACGCCGCCTTCTCGCCGTGGCGGACGCGATACGGCACGTCCTTTGAATCGTCCCATTTCTCGATCCGGAAATGGGCGCTCCAGCCGGGAAAGACGATCTGCGTCTTGGCAGCCTCGACCCAAGCGTCGCCCCGTTTGAATTCCAACCGCACCTCGCGCGATTCGTCTGGCTTGAGCGGGAAAAGTTGCGCGGTGAGCTTCAAGACGCCGCGGTCGTGCGTGTAGAGGGCAAAGGCGATCACTTCGTCGCGCGGCACGTTCATCGACGGCGGCCGGTTCGCGCCTTTGGCTTCTTTATCCCACCACTGGCCCGTGGCGAGCGAATCGAGGTTCGGAAAGTCCTTGCCGAACGGCCTGGCTGGTTCGTCGCCGCGGGTCGCCGACGCGGCAACGGCAACGAGCGCGATAAGGGCGAATCGGCACATCGTCGACCACCGAGTGTTTCTTGAGTTCGTCAGCGTCATGAGCGGAATTACTCCATCGCTAAGTGCCAGACGGCTGGCTGTGAATCGGGAACGACAGCGGGATTGATCGAATGTCGTTCCGTACATGATAGCCAATCCAGTGGCCGAAGCGGGAGCGCGACGTGAATCGGTCCGAGAATCGGGCCGAGAATCCACGCTATTCGTCGGACATCCAGGTCGTGCCGCCGTAGAACGGTTCGGCGTGAAGACCCGTCCGCTGCCCGACGCGATCGACGAGCGCGTCTACGTCGGCGTCGGAGAGCGGCGTGACGTAGCTTTCCGTCGGCCGACGCGCGACCGTATAGACTTGCACCAGCTTGATGCGACCGCCTGACGCGGCGATCTCGGCGAGCCGGTCGCAGAACGCATCCTGCTCGGCGTCGCTCGGCCCCTGCCCGTCGACGCGCATGAACAGGGCTTGAATGACGATCGGCCGCACGCGGGCGGCGGCGGCGATGTTGTCGAGCACTTGTCGAAACGGAATCGACGTGCGGTCGACCAGCCGATAGTACTCCTCAGTCCCGGCGTCGAGTTTGGCCCAGACTTCGCCTTGGTTCTCGTCGAGCAATGCGAGGCCGCGCTCGACGTGGGGCCGATGGAACATGCTGGCATTCGTAATGAGCACCATCTTCACGTCGTCGAGGCCATGCTTCCGCTTCAAGTCGGCGCAGGCGGCAATGATCTCGTCGAAGTTGCGATACGTTGTTGGCTCGCCGTCGCCGGAGAAGGCGATGTCGTTCACACGGCGGAGTGCGGCAGGCGTGTCGCGAAACTTGGGAAGCGCGAAGACATCGCCGCTCTTGGCCAGCGCGAACGCCGCGTCAAGCTCATCGAGCAATCGCGGCGTTTCGACGAAGGTCGTTTCCGCGGCCGTCGTGCGATCGACCTGGCAGTAGATGCAGTCGAAGTTGCATATCTTGTCGGGATTCAGATTCACGCCGATCGACAATCCGCGGGCCCGGCGGCTAAGCACCGGGTACACGAAGCGGTTCTCGGCGAATTGTCGCTCGTGAGCAGCGAATAGCGGGGAAGTCGCCATAATCGCGTGGGCGTTAGAGGCCAATTTCGATCCGCGGCGAAACGGTAATGTGGAACGTAGCTGGATCGTAGGGTGGGTCGAGCGAAGGTGAGGCCCACCAACTGTTGCGTCGTATCGTGGTGGGCCTCACTTCGTTCGACCCACCCTACAAAGCCCGGGACGACCAATCTGCCGGTTACGAAACCGGCCGTCGCCGACGGGCAATTCTACGCACGCGGCGGACGTCTTGCCACGGACGAATGCCGAAATCACTGTTATTCGGCGGATTTTCGGCAGCGCAGCGAGAACCGGCACGAGCGGATTAAAGAGTCGCCGACCGCCTTGCCGATATTCCAAACAGACGCTCGCCGGCAAAAACGCTTAATGCGTTTGCGTTTCAGGATGAAGGTCATGGTAAGTCGAAGGATCGACTTACCATGACCTTTTTTTGCGCGCTGATCGTTCTCGCGAGCGTGCATCTCGCCCGATGGCCACGCGCCGGTCTACCGACCCGGAGGCGAGCCGCTGCCCGACTTGGCCCTAAGCGAGGAGAGCAGTTCCGTCGCCGCCGTGCGGTTAACGAACGGCTGATCGCTCTCGACGGCAACTTCGAGCAATTTCATCGCGTCGTCCGTCCGCTTGGGGTCGTTGAGCAAAACCTTGGCGATGTAGTACCGCGAATCGGACGTGAGAACGTTGGCGTTAATGACTTGCTGAAGCGCCTGCTGCGCGTCGGACGTAACGCCGCGTTGATATTGCACCCAACCGAACGTGGACATGGCGTCGAACCGCTGCGAACTCTGACCGTTGATCGGAAACCGCTGGATGTTCATGACGGCAAACTCGAGCGCCCGATCCTGCTTCGACTTTTCGGTTTGCTCGGAAAGGAGCAACGCCAGGTTGTTCGAGGCGTCGAAGTTGCCGGGCGACTGCAAGTGGGCCAGCTCGAAATAGTGCTCGGCCGTGGTGAAGTCGTTTCGCAGCCGAGCGACGTAGCCACGAAGCAGCTTCGCCGTCAGATCGTTCTCGTTCATCTTGACGGCCGTTTCCGCCTGCGTCAGAGCGATGTCGAGTAAATTTGCGGCCATCGCGATTTGGGCCGATTTCAGTCGAACGCCGAAATCCTTCGAGTGGTTCTTGACGGCCAGGTTGATCAGATCGCCCGTCCGCTTGTCGTCCTTATCGCGGCGCTGATACAAGGCCGCCATGTTGAGTTCGGCCATCGGCGAGGGGGGCGAATTGCGATCGGCGGAGATCTTCAGTAGGCGGTCGGCCTCTTGGAACGCCTTGTAGGCTTCGGAGGGTTGATTGAGGTAGAACAGAACGGTGGCCAAGGCCGTGTGCGCCGCAGCATTCTCCGGATCGAGTTTGACCCACTCGTCGATCATCGTCTTGGCACGGTCAAATTTCTCTCGACGCTGCGCGATGGCGGCCAGACCTTGCAGCGACTTGCGCTGGAAATTCTGCTTTCGCTTAGCGTTCTCAGTGAATTTTTCGGCCAACCGCTGCGCCTCGGAAAACAGCACGTCGGAATCGGTAACGCGGCCCTCGGTAAAGGCCACTTCGCCGAGGATCGAATACGGTTCTGGATCTTCGGGGCTTGCGGCGACGGCTCGTTCGATCCAGGCACGGCCGAGCTGCACGTTGCGGCCGAGTTGCGGATTGACGCCGAGGAAGCAGAGCTTCGCCATCAAGAGTTCCGGCGGCGGAATTTCAGCAGCCTGAACCTTGGCGTTCTTGAAGTGCTGGTATGCCCCATTCAGATCGCCAAGAGAAAACTTGGTGATGGCGTCGTCGACTTGGGTATGCTTCGGACCGACGTCCGATACCGAATCGGCAAGCAATTCCTTGGCGGTGAACCGCGGTGCTTGCGCCGTCGCTCTCGGGGCGAATGCGGAAGCCAGTACGGCGAGCAAAACCGCGACAACGCACGCCGCACGCGAAATGCGCGGCGCGACAATGGCCTCGATCGAAACGTAACGGCGCGAGCAGTTCATCGGATTCCACCTCAAGATTTATGGAGATTTGGCTTCGCACGATGCGAGACGGGCATACCTGCATCCGCATAGGGATGTGTCGCCGAGTCGTCGCGCGGGGTCATTAAGTCTAGGCCAGAACACGACTTGGCTTGGCCGTACGAGCCGGCTTTTTATGGGCGGCTCGCTAATTCGCCCGACGGCCCGTCCGACGGTCAAATCGGCGCGGCCGTCGGCGACCACGAACGCAAGATCGAACCGCACCCGTCAGGCGGAAGCGCCTACGGTGCGGACTAATTCCCGATACATCTGTGATAATCGTTAAGTGCAGCCAAGGCAAATGATTTACGTTGGCGAACCGGCCGAGAATTCCGCAGGTCGAAGTCGCACGGGTCGCGAGCATCGCAACGGCCACGCATGGTGCCTTCACCCCATGCGGCAGCCGACGCATCGAACGCCCCGAGCGGCAGGCAACGACAAGTTTTTTGTTGCCGTCCCCCGTGCCATCATTTAGACTGACCACATGTACCAGGAGGGCTTGTTAAGCTTTTCACCTCAAGTAAGGGTATTCTCATGAATCGACGAACATGGTCGGTGGCTGTGCGGCGGTTTTCGGCGTTTTCCTTGATCGCGGTCCTCGTCTGCGCTTCGGCATATGCCCAAGACGCCGACAAAGCGAAACCGGCGGCCGGCGAGAAGAAACCGGCCAGGGCAAAGCCCCGCGGTCGGTTGCCGGCGTACTTCGCCAAGATCGTGGACGACGAGCAACGGGCGGCAATCTACCAACTACAATCCGCCTTCGCGGCGAAGAAAGAAGCTCTGCGTAAACAACTCGAAGCCATCGAGGCCGAAGAGGACGCGGCGATCGAGGGCGTGTTGTCGCCGGAGCAAAAGCAAAAGCTCGCCGCGATTCGCGCCGAAGCCAAAGCGGCCCGCGAAAAAAAGGCCGCCGACAAGAAAGCGGCCGGCGATGACGCGGCGGCGAAAAAACCAGCCGCCAAGAAAGCCGCTTAGCCAAAGCGGGAATTAGGCTGCCCGCCAGATTGCGGCATTCCAGATCGCGGCCGTCCAGATCGCCGACCAGCGATTTCGGCCGATCCGTTACCCCGACGTGCTGGGCACCCGTCCCAGCGCGTCGGGTTTTTTCTTACTCGTCCGCGATTGGAAACGAAAAGTATGGCCAATCGCCGCGCCGGCGACTAGCATGGCGACGGTGGGAGCGACGTAAATGGACCGATCTGTTCCCGACGTCTTGCTATGAGGTTGTCGCGATGGCGGTAAAGTACGTTCAGCGATTCTCTGTGGCGTTCGCATTTCTCGCTGTCGCCGCCGCTTCGGCGTCGGCACAAGAATGGACACGCTTCCGCGGCCCCAACGGGACAGGCGTGAGCGAAGCCACCACGATACCGACCCAATGGACCGACGCCGACTACAACTGGAAAGTCGACCTCCCCGGCGAAGGGCACTCGGCCCCGGTCCTATGGGGCAAGAAGCTGTTCATCACCAGTTGCGATCCCAAGGCGGCGACGCAGTACGTGATGTGCTACGACGCCGACACCGGCAAGCAAACGTGGAAGAAGGAGTTCCCGTCAACGGCGTACCATCTGCACAAGCTCAATACGTTCGCGTCGAGCACGCCCGCCGTCGACGCCGATGCGATTTACGTCGTCCGGGCCGATGCGAGCGCCATCACGCTCGTCGCCCTCGATCACGGCGGCGAGCAGATTTGGAAGAAAGACCTCGGCCCGTTCGTCAGCCAA
>JAJDEG010000226.1 GCA_029259895.1 Planctomycetota bacterium
GCGCCGCGATGAGGTTGTCACGCAATGGTTTTAGGCCGCCGAAAGGCACGGAATTCGTACCGACGTGCTCGCATCGAGCCGCTCGAATCGAGAATAGTGCTCGATAGCACGGTCGTGTTCAACGAGATCATGTACAACCCGGCGGGCGATGGCACGCCGGAGTGGATCGAGTTGCACAATCAGATGGCGGTTAACGTCGACATCTCGCTGTGGCGGCTCGAAAACGGCGTGGAGTTTATGTTTCCGGATAATACGGTCGTGCCTGGAGGTGGGTACGTCGTCATTTCCGCCGATCCGTTGGCGTTGGAAACGGCGACGGGCTTTGCCGCAGCGTTTGGCCCGTTCACGGGCCGCTTGGCGAACGATGGAGAACGCGTCGACCTGGTCAATCACGCCAATCGCGTGATGGACACGATCGGCTTCGGCGACGACAGCCCGTGGCCGGTTGGTGCGGACGGTTCCGGCGCGACGCTGGCGAAGGTGAATCCGCAAGGCGGCAGCGAGGACGCCGCCGGTTGGATCACCAGTCCACAGATGGGTGGCACGCCGGGTTCGGCGAACATCCCGCCGCCGGTGTCGACGGTGGAAACGACGCTGCTGCCGTTTTCGGCGACGTATCGCTACAACCCGTCGGGCAGCAATCTTGGCACGGCGTGGACCGCGCCCGGATACAACGACACTGGGGCCGGATGGGAATCGGGACCGGGACCGATCGGCTTTGAGACGGCCGGGTTGCCCATTCCGCTGGCCACGAGCATTTCGCCTTACGTGCCGGCAGTCCGCACGTATTACTACCGCACGACGTTCGACTTCGACGGCAATTTGGGCGGCGCGGAACTGCGTTTGCGGAGCATGATCGACGACGGCGCGGTGTTTTATCTCAACGGCCAGGAGGTCGCGCGCGATGGCATGCCGGCGGGCACAATCACGTCGACCACGCTTGCCAATCGCGGTGTTGGCGACGCGGCGTTGTCGGGATTCGTACCGCTGCCGACGAATTTGCTAACGGCCGGCGAGAATACGTTCGCCGTCGAAGTGCATCAAACGTCCGACACGAGCAGCGACACGGTGTTCGGCGCGGAACTGGTGCTGCAGAAAACGATCGTCAACCCGGGCATCGGTACGCCGGCGCTAGGGTTGAACGAAGTATCCGGCGCGGCCGACCCGGTATTCCGCGTTGAACTGCGCAATAACTCCGCCGCCGCGGAAGACTTGACCGGCTACGTCATTGCGGCGACCGGGCCCGGTGTGAACGAGTTCGTCATTCCGGCCCAGACGCTGCCGGTTGGAGGATACGTCGCCTTCGACGAAGCGCAACTCGGTTTTCGGCCGGCGGCAGGAGAGCGACTGTTTCTCTATACGCCACTGCAAGAGCGCGTTGCCGATGCGGTGGTCGTGAAGGATCGCGCACGCGGCCGCTCGCCCGACGGCGACGGTCCCTGGCGGTATACGAGCGGCGACACGTTCGGAGCCAACAACGCGTTCGCGTTCCGCGATGAGATTGTCATCAATGAGATCATGTACCACGCCCGGCCGACGTACGCCACGCCGGCAACGTACTCGTCGTCGAATCTCGTGTCGTACACGAACGATTGGCGTTACCAGTCGGGCACCGACTTGGGCACGGCCTGGCGCGCATCGGGATACGACGACACGGGCGGGGATTGGCAAACCGGCGGCGGGCTGTTCTTCAACGAGTCGTCGGCGCTACCGGCACCGAAGACGACGCCGCTGACGATTGGCAGCCCGACGTTTTACTTTCGGACCACGTTCGACGTGACGGGCGATCCGGCCGATGCCGTGTTGCAGTTTCGGCACATCGTCGACGACGCAGCGGTTTTTTACCTCAACGGCGTTGAGTTCAATCGCTTCAACTTTGGCCCGGCGACGAACGTCACGTTCAACTCGAACGCCGAATCGGCGGTGGGCAACGCCAGCATCGTCGGTCCCGTCGAATTGCCGACGAATCTGCTGGTTGCGGGCACAAACGTGTTGGCTGTCGAAGTGCATCAGATCGTGCCGGCCAGCAACGACGTGGTGTTCGGCGCGGAGGTTAGCGGCCTGACGCTTATTTCGCCAGAGACCGAGTTCGCGGAGTCGGCCGAGGAGTGGATCGAGCTTTACAATCGCAGCGACCACGCCGTCGACCTGACCGGCTGGGACTTCGAGGACGCGATTCGCTACGACTTCCCTGCCGGAACAATGCTGGCGGCGGGCGAGTACCTGGTCGTGGCCAAGGATCCGGCCGCGCTGCTGGCGAAGTATCCCGGCATCAACGTCGTCGGGCCGTTTGCGGGCACGATGAACAATCGCGATGATCGGATCGTGCTCGAAGACGACTACGAGAACCCGGTCGACGAAGTGCATTACTACGAGGGGGGCCGCTGGAGCGAAGCGGCGGACGGCGGCGGACGGAGCCTGGAGCTCATCAATCCGCTCGCCGACAATTCCAAAGCGGAAGCGTGGGCGGCGAGCGACGAATCGGCACGATCCGACTGGCGGCGATATACGTACACGGCCGTGGCGATCAAGCCGGTGTACGATCCGATCGCCCCCAACGGCACGAGCGACTTTCGCGAACTGCGGATCGGGCTGCTCGACGCCGGGGAAGTGCTGCTCGATAACGTCAGCGTCGTGGAGAATCCCGGCGGGGCGAACGTGCAACTCGTGCAGAATGGTTCGTTCGGCAGCGACACGGTCGGAGGCGGGGCGGATAAGTGGCGGCTGCTCGGCACGCACGCCGGCACGCGCGTGGCCGGCGATCCGGACAATCCGGGCAACAAGGTGCTGCACGTCGCTGCGCAGTCGAAGGCCGATTATCTCGACAATCTGTTGGAAACGACGACCGTGGGCAATGCGCCGATCGTCGTCGGCCAGACGTACGAGATTTCATTCGACGCCAAGTGGCTCTCCGGTTCGCCACAGTTACGGGCCGAGTTGTATTACAACCGCGTCGTGGCGCTGCACATTCTCGAACAGCCCGAGTTGAGCGGCACGCCGGGGACGCAGAATTCGGTGTACGTCGCCAACGCTGGGCCGACGTACGATGGTTTTCGTCACGGGCCGGTCATTCCAGCCGTGAGTCAGCCCGCGACGGTTTCGGTCGTGGCCGAAGATAGCGACGGCGTCGCGGCGATGACGCTGTGGTATTCGGTGGCGGGCGGGGCTTGGAGCTCCGCGCCGATGGCTGCCGGTTCCGATGGTGCCTACAGCGCGAACGTGCCGGGGCAGTCGGCGGGGACGGTCGTGCAATTCTACGTCGAAGGCCGCGATTCGCTGGGCATCACGTCGACCTACCCGGCCGCAGGACGCGACTCGCGCGCGCTCATCAAGTGGGAAGACGGCCGGGCGCAGGTCGGCACGCGGCACAACTTCCGCATGATCATGACGCAAGCGGAAATCACCAAGTTGTTCACCGCAACCAACATGATGAGCAACGAGCGGCTCGGCGCGACGGTCGTGTACGACGAAACCGAGGTCTTTTACGACGTCGGCATTCGGCTCCGCGGCAGCATGTTCAGCCGGCAGAACGCCGGGAGCGCGGGCTACAACATCAAGTTTCAGAGCGACCATCTGTTCCGCGGCGTGCATAGCAGCGTGACGATGAAGACGCCCGGCAAGACTGAAATTCTCGTCAAACATTCGGCCGTGCAATTGGGCGTGCCGCAAATGTACGACGACCTCGTGTATATGAACACGCCGGCCGGCAATGGCGACGGCATCGCGATTATGTCGATGGCCCGCTACGGCGACGAGTTCATCACGACGCAATACGACTCCGGCGGCGACGGCACCGTGTTCAAGATGCAGGGCGTGCGCGTGCTGCTCAACAATTCCGGCAACCCAGAGGCGCTGAAGACGTATCAGCCGGTGGGCTGGATCAGCAGCTACGACCTGGCCAACCTCGGCGACGCCGAACAGTATCGGTGGTCGATTCAGATCATGAACAATCGGGCGGAGGACAACTACGGACCGTTGGTCGACGCGATGCACGCACTGAGTCTGGACGGATTGGCGCTCGAACAGGCCGCGCCGCAGTTTATCGACGTCGACCAGTGGATGCGGACGTTCGCCTTGCAGTCGCTGTGGGGCATTGGCGACGCCTACATGCAAGGCAATCCGCACAACATCGACTTCTACATCCGCCCCAGCGACAACAAGGTCGAAGTGTGGCCGTGGGATTGGAACTTCGTGGCGTCGTACTCCGCGACGTCCCCGCTGTACGGTATCGAGAATCGTAACGTCACGGAGCTAATCGACCGACCGATCAACCGCCGCGTGTATTACGGTCACATGCGCGACATGATTCTCACGAAATACAACACGGCGTACATGACCGATTGGACGACGCATTACGGCACGATGGCCGGCCAGGGCTTCGGCAACTTTGCGACCTACGTCGGCCAGCGTGGCAGCTACGTCTTGCAGCAGCTTAATTCCGTTGCCCCGAACGTGCCGTTCAATATCACGACGCCGAATGGGCAACAGATCGACGCCGTCGTGGCCACGATCGCCGGCGACGGCTGGATCGACGTGCGCGAGATATTTATCGATGGCGAAAGCGTGCCGCTCAACGTCACGTGGACCGACTTCAACAGTTGGACCACGACCGTGCCGATCGCGCCGGGCACGCAGACGCTCACGCTGCGGGCTTTCGATCATCAGGGGAGCGAAGTCGGCTCCGACTCGGTGACGATCACGAGCACCGTGACCATCCGACCGCTGGCCGATCACTTGCGGATCAGCGAGTTGATGTACCATCCGGACGACCCGTCGCCTGAGGAATTGGCCGCGGGCTTTGGCGACGCCGACGACTTTGAGTTCGTCGAGTTCGTCAACGCCAGCGCGACGGATACGCTGGACCTTGCCGGCGTGACGATCAGCGACGCGATCAACTATACGTTCGGGGAAGTGTCGTTGCCGCCGGGTGGGCGTATCGTCATCGTGGAGAATCTCGCGGCGTTCGCCGAGCGCTACGGCGACACGATTCCCGTGGCTGGCCAATTTGGCGGGCGGCTGAACAACGCTGGCGAGCGCGTGCTCGTGGCGGACGCGGAGGCGCAGACGATCCTCGACTTCACCTACGACGACACGGGACCGGGCTGGCATCCGAGCACCGACGGATTGGGATACTCGCTCACGATCGTCGACGAGTCGTTGGTGGCGAGTGCGTGGAATAGTCCTGCATCCTGGCGAGCGAGCTTCGAGATCGGCGGTTCGCCTGGGTCGCCGGACTTGCTGTTGGGCGACTTCAACGGCGACCTACAAGTGAATCTTGCCGATCTGGCGATCTTGCAAGCGAACATGGGTACGCTAGCGGGCGCGACGGCCCTGGATGGTGACATGAACGGCAACGGCACCGTCGATCGCCTCGACGCGGCGCAGTTCGCGCGAAGGTTTGGACGCGGCGTCGTTGCACCGGCATCGAACGACGCGGCAGCCGCGTCAGCTCCGGCGTCGGTCGTTCGTTCCGCGTCCGCTAACGCTCGACAGGTAGCGGCGACCGCGCGGCGGCCTCGATCCCACGTGGTGGACGCGATTCTCGACGCCGAGGCGACGGACTCGCTGAGTTTCGTTCGGGAGCATCGCAAGTCGCTGCGAAGCGCATCCGCCCGACGTCTCGGTCGCAGCACTTCTTGAATTCCGCAACGGGGACGAACAGACGGTAGAGCGCCCCACGTGCTTTGTTGGACGTGCGATTCTCGGACTCTTGATGTCGCTAACGTCGGCGGCGATATTACGTCGGCGGCGATATTACGACTTGCCCCACGTCCGTTCGACAAACGTGGTGTCGATTTGTGCCTCGGCGAATGCCGTGTGGCTGAGGATTTCGCGGTGGATGGGCACCGTGGTTTTTAGACCGTCGATGCGAAGCTCTTCGAGGGCGCGGAGCATCGTGCGGACGGCTTCCTCGCGGGTCGGCTGATGGACGATGAGCTTGCCGATCATCGAGTCGTAGTGCGGGCTGACGGTGTAGCCGGTGTAGGCGTGCGAATCGAAGCGGACGCCGAATCCGCCGGGCGGAATGAGCAGGTCGATCTTGCCGGGGCAAGGACGAAAGCCGGCCGCCGGGTCTTCGGCGTTGATGCGGCACTCGATCGCCGCGCCGCGATGCTCGATGTCGGACTGCGCGAAGGGGAGCTTTTCGCCGGCGGCGACGCGGAGTTGCATCTTGATCAGGTCGATGCCGGTGACCATTTCCGTGACGGGGTGCTCGACCTGAATGCGAGTGTTGACTTCGATGAAGTAGAAATTGCCCTGTTGATCGACGATGAACTCGACCGTGGCGGCGTTGGTGTAGTTGACGGCGTGGGCCAAGCGGACGGCGGCGGCGCACATCGCGTCGCGGGTTTCGCTGGTGAGTCGCGGGCTGGGGCTTTCTTCGATGAGCTTTTGGTGGCGGCGCTGGGTGGAGCAGTCGCGCTCGTAAAGGTGGACGACGTTGCCGTGGTTGTCGGCGATTAGTTGGACTTCGACGTGGCGTGGGCGTTCGATGTACTTTTCGAGGTACACCGCCGCGTTGCCGAAGGCGGCTTGTGCCTCGGCGCCGGCTTGCGAAAGGGCAGACTTGAGCGTGAGGTCGTTCGAGGCCACGCGCATGCCGCGACCGCCGCCGCCAGCCGACGCCTTTATCAGTACCGGAAAACCGATCTGGTGGGCGATTTCGACGGCTTGCGATTCGGTCGTGACGAGACCGTCGCTGCCGGGCACGACGGGAACGTTCGCCTCGCGGGCCAGCTTGCGGGCGGAATTCTTATCGCCCAACAGGCTCATGGCTTCGTGCGGCGGGCCAATGAACTCGATGTTGCAACTGCGGCAGATCTCGGCGAAATGGGCGTTCTCGGCCAAGAAGCCGTAGCCGGGATGGATCGCCTGCACGTTGCCAACTTCGGCGGCGCTGATGATGTTGTTGATCCGCAGATAGCTTTCGGACGCCTTTGCCGGGCCAACGCAGTAGGCCTCGTCGGCCAGATCGAGATAGGCGGCACCGCGGTCGGCCTCGCTAAAAACGACGACCGTTTCGACGCCTAACTCGCGGCAGGCGCGGATGATCCGCAGCGCGATCTCTCCTCGGTTGGCGATCAGGATGCGTTTGAACATCGGAGCGGCAGCGGTGCGGGGCTAAAGCGTCGGGATGCGGACGGTTCTGGGGGAGGATTGCGTCCTGAGCCTTCTGGCGCTACTTCGGCTCGATCTCGAACAAAGCTTGCCCGTACTCGACGGGCGTTCCGGTTTCGGCCAGCAGGGCGACGACGCGGCCGCTCATTTCCGCGGGCAACTCGTTGAACACTTTCATCGCCTCGATGATACAGACGACCGTTTCCGGCGTGATCATGTCGCCGACCTTGACGTAGGGCGGGGAGTCGGGCTTGGGCGAGGAGTAGAACGTGCCGACCATGGGGCTTTTGATAAGCACCGTCTTCTTGCCGGCGGATGACGCGGGGGCATCGGCGGGGTTCGACGCCGACGACACGGGCGGAGCGGCGGCCTGCATCGGCGCAGCGGGCCCGGCGACCATCGCGACCGGCTCGCCGCCGCGACGCAACCGCACGCGCTGCTCGCCTTGCTTCAGGTCGACCAAGCCGAGGTCGAACTCGCGCATCAATTCGACGAGTTTGCGAACCTCGCGGACGTTGAAAACGTCCGTTGGACCGGCAGGGTCAGCGTGCACAGAAGTGGGATCGTCGTCCGAGGGCTGCGGTCGCTTTTTTGTCGCCACGATGTCGTCCGGGTGAACGGCGAAGGCACCTTCGGTCGACGAATCGACCGCGGAGCAGCCTTGCCAAGAGTGCGTGGGATTGGTCGCCGTGGAGTGTCGTGCCGAACGGCTCGCGATCGAAGCGACGCTCGACACAACTCCCTATGGCGTTTCGAGTTTGGGCGAAATTTTAGCCCGGTAAACGAGGGCCGTCAAGCAGCGCAGCCGCCCGCGAGCCGTGTGCTTGCGGCGCGTTTCCAAGTCGCCGGCGACCTTGTCGGTGGCCAATTAGCGGTTAGCCGCCTGAGCGCGAATCGCCGCGATCGTTTCGGCTTCCTTGGCTTTGGTCGCGGCGGCGTCGGCAGCAGCAGCCGCGGCGGCGGCGGCCTGCGTGGCGGCGGCAACGGCTTGGGCTTTTTCGTCGGCAGCCGCTTTTGCAGACGCCGTCTCGGCCTTGAGCTTGTCGACTTCGGCCTGAATCGCGGCGAGCCGAGCGGCGGCTTCGTCCGCGGCGGCGGCTTTGGCTTTCATCGCATCGTCCGCAGCGGCCTGAGCGGTCCGCGCCTGCTCGATGGCGGCCGTTGCTGCTGCTGCGGCATCGGCGGCGGTTTTTGCCGCCACGGGGAGTTGGGCAAGCGACTCCTCGAACCGTTGCTTCTCCGCCACGAGCGCTTGCAAGGTCGAGACGGCCGCACCTTGGGCTTGTTCGGCGGCGGCGACGGCGGCTGCTTTTGGTTCGCGCTGCTTATCGGCCTCGGCTTTGGCGGCGGTGGCGGCGTCGAGCTTTGCCTTCGATTCGGCGAGGGCTTTGGCGGCGGCTTGGGATTCGCCGGCTTTCGTGTCGCGGGCGGTCTTTGTTGTCGCGATGGCGGCGGCGGCCGCAACGGCCTCGGCTTCAGCGGCTGACGCGGCGTCGGCGAGTGCCTTGGCCGCCGCTTGCTGCTCGGGGGTTTCCGTCGGTGCTTTGGCGGCCGCGTCCTTGGCGGCGATCGCCTTTTCGGATGTCGCCTTGGACGCTTGCAGCGCCGCGACGAGGGCAGTTTCGGCCGTTGCCGCGCCGGCGTTGGCGGCTTCCAGCGCTTTCGCAGCGGCCGCGTGCGCCGTTGCCACTTCGGCTAGCATCGCAGCACGCTCGTCGACGATCTTCTGCGCCGCGGCGAGCTCTGTCTGCGCGGTGCCGAGCGCTTGTTCCAGCGGCGGCAGTGCCGCTTTGGCGGCGGTGATGCGCATATCCAGCGTCGGCGGATTTGGCGAAAGCTGGGCTACCTCTTTGTTATCGGCGACGCTCCACATGCGAACGCTGCCCGTCCAATCGCCGGCGACCACACGCGACCCATCGTGGGCGAACGCTGCTTCGAGCACGATGTCGGCGTAGCCGCCGAATGCCGCGAGTTGCTTGCCCTCGGCGTCCCAGACCTTGAGCGTCTTGTCGCGGCCGCCGGAGACCAGCCGGCCATCGCGAGCGAAGTCGACCGTCGTCGCGCCGCCGCCGTGGGCGCTCCAGCTCTTCACCTGCTTGCCGTCGTTCATCTCCCACAGCTTTACGGTCGCGTCCTCGCTGGCGCTGGCCAGAATGTTCGAGTCAGCGCGCCAACTGATATCGGTCACCGCCGCGCTGTGGCCCTGTAGGTTGAGAAACTCGCGACCGGTTTCGGCTTCCCACACGAACAGACCGCCGGTGCGGTCGGACGTTGCCAGCAGGACGCCGTCCGGGCTGAACGCGACGCCGTAAATCCAATCGGTGTGCTTGCGGATTTCGTGGACCAGCGATCCGTCGGCGGTGTTGTAAACGCGCACGATGCGCAGCGGTCCGCCCAAGGCGATGCGGGTATGCGTGTCGTTGATGTCGGCGGCGAGGACGGTGTCGAGTTCCTCGCCGACGGTGGTCACGCGGCGGCCGGTCTTGACGTCGAACACGGCGACTCGGCCGCTGCGGGCACCCTGTCCGCCGCCGGCCAGCAACAGCGATCCGTTGCGGCTGAACTTGAGGATATGCGGCACACCTTCGAGAAACGGCAACACGCCAAGCAGATCGCCGGTGTCGCTGTGGTAGAGCAGGATTTGCTTTTGCCCCGCGACGGCGATGAGCGGTGCCCACGGACTGGCGGCGACAGCCGTGGTGGCGCCGGGCCGCTGGCTATGAACGACCGGCTCGCGGAACAATCCTTCCGGCATCGGCGGCGGTCCTTCGGGCTTGTCGGCTCCGCCGGACGATGCGAGCGCGAGGTCGGGCTTCTTCTTGATCGTGGCTTTGGCCCCGGCATTTTCGAGCGATCCGGCTTCGATCCATTTGCGGATCACATCGAGCTTGGCGTCGGCCAGCTTCGACTGCATCGGCGGCATTTCGGGCGATTCTTGATGACTCACCAAGGCCCAAAGTCGCGACGAGTCGATGTCGCCCGGCTCGATGACCGCGCCACTCGATCCGCCTTGCATCATGCCGGCGAACGTCGTCAGGACGAGATCGCTCTTGGCCTTGTCGGGATTATGGCAAGACGCGCAATGCTCGCGCATGATCGGCAGTACGTGCTCGTCGAAAGTTATTTTCGCGGCGGCCTTGTCCTCCGCATGCGCCGAACCCGGCGCAAAGAAAGCAATCGTCGCCAGCATTACGCACGTCTTCGTCAAACGGTTAACTCGCATACTTTCGTCTCTCCGATCACAAATCCCGGAACCCAAATCACCCAACCTCTAACCCCCCAATATTCAATCTCTCCTCCGTGCCCTCCGTGCTCCCTCCGCATGTCCTCTGTGGTTACGAAAATCGCTACCCATCCCGCAACATCTCCGCCGCCGCGTTCTTGCCGCAGGCTCCGATGACGCCGCCGCCGGGGTGGCTGGCCGCGCCGCAGAGGTACAGTCCAGCGAGCGGCGTGCGATGATCGGCCCAGCCTGGCGTTGGACGAAAGCAAAAAAGTTGGTTCGTCGACATCGCGCCTTGAAAAATATTGCCGCCCGTGAGGCCGTAGGTCCGTTCGAGATCTAGCGGACTGAGTACCTGCCGATGCAGCACCGCGCCGTTGACGTTCGGGGCGTACTCTGCAAGCGTCGCGAGGCAGCGATCGGCGAACGACTCCTTGATGTCGTCCCAATTCCCCTCGGCGAGCTTGTACGGAGCGTATTGCACGAACATCGACATGATGTGCTTGCCCGGCGGGGCGATCGAGTCGTCGACGCTCGTGGGCAGCGTGATCTCTAGCACGGGCGACTTGCTCGGCCGGCCGTATTTCGCATCGTCGCCGGCGAGTTCGATGTAGTCGAGTGTGGGGCCGATGTGGATCGTGCCGTGGTGATGCGGCGCGATACCGTTGCTCGGCAGGCAAGTGAAGTTGGGCGGTTCCGCCAGCGCGACGTTGATCTTCATCGACGACGAAGCATAGTCGATCCGGGCGACCGCTTTGCGGAACTCCGCGGGCAAGTCGCTGGGTTGCAGGAATTGCTCGAACGTGAGGTGGCTATCGACGCTCGACGCGACGACCGGGGCGTGATACGTGCGGCCGTCGGTTAAGGCGATGCCGGTGGCACGATTATTCTTTGTCACGATCCGCGCGACGGGCGCTTCGCGGAAGATTTCCACGCCCATATCGAGGCACGCCTTTTCGATGGCCGTCGACAATCCGCCCATGCCGCCGGCGACGTAGCCCCACACGCCGCGAGCACCGCCGGCTTCGCCCATCACGTGATGTAGCAGGACGTACGCGCTGCCGGGAGCGGAGATCGAGGTCGTTGATCCGATCACGGCGTCGGTGGCGAGCGTGGCCCGCAAGGCTTCGGATTCAAACCATCGTTCGAGCAGCGGCCGCGCCGCGCCGGTGAGCAGTTCGATTGCTTCGGGCAAATCTCCGCCAAGTTCGCTCATCGCGCGATACAGCGCCCACATCTTGCCGGCGTCGCGCAGCCGCTTGCCGATGCCGATCTTGCGCCACTCGCCCGGCAGGGGAAGCGGGTCCGGCGCGGCCTGCATCAACGTCGGCTCGAGCGTCTTGGCGATTCGTTCGAGCAGGGCTTCGTAGCGCGGAAGCGCATCGGCATCGCGCTGGCTAAACTTGGCGACTTCGCGCTGGTTAAGTCCCGGCTCCGGTCCCATCAGCAAGCTGCGACCATCGGGCAAGGGCGTGAACGAACTGGGACTGCGAGGCAGCACCTTGAAACCATAGTGCGCGAGCCGCAACTCGCGGGTGATCTCGGGCAGAAACAGGCTCACGACGTATGCGGCTGTCGAGACCTTGTAGCCGGGCCAAAGCTCTTCGGTTACGCACGCGCCGCCGAGCACATGCCGCCGCTCGAACACGGCCACGCGTTTGCCGGCGCGGGCCAGATACGCGGCGGTGACCAAGCCGTTATGCCCACCGCCGATGACGATGCAGTCGAATGATGAAGAACCGCTAACTTGCATCGACTGCACCATCGAACCGGGGCCAACGAACTGACGATCAACGTTGATTACTTAACCACAGAGAACACAGAGGGGGAGCACAGAGAAACACGGAGGATGCCGAAAGTGATGATAGATCATCAACAACGATGGCAATGAATTGCGAAGAGGCACTACGTTGCTAATCGCTCATCAATCATCATCAATCACACTTCAATTCCTACTCTGTGATCCTCCGTGCTCCCCCTCCGCGTCCTCTGCGGTTAAGCGAACCGCTCTACACGTTAATGATTGAAAATAAACTCGCGGGAGTTCAGCACTGCCCAATAGACGTCTTGCAGGCCGATTTCCGGATTCTTGTCGGCCGCCACGATCGACAGGTGGGCCTTTAGCTCCTCATCGCTCGGTTTGCGGCTCAGGCAGCGGACGTAGATCGTCTCGATCACGTCTTGCGGCGACTTGCCTTCCTTGAGCATCGCCGGTAATTGCCCGCCCTGGCGGATTTTTCCGTCGACCGTTGCACCGTTGAGCATGTGCAGGGCTTGCGAGAGGGTCGGCGATGTCGTGGCTTCGCAGGCGCAGACCGTATCTCGCGGCGAGCGGCCGAAAGTGGTGAGGAAATACGTGGCCGTGCGGCCGTCGGCGATCTGTACGGCCCGCGCGCCGAGCGGCAGCCCGCGGAATTTGTCCTTCGTCTCGGTCACTTGCGTGATGCAATCGAGTACGATTTCGGCCTTGAGCCGCCGCACCCGCGAATGGGCGAAGTTCAGTTCGTCGTCCTGGTTGCTGTCGTTGCGGGCGGTGGTGCGCTGGTACGCATTCGAGAGGCAAATGTCGCGGACCAGCTTCTTGAAGTCGTACTTGTACTCGACGAGCTTCTTGCCCAGCTCGTCGAGCAGTTCGGGATTGCTGGCCGGGTTGCTGACGCGGACGTCGTCGACCGGCTCGATGATGCCGACGCCGAAGAAATGTTCCCAAATGCGATTGGCCACGTTCGGGGCGAAGAACGAATTGTCGGTGCTCACCAGCCACTCGGCCAATGCGGCTCGGCGGTCCTTGCCGGCCAACTCCGGCGCATCGCCGCCGAGGAACTTGGGCGGCATCACGCGGCCGCCGACGGGGTGCTTGATGTCGCCGCCGCCGGAATTGAATACGATCGTCTCGCGATAGTCCTCGCCCTGCTTGCGGCCGATCTGCGAGAAGAACGCCGCAAAGCCGTAGTAATCGTCCATCGTCCAGCGGTCGAACGGATGGTTGTGGCACTGGGCGCATTGCGTGCGGATGCCCATGAACACCTGGGCGACGTTTTCGGCCGTCTTGAGCGTGTCGCGTTCGATCTGATAAAAGTTCGTGGCCGGCGTCGTAAACGTGCCGCCGGTGGCGCTGAGCATCTCGCGGACGATCTGGTCGAGCGGCACGTCCTTGGAGATTTGGTTGGTCAGCCAGGTGTTGTACAAGAACGCCGACTTGTAGCTGACCTGATTCGACGACTTGATCATCAGCAACTCAGCCCACTTCATCGCCCACAGTTCGGAAAACTCCTTGCGCTGGAGCAGTTCGTCGACGAGCTTGGCCCGCTTGTCGGCGGAGTTGTCGGCCGTGAACGCGGCGTACTCCTCCGCGGTCGGCAGGCGGCCGGTGATGTCGAGCGTCACGCGGCGGAGGAATACGTCGTCGCTGCAAATTCCGCTCGGCTCCAGACGCACCTTATGCAGCTTCGCGCCGACCAGTTCGTCGACGTAGTTGGCTGGCGTTTCCGTCGGCTGCGTGTACTTTAAGTCCTTGGGCAGCACGAGCACCTGGCTGCCGACGGTGAACGTATCGAAGCGGGCCATCACGAACGCTTCGCCGCGGGCGGCCGCTGTGACGAGGCCGTTCTCATCCATCGGGGCCGAGTTGTCGTTGTTGGTGAGGAACACGACGAGGTGCGAAACGTCGCGGTCGGTGCCGTCCGAATACTTCGCGCGGGCGATGAACTGCTGCTTCGTCCCTTCGCCTTCCAGGACGGCCTTGGGCGGATAAAGCTCCAGCGAGACGGCCTTGGCCACGTCGGCGGCGTCTTGCGGCGTGCCGGCTTCGAGCCAGCGGAGAACGGTCGTGTAGAGTTCGCTGTCGCGTTCGAAACGCTTGCCGCCGGTGTGCGGAGCGGTGCCGTCGGACTTTTCGAGCAGCAGACTCTCGCGCGGCAGGGCGAGATTGATGCGCCGCGTGCCGATTTCGTGCGTCAGGCGGTAATGATCGCCATCGGGATCGTAGCCGAATAGCGACAGCATGAAGCCGTCCTTGCCGACCTTCTGGCCGTGGCAACTACCGGTGTTGCAGCCTGCCCGCATGAAGACGGGCATGACGTCGAGCTTGAAGCTGATCGCGCGATCGGTGGCGGCTTGCGTGACGGTAACGGGGACTTCGGCCTTATGCGTTTCGTACTCGACGTGAAGCGTCGTCTGGCCGTCGGCCGCCGGATGGAGCGTGTTGCCGTCCAGCCGCGCCAGCTTGGCGTCGCCGAGCGAGAGCTTTGCCGCCGCCGTGACGTCGAGCGTCACGCCGTCGTCGCGCGTCGCCACGACGATCACCGACTGGCGATCGCGAGACGTTTCCAACTGCACATTCGGCGGGTAGATGTCGATCCGCGCGACTTGAGCGGCGATTGCGTCCGACGGAGCGGCCGCGAGCGTCAATACGCCAACGCACAGCAACGCGGCCGTCGCGACGCTAAAACCAGAGCGCTTCAAATAATATGGCAATCCATTGACGCAACTCATGGCAAATCGTCTCCTGGCGCAGGGTCGGCGAGTGCGCAGGCGCGCTCGCGAAAGGTTCAGGCGATGTACGGTCGGCCGCGGGCGGGCCGTTTCGGGCGGGATGTTCGAGCCGAGTCGCAAGGCGCGACCCAGCGGTAGGCATTTATGAGTGTATACAGCGGTGGGCCGCCGCGCCTACTCTTTGATGTGAAATCGGACGAATTCACAAGTTTTGGCTTGCTTCGGCCGCGCAGCCGTCGGCGTCCGCCGGGTTAAGTCACCTTCCGTACCAGCCAGTCCCCCAGCGTTGGCGAAAGCTGGGCCAATGCAAATAGCAGCCGCGCCTTGGCCGGCACGACGATCTCCTTCTTTCGCCGCTGGCAAGCCACGACGATTCGCCGCGCCAAGTCGTTCGGGTTGATGCCGCGTAGCTTCACACCGCCGCCGGGACGTCGGGCCGACTCCGGCAAAGCACCCGTCGCATCATCGTAACGTGCTCCCGCGTCGTCGCGCGCCAGTGGGCCGGGACAGACCAGCAGTACGTGCAGCCCCTGCGGCTCCAGCTCCAATCGAAGCTGCTGCGTGTACGCCGCGAGGGCGAACTTGCTCGCCGGATAAGCTCCCAGATACCGCGCCGCCGCTTTCGACGCCAGCGAGCCAATATTCACCACGTGCCCGCGATTGCCCAGCAAGTGCGGCATCGCCGCCCGCGTACATCGCACCGCCGTATACAGATTGATTTCCATCATGTCGCGCAGCGCGTCGGGCGAAGTCGCAAGCACCTCGCCCCGCGTCGAGCGACCGACATTGTTCACCAGCACATCGAGCCGGCCAAAACGCTCGACGGCTTCCGCGACGAGCTTGTCGACGTCGTCGTCGCGCGTGACGTCGGCAGTGATGGCATGAACGCGATCTCCAAATTCGGCTCGCAACGAAGCTTCCGCGGCGGCCAGACGCTCGTGGTCGCGAGCGGAAATTACCACGCGCGCGCCGGCTCCGGCAAAGGCAGCGGCAATCGAATAACCTAGCCCGCTGGAACCGCCGGTGACGAGAGCGACTTGGTTCGACCAGAAGGACATGCGGAGTGGGGTTCGGGACTCGGAGTTTCGCGAGTTAGGGGCCGAAATCTGGCATGTGGTCGGCGCGACGGACTGCCGGAGTATAGCCGAAGACGCAGGGGTCGTAACATCGCCGGTACGCCCTATCGGCCATCGACCCCGGTGGGATAGCATGTACGCATCGCGTTCGCCGTGCCCCGATTCCCGAATCCTGAATTCCGAATGTCCGCCCCAACCGCTCAAGTCAAACTCAAGCCGCGCAAGAGCGGACCGTTTTTCGCCCGTCACCCCTGGGTGCTCGACGCTTCGATCGATCGCGTCGTTGGCAAGGCCGGCGACGGCGACGTCGTCGATCTCGTGACCGACCGCGGCGAGTTCGTCGCCCGCGGCATCTACAACGCCGCCAGCCGCATCCAGGTTCGTCTCTATTGCTGGGACACCGACCGACCGCTTGATGAAGCGTTCTGGCACGACCGGATCGCGGCCGCGCTCGCCCTCCGCCAGCAAATCGGCTACACCGACCCGCAAGACGCTGCCCGGCTCGTGTTTAGCGAAGCCGACGGGCTCTCTGGCCTGATCGTCGACCGCTACGGCACCGACCTCGTCGTACAGCTTACGTCGCAAGCGATGGCGCTGCGTATCGAGCAGATTCTTCCGATGCTCATCGAGCTGGCCGAACCGCGAAGCATACACGTCCGCAGCGACCCGAATCTCGCCCGCACCGAAGGCATCGAGCCGCAAGATCGGATCGCTCACGGCCAGCCGCCGCCGTCGGTGCAGATTCAGCAGCACGGCGTGTCGTTCACCGTCGACCTCGGCGAAGGGCACAAGACCGGCTTCTATCTCGACCAGCGCGAGAACCGCCGCGTCGCGGCAGGTCTTGTCTCTGGCCGTCGGGTGCTCGATATGTGTTGTTACAGCGGCGGCTTCGGCATCACGGCCGCCAAGATCGGCGGGGCAAGCGAAGTCCTCGCCGTCGACACCAGCGAAAAGATGCTCGACCTCGCCCGCGCCAACGCCGCGGCCAACTGCGTCGACAATATCCGCTTCCAATCCGGCGACTGCTTCAAGACGCTCGAAGCCCTTGCCGCAGCCGGCGAGCGGTTCGACGCCATCGTCCTCGACCCGCCCCGCTTCGCCGGCAGCCGCGGCGCGGTCGATAGGGCACTCTCGGCATATCACCGCCTCAATCGCCTCGCCGTCGAAATCCTCAACCCGGCCGGCTGGCTCATCACGTGCAGTTGCTCGGCCCACGTCGTCCGCGAGGACTTTCAAGACATGCT
>JAJDEG010000227.1 GCA_029259895.1 Planctomycetota bacterium
GGGCACGACGTTGCTGCTCGACGCGGCGACCGGTTCGTGGACGCTTAGCGGCGGTGCGATTCAGGGCGGCACGCTCGACACGGCCGACGGCGCGACGCTTGCGATCACCAGCGACAACAACAACCGGCTGAGCGGCGTGACGATCGATACCGATCTTGATCTATCGGCCAGTACTGCAACATTGCGATTGGGCGACGGCGTGACGATCAACGGCACGATCACGCTGAGCGGGTCGAGAGCGCGACTGGTTTCGGACACGACGCAGACGCTCAGCGGCAGCGGAACGATCCAGTTCGGCGTCGGCGGTGGGGGAAAAGACCTTTATCTCGTCGGGGGCACGACGCTCACCATAGGCGACAACCTGACGCTTCGCGGCGGCAATGCGGAACTAGGCGCGCTGTTTTCTGGAAGCGGTAGCAGATCACTCATCAACCGCGGCACGATCCTAGCCGACGCGGCCGGGCAGACGTTGCGGATCGATACTGGCGGCGCGGGTACGTTCACCAACGAAGGCCTGGTACAGGTCAGCGGCGGAACGCTGACAATAAACGACATTGCGCCCAACGTCGGCACGATTGCGGTCGACGCTGGAAGCAGCCTGACGGTTGCCGGGCTGCTCGAAAACACCCTAGACGGCGTGATAACCGGCAGCGGCGAAGTCGTCGCCGACGTTCTCAACGACGCGATCGTGGCACCGGGTACAGGTACGGGGACGCTGCGGATTGTCGGCGATTACACGCAAACGACTGATGGAGCGTTGCAAATCGAGCTTGGCGGAACGAACGCCAGCGAATTCGACGTGCTCGACGCACAGGGAACCGTCGCCCTCGGCGGCGAATTGGAATTGAGTCTCGTCGATTTGTACCAACCGGGGCCCGGCGACAGCTTCAAGATCATTCCACTGGCGGTGATCCAGGACGACTTCGACGCCGTGACCGCGCCGCCCGCTGGTGGCCTGGAGCCGCAACTCACGAATGATGGCACGTCGCTGACGGTTGAATTTGAATTCAATCTTGCGCCGACGGCGGTCGCCGATCTGGTTACCGTTTTGGAGGACTCCGGGCCATCCGTGCCATTCGATCCGGTGGCGAACGACATGGACGTCGAGAACGATCCGTTGTCGCTGGTATCGCTCCAGCCGTCGGGCAGTTTGGGGAACATGTTGCAACTTGCCGGGGGCATGGTGCAATTCGATCCCTTTCCAAACGCTTTCGGCACCGAGGCGTTCATTTACACGGTGACCGACGGCAAGCACGCGCCCATTACGGGACAAATTGTCGTGACGATTCTGCCGGCGCCTGATGCACCGGTCGCCGTCGACGACGTATTGGCAACCGGTATCGACGCTCCGTTGTTGGTACAAATCTCCGGCCTGCTCGCCAACGACTTCGACGTCGACAACGACGCGATTTCGATCACCAGTTTCACGCAGCCCGGCAGCGGCGCGCTCGTCGATTTGGGAGACGGAACTCTCCGGTACACTCCCAACGCTGGCTTTTCCGGCGAGGACCAGTTCGAGTACCGAATCACGGACGGCGGTTTGGAATCGGCTCCGGCCACGGTTCGCGTCACGGTCTCGTCGAGGCCGACGGCCGACGACGTTCGCCAATCGCTCAACGCAGGGCTGTCCGATCAACGCGATCGGTTTGGCGATTACGGTGATGGGTTCGATCGTTCACCGGGCGGTCTGCCATTCGTTTCCGACGACGCCGATCCGCTCAACATATTGTTCGGCCTTCAGAGTCAACTGACGCAATTGGCCCAGACCGCGCTGGCGACGGTCGATCAGGCCGCCGCTTCGTTCGCGGAGCTTCAGTCCCTGCTGGAGTCGGCGCGTTTTCAGGTCGAGGAAATTGCCAGCGACATCGCGCCGGTAACCGGTGATCTTGTCCGCGTTCGTTTCGCGCCGCTTCCGATCGACCTTTCGGCGTCGTTGAACTTCGATGGGCTGGCCAATACGCCGCTCTCAGCCATTGCCGACCAAGCTGCGGTCTCCGGCGGCGTAGCGCTCGACGGCCGACTGTTCGTCGATTTCCGATTCGGCGTCGACGCGGCGGGCGCGTTTTTCGTCGACGCCGGCTCGCGGATCGCGCTCGATGTGAACGTCGCCGCAACCGCATCGGGCAACCTTGAGCTATTCGGCATTACCCTCGATGCCGACGTCGCCCTTTCACCGCAATTACGCCTCGACGCGCTCGACGCCGACGGCAATGGACGGTTGAGCGCGTCGGAGATTGCCGGGGGTGTCGTCGGGATTGACCTCGATTTCGGCGCAATTTCGGCCGACCTGCGCTTCGACGCCATCTTGAACTTCTTGGATTTCGTCGACGTCGATCCGACGAGGCCAAATAATCCACATGGCGGCGATCCGTTTGTCGTTCGCGGCACGGCGCGGCTATTCGCGCAGCCGAGCGAGTTCGACACCGCGACGCTCGCCGGTCTCGACGCGCAGTGGAGCAACGTTCGCGCCGCCAATCCCGATATCGACGGCGACGGCCGGCTCGATCACACGCCCGCCGCGCTGCTCAAGAACGTCGTCATGCTTGGGCAGGACTTGCTTAGCGGCGTGGGCGTCGTCGACTACTTCAGCGACGTTCTGGGGATCGACAGCGCCGCTTCGCCCAACGCGTCGGACGCGGCTGGCGTCACCCTGTTTCCGTCGGGCACGCTGCCCGAAGACTTGACGCCGCTGGCGGACGAATTGGCGGCAGTGTCGACGATCGATGCCGCTGCCCGATCACTCATCATCCTGGAAGTCGGTCCGCCACCGCCGCTGACGATCGCCCAGTTGCTGGCGATCGAGAAAGAGGCGCTGCGCGACTGGTTCGTCGCCGACGAGGATGACGATGTCTCGCAACAGAGCGATCAAAGCGTACAGTTTCGGCTCGCCAAGATCGCACGGGTCGCCGGACAGACCATCATTCCGGACCAGCTCGTTCAACTGATCAGCCCGATCACCGACGACGCGGAATTCGAGCAGGCGTTGATCGAGGCCATGAGCGACCTGTTGCGGTGGCAAGAACGTGTGGCCGTCCTCGGGTTCGAGCCGCAAGAAATCTTCGATTTGTCGGGTGGCGTCGAAGTGCCCGTACTCGCAGCGGCCGAGCGGGCGGTTGCCGAGGGAATCGCCGAGGCGATCGACAGGGCGATCGCGCGAGCCGAATCGCGCACGGATGCGGCGGGCACAACCGACGTCGACGCCCTGTTGGCG